>NZ_FQVU01000001.1:373020-746040 GCF_900129455.1 Jatrophihabitans endophyticus
TGGACGTGGGCTACGTCGACAACGACGAGGCCGTCGCCGGGTTGGCCGGGGTCTCGTCGGTCGAGCTCGCGCGACGCGGCGGTTCCGAGCTGCACGAGTGGGAGGCCCGCTACGTCACCACGCTGCTCGACCGCGACGCGGTCGTCGTGGCCGGCATCGCCGCGAGCAGCGCCGACCGTCCCGCGGAGCTCGCCGCCCTCGCCGCGGCCGGACTGCTCGTCTACCTGCACTGCCCGCCCGCGGTGCTCGCCGCCCGGGTGCGGGCCGACGGCCCGCGGCCGTGGCTGCCGGCCGACCCCGAGACGATGATCGCCGACATGTACGAGCGACGCGACGCCGTGCTGCGCGAGCACGCCACGATCGTCGACGCCACCGTCACGCCGGACGACGCGGTCACCCGGATCGTGGCGGCGCTCGCGGCCCGGCGGTGACCGCACCGCCACCGGCCCGCGTCGAGCTGCGTCGCGTCGCGCTCTACGTCGGCGGCCTGCTCGGGCCCTTCGGCGGCGGCATCACCGCCGCGATGCTGCCCGAGCTCGGCGGCAGCTTCGACGTCCCGGTCACGACGGCGGGGCTCGCGCTCACGCTGTACTTCGTGCCGTTCGCGGGCCTGCAGCTCGTCTCGGGCACGCTCGGCGAGCGGTGGGGACGGCGCCGGACCACCCGGATCGCCTACGTGGTCTACGCGCTGGCCAGCGTGCTCTGCGCCGTCGCCCCGGACGCCGGAACGTTCTTCGCCGGCCGGGTGGTGCAGGGCGCGGCGAACGCGTTCACCACGCCGCTGCTCGTCGCCGGGCTGGTCGAGGCCGTCCCCGCCGCGGCGCTGTCACGCGCGGTCGGGGTGTTCGGGGCGTGCCAGGCCGCCGGGCAGACCCTCGCCCCGCTGGTCGGCGCGCTCTCGACGACGATCACCTGGCGCCTCGCGTTCGTCGTCGTCGCCGCGGTGGCGGTGCTGCTCGCGCTGGCCCCGCCGGCCGGCGCGCCCCGGCCGGCGACCACGGCGCCGCGCTTCGCCGACCTGGTGACGGTCCGCATGACGCTCGTGTCCCTCGCCGGGTTCGCGTCCTACGCGGGTGCTGCGGGGTTGCCGTTCCTGGTGTCGCTCTACGCGGAGCGGCGCTTCGCGGTGTCCGACGCCGCGGTCGGTTTCGTCATCGTCGGCTTCGGCGCCGCCGGTATCGCCTGCGCGGCCACGTGGGGGACGGTCAGCGAGCGCTGGGGTGGCGGCCGGGCGGCCGCGGCCGGGCTGGCCGGCACGGCGGTGCTGGTGGCGCTCGTCGGCCTGACACCGGCGGTCGGCTGGCTCGTCGCGGTGTGGACGGCGGCCGGCGTGCTGTCCTCGCTCGCGACGGTCGGCATCCAGAACGTCGCGGCCCGCGAGGTGCCCGGCAACCGGGCCGGCGCGGTCTCGGTCGTCTCGGCCTTCCGGTTCACCGGCGGCGCCGTCGCCCCACTGCTGCTGCTCCCGCTCTACCCGGCCACCCGGCACGTCGGACAGGCGCAGGGTCAGCCGGCGTTCCTCGTCGCCGGCGCGATCGCCCTCGCCGGCGCCGGCTGCGCCGCGGCCCTGACCAGGCGTGCACCGTCGCGTTAGCCCGCACCGCGCCGCGAGCATGACCGCTACATGAGCGACAGCGAGCACGCACCCGACGAGCCGGACCCGACCGCGCGTTCGGAGGCGGGCACCGACAGCTCACCGCCGGCGGCACCCGCCGACACCGAGTGGGTGGTGATCCGCCCGGCGGGCGACATCGCCGACAGCGACCTCGCGTCCACCTTCGAGGGCGAGTGGCGCAAGCGCGCCGATCTCGTCGACCAGTCGGGCATCGACGTCGACGGCCCGAGCGGGGTCGTGCGCGCCGTCCCCGTCGATCGCGTGGAGCACAGCCCGGCCGGGCACGTCGCGCAGGTCTACGAGGTGCCGCCGTCCGACGACGACGGCACCGAGCCGTACCGGGGCTGACGATGGCGTACGAGGTGCGGAGCTCGCAGACCCGCTACGACGGCGCGATCATCCGGGTGCGTACGGACGAGGTCGTGCAGCCCGACGGCGAGACGGCCACCCGCGAGGTCGTCGAGCATGCCGACTCGGTCGCGATCGTCGCCCTGGACGACCGGGAGCGGGTGCTGCTCATCGAGCAGTACCGGCACCCACTCGCCGCACACCTGTGCGAGATCCCGGCCGGGCTGCGCGACGAGGAGGGCGAGGATCCGCTCGACACCGCCCGCCGCGAGCTGGCCGAGGAGACGGGTGTGTCGGCCGGGTCGTGGCGCACGCTGGTCGACGTGCGGACCTCGCCGGGCATCCTCGACGAGACGTGCCGCATCTATCTCGCGCGTGACCTGACCGAAGGCGATCGGACCGGTGCCGCGACGGGCGAGGAGGCGGAGCTCGAGGCGCGGTGGACGCCACTCGCCGAGGCCGTCGCGATGGTCTTCGACGGCCGGATCACCGATGCGCTCGCGGTGAGCGGACTGCTCGCCGCGGCGCGGGTGACCGCCGGCCAGAACGCGGACCGCGACGCCGACATGGCCTGGCCCGGCTGAGCCCGGGTCAGCCCCGTACCGGTTCGCTCTCGCGCGCCGACGGGACGACGGCGGCCGGCCGACGGCTCTCGTGCCAGCCGAGCAGGGTGACCGCGACGGCGACGACGGCGAGTCCCAGCCACTGCGTCCCACTGAGGTGGGTGTGGAGGAAGAGCACGCCGACGACGGCCGCGGTGGCGGGGAAGGCGAGCTCGGCGAGGGTCGCCCGGGACGCCGGCGTCGAGCGCAGGGCGCGGTAGTAGACGACGAGTGCGAAGAGCCCCGGGATCAACGCGAGCAGGACCAGCCCCGGCAGGTTCCCCCAGCCCGGCGCGACCGCGGCGCCGGTCGCCTGGACGACGCCGATCGCCCCGAGCAGGCCGAACCCGAACCGCAACGTGGTGATCTCGCGCGGGTCGAGCGCCGTCGAGACCAGCCGCCCCAGCACCGTCCCCCCGGCCCAGAGGACGGCGGCGCCGACGGCCAGCAGCGCCGCCTGGAGCTCGCTCACCCGTACGTCGAGCGGATCGGCGAAGGTCAGCAGCCACGCGCCGACCAGCGCTGGCAGCACGAACACCGCGTAGGACGGCCGCAACCGCTCGCGCAACAGGACGACGGCCAGCGCGATCGCGAAGACCGGCTGCAGCTTCTGCAGCACCAGCGGCGTGACGAAGTCGTGCGAGCGGGCCGCGAGCGCGAACGACTGGGTGAACAGCGCGGTGGCCACCGCGGAGGCGCCGACACCGATCACGACGACGGCGAGGCGGTCGCGCCAGCGGCACCGCGCGAAGGCTCGCAGCGCCGCGGGCAGCCCGGGGGCCAGCACCGCCAGCGCGATCACGTGCTCCCACAGCACGACCGTCCCGGCGTCGAGCGCGGTCGCCAACGGCTTGCGCAGCACCCCGTCGAGACCCCACAGGGCGGCAGCGCCGGCGACCAGCAGCGTCGCGTCACGCGTTCGGGCGGTCGTGGACACGGGGTCGGCGCCCCGGGCGGTCGTCACGGGGGACCGAACCACCGGAGCGGGTCGGCTCATTCCCGACCGGGCGGGTGCCGGGCGAGGTGCTCGGTGACCGCGGCCAGCACGGCCGCCGGATCCTCCCGGTGGGGGAAGTGCCCCGCACCGTCGACGACGACGCGGCGGTAGGACCCGAAGTGCCCGGCCTGCCCCCAGGACGTCTCGGGCGGATCGCATTCGTCGGCGCCGCCGTGGACCATCAGGGTCGGCACGTCGATCCGATCGGTGCCCGCGACCGCGGCCCGCACGTCGTCGTAGCGGGGGTCGCGGGGCTCGTCCTCGCGGAACCGGGAGCGGTACGCGTGCAGCGTGACCGCGACCCAGTCCGGGTTCGCGAACGACGCCGCCGTGGCCTCGAACTCGGCCGGTTCGTACCACCCGGCGGGGCTCCAGGTGTCCCACTGCTCCCGCGCGAAGCCGACCGGGTCGGCGGCGACGGCCGCGGCGCCGGCGTCGACGCACATCAGCCACTGGTACCAGAACAGTCGGCTCTCGCGGAACGAGGCGGGAACCGCGAACCGGCCGCGCGGCTGGTAGCCCAGCGCGAGCGTGCTGATCGAACTCACCCGGTGGGGGGCGACGGCCGCGAGCGTGTACGCGGTGCGGGCGCCCCAGTCGTGCCCGACCACGGCGAAGCGACCGAGGCCGAGGAGGTCGGCGAGGTCCAGGACGTCGCGGGCGAGCGCTGCACCGGAGCCGTCGCGCAGCGTGGTGTCGTCGTGGAAGCGCGTGCCGCCCGACCCGCGCAGGCTCGGCACCACGACGCGGTGGCCCGCCGCGATCAGGCCGGACCGCACGTCGTGCCACCCCCGCGCGGCATCGGGCCACCCGTGGACGAGCACGACGGGCGGGCCGTCGCCCTCGTCGGTGTACTCGATCGCGAGCACCGGGGTGTCGATCATCGCCATGGGTCCACGCTAACGGCACCCTCCGACATTTAGAACGGACCGTTCGATAATCCACAGCGGTGGACGACGCTGTGGACGAGCTGCCGTCGACGCCGCGGCGGTCAACGCGGCGTTCGCCGACGCGGCCGCGGCCGGCCCGCTCCACGGCCGGCTGGCCTACTCGACCGACCCGATCGTGTCCAGCGACGTGATCGGCGATCCCTCCTCGTGTCTGTTCGACGCCAGCCTGACCCAGGCCTCCGGGCGGATGGTCAAGGTCTTCGGCTGGTACGACAACGAGTGGGGCTACACCGCCCGCCTGGTGGATCTCACCCGGCTCGTGGCGGCGAAGCTCGACTGACACGAGTGGCGTCCTGCGGCGCCACCCACGAGGCCCCGGGCTCCTCCTCCCGGGGCCTCGTTCTGCCCGCGCGGCCTGCCCGCCCCGCCGCCGGCGATGCGATAGACAGGACGCATCATGCCCAGCATCCGCACCGGCACCGGCGCCGACCACGAGGCCCGGCTCGTCACGCTGTCCAACGGTCACCTGACCGCCGTCCTCACCGACCTCGGCGCACGCCTGCTCGAACTGCACGTGCCCGACCGCGACGGCCGCACCGTCGACGTCGTCCTCGGCCGCCCCGACCTGACCACGGCCTCCGCCGACCCCGCCTACATGGGCGCCACCGCCGGTCGTTACGCCAACCGCATCAGGCGCGGCCGCTTCCACCTGCACGGCACCGACCACCAGGTCACGGTCAACGAGGGCGAGAACCACCTGCACGGCGGCCGTCGCGGCTTCGACCAGCACGGCTGGACCACCGAGCTCCACCCGGACGACGAGGGCGTCACGTTCTCGCGTGTCTCCGTCGACGGCGAGGAGGGCTTCCCCGGCCGGCTGGTCGCCGAGACCCGCTACCGGCTCGACGGCTCAGCGCTCGAGATCGCCATGACCGCCACGACGGATCGGCCCACGCTGGCCAACATCGTGCACCACTCGTACTTCAACCTCGGCGGACACGACTCGGGCGACGTCCTCGACCACGTGGCGCAGCTGCACGCGGGGCACTACACGCCCGTCGACGACGAGCTGCTGCCGACCGGCGAGATCCTCGCCGTCGCCGGCACGCCGTTCGACTTCCGGACCCCCACCCGCCTCGGCGAGCACCACGCCGAGGTGCACAACACCGGCGCCGGACGGCCCACCGGCAGCGCCGGCGGCTTCGACCACAACTGGGTGCTGGCCGGCACCGGGACGCGGGTCGTCGCGGTCGTCGCCGATCCGCGCAGCGGCCGCCGCGTCACGCTGTCGACGAACCAACCGGGTCTGCAGCTCTACACCGGTGGCTACCTGCAGGACGTCACCGCCAAGGCGCCGCTGTCGCACTACGACGCCTTCGCCGGCTTCACCCTCGAGACGCAGACGTTCCCCGACGCGGCCAACGTCGCGCACTTCCCGTCCGCCGTACTGGAGCCCGGGACCACCTACCGCAACACGATGCGGCTGGAGTTCGCGGCGGACTGACGACTCGGCTCAGCCCGGCCGGGCGGCGGGCGGAGCGGCCGCGAGGGCGCGCAGCGTCGCCTCGTCGTCGGAGCCGGCGGTCGCGAAGTAGACGTAGAGAACGTGTCCCTCGCCGCCGGCGACCGCGAACGTCTCGTACTGCAGTCGCACCGTGCCGACGGCGCCGCCGCAGCTGCTCGACGAGGTCGGGGAGCCCGGCGGCACCGGCCGCGGTGCTCGCGCGGAGCCCCGCGACGGACTGCGCGGCGATGTCGTCCCACTCCGGGTACACCGCCCGCGCCCGCGGGTCGAGGAAGACGAACTCGACGAGGTTGGCGCCCACCGACCACGCCGGGTTCACGCGGCCCGCGAGGGCGGTGGCGGCGACGACGTCGCGGCGTGGGGTGACGACGAACGCCGGCAGGTCCGACCAGCGTTCGAGCAGCTGGGCCACGCCGGGACGCACCTCGGCCGGGGCCCCGCCCGCTGCCGAGGGCGGGTCGGCGAGCGCGTGCAGGTGCCGCCGCTCCGCGTCGTCCAACCGCAGTACCCCGGCCAACGCCTCGAGCACCTCACGCGACGGCCGGCGGTCCGTGCCCTGCTCGAGCCGCGCGTAGTAGGACGCGCTCACGCCGGCGAGCAGGGCGAGCTCCTCGCGCCGCAGCCCGGCGACCCGGCGCCGTGTCGTGCTGACGACGCCGGCGGTGGCGGCGTCGACGCGCTCGCGGCGGCTGCGCAGGAACTCGCCCAGGTCGTTGCCGGTCGCCACCCGAGCAGCATGGCACGGGCGAGCGGGACGGCCCGCCGACCGCACCCTGCGAAGGCACCCCCTGACGGGGTGTGGCTACCGATCACGCCCGCTCGCAGACTCGGTGACATGACTACGAACGAGAGCAACGACAGGGTCTGGCTCGTCACCGGGTGCTCGTCCGGACTGGGCCGCGCGCTCGCCGACGAGGCGCTGCGGCGCGGCGACCGCGTGGTCGTCACCGCCCGCCGCAGCGAGACGGTAGGCGACCTCGCCGCGGCCCATCCCGGCCGGGCGCTCCCGCTCGCGCTCGACGTGACCGACGACGCGTCGGTACGCGACGCCGTCGCCGCCGCGGAGGCGCACTTCGGCCGTATCGACGTCGTCGTGAACAACGCCGGCTACGGCTACCTCGCCGCCGTCGAGGAGGGTGAGGACGAGCCGGTCGCGACGCTGTTCGACACGAACGTGCACGGCGTGGTGCGTGTCCTGAAGGCGGTGCTGCCCGGGATGCGGCGACGTCGCAGCGGGCGAGTCGTCAACGTCTCGTCCTTCGGCGGCCTGGCCGCGTTCGCCGCGACCGGCTACTACCACGCGACCAAGTTCGCCCTGGAGGGCTTGTCCGAGTCCCTGGCCGCCGAGCTCGCCCCGCTCGGCATCGCCGTCACCATCGTCGAACCCGGCGGTATGCGCACCGACTGGGCCGGCGCGTCCATGCAGCAGTCCCCCGTCCGCATCGCCGACTACGACGAGACCGCCGGCGCGCGCCGCACGTCGACACTCGCCGTCTCGGGTCGGCAGCCGGGCGACCCGCGCCGGGCCGCCGCCGCGATCGTCGCCGCCGTCGAGCGGGACGAACCGCCGCTGCGACTGCTCCTCGGCTCCGACGCCCTCGCCGGTGCCACGGCACGGTGGGAGCGGCTGCGCCGCGAGGCCGACGCCGACGCGCCGCTCACCCGCAGCGCGGATCTGGCCGCGTCGTGACCGGCACCCTATTCGTGGTCGGCGCTCCACCCCGGCGTCGTCGCGACCGTCGGGGTCGTCGGGGACGTGCTCGGCGACCTGCCGGCGAGCGAACGCGGAACGCTGCTGTGCACCACGGGTGGCGCCGCGGTCGAGCCGCACTCGGACCGGGCCGTGTCGGCGATCGCGTACGCCGCCGAGTCAATGTCCGTGCGGCTGCTGCACGACACGCTCGCCCGCTCGGCACGCACGTCGCCCAGGTGACGATGGTCGGTGCGGTCGGCCCCGGCGCGACCCACGAGCCGACGACGATCGCGGAGGAGCTGTGGAACCGGCACACCCGCCGCGACCAACCGCTCGTCGTGCTGCGCTGACGAAGCGCCACGCGCGCTACCCGGCCCAACGTTTCAGTCGATGCACTTCGCGTCGACGGCGGTGGGCTTGGGCGTCGAGCGGCGCGACGAGCTTGTCGACTTCGACTTCGACTTCGACTTCGACTTCGACTTCGACGTGTCGGCCCTGCCGATCACCGTGGCCACGAAGCGTTTGACCTGCTTCGGACTCGCGGTCCCGTCTAGCGACACTGGGATCGTCTTGCCGACGATGTTGTTGGCGGTGAGGTTCTCGAGCTGGCGGGCGAGATCGAGCAGGTCGAGGTGCCGGTCCAGGTAGACCGAGGTCCGCAGCGCGTCCTTGAGCCGGCGCAGCTCGAACAGGATCCCGACCGAGCCTGCCACCCGTCGGAACGCGGCCGTCAGGAAGTACTGCTGCCGCTTCACGCGGTCGAAGTCGCCGTTGTCCAGGCCGTGGCGCTGGCGCACGAACTCCAGCGCCTGCTTCCCGCTGATGTCGTGCCTGCCCTTCTTCAGATGCAGTCCGGAGCCGCCGTCGCTGCCGTGGGCGACGTTGGTCTTATGGCGGTCGTCGACGTCGTGGCACAGATTGATGGGCACGCCGCCTATCGCGGTGCTGAGGCGGTAGAAGCCGAGCAGGTCGATCTGCACGTAGTGGTCGATGCTCAGCCCGGTGAACGTGGTGACGGTCTTCAGCAGCAGGTCGGCGCCGGCCTTGCGGGCCTCGGACCGGGCCGCGGGCGGGCTCATGGTCGAGCCGTACCTGCCCATCGCCGCGCTGTACGCGAGCGCGTACGGTGCGTTCAGCTTGTTCGTGCCGTAGCCGTCGGGGACGTCGACCATGGTGTCGCGCGGCAGCGAGATCAGCGTCGCGCGCGAACCGTCGGCGGGCACGTGGACGATCATCATCGTGTCGGTGGCCAGGCTGCCGCCGTCGCGGCCCACGTGGAGGTCCTTGACCTCCTTGTCGCTCATGGTGGAGCGGTCGTCGTTGCCGACGACGAGGATGTTCTGGTCCTGGCCGTCTATGTCGGGCTGGTCGGGCGTCGCCGGCTCGCCGACGCTGACGTCGAGGCGCGACACGTTCCGGTCGAGGTCGCGGTACTGGTACCAGGTGTAGCCGGCGACCAGCAGCAGCCCGATCGAGACGATCGCGCCGATCACCCGCCCGATGCCGCGGGCCGCGTACTGACTGCCCCGGCCATCGCCGCGGTGCCGGCCGCGCGGGTCGAGATCCGGCGGCAGCTGCTGTGACGGCACCGGGGGACCGTACAGAACCGGCCATGCGAAGGCGCTGAGCCGCGTGCGCCGGTCGGGCGACGGCGCCGGTCGGTCAGGCCCGCTCGTGGAGCGTGACGTGGTAGCCGTCGGGATCGGCGAAGGTGAACGTGCGGCCGAACGGTCCGTCGATCGGTGCCGCGACGATGATGTGACCGTCGGCGGCGAGCGCGTCGTGGATCGCCTGGACGTCGGTGGCGTGCAGCCAGATCGCGGCGCCGATGCCGGGTCGGGCCACCGAGTCGAGGTCGGTGCCGGGCACGACGTCGCGGACCGCGAAGGCGACCGGCTTCGTGTCGAAGACGACGGCGTGCGGCGGCCCGGCCGGCGAGCGCACGAGGCCGAGGTACTGCTCGTAGAACGCCTGCGACGTGTCGAGGTCGCGCACCTGCAGGGAGATGAAGTCGGGGCCGGTGGCGGGCATGGTGCTGCTCCTTCGCTGTATGTCAGATATCTGACACACGCCAACGTATGTCAGACTGCTGACATGAGTCAAGACGGCGTCGGCGTCGACCTGCAGACCTCACTGGGCTACCTGCTCAAGGAGGCGTCGAGCGCCCTCCGCGCCGCGATGGAGGAGGTGCTGCGCCCCCTCGGCATGACCGTGACGCACTACTCCTGTCTGGAGCTGCTCGCCCAGCGCCCGGGCCTGTCGAACTCCGACCTCGCCCGCGGCGCCTTCGTGACGCGCCAGTCGATGAACGTGCTGCTGCAGGCCCTGGAACGCGACGGCTTCGTCACCCGTCCCGCCGAGGCTCCCGTCGGCAAGGCACTCCCCACGCGGTTGACCCCGCGCGGCCGTCGCAGCCTCGCCAAGGCCACCGTCGCCGTCCGCTCCGTCGAGCTCCGGATGCTGGCGGGCATGACCGCCACCGAGCAGTCCCAGGCCTTCCGCGCCCTGCAGAGCATGGTCCGCTCCCTGCGCGACGATGCGTGATCACTGACCCCGGTCCCGGTCAGCGGCGGACGGTCTTGCGCGCCGTGCGGCTGTTTCCGGCATGGTCGGTGACCGAGGCCCGATAGGTGATCACGTGGGCACGGACCGTCCGAACGAGGGCGGTGCGGGCGACACCCGACTGGTCGTCCCGCACGACCAGGCTGGCCTTGGGCAGCCGGCGCGTCCCGCTCGGGACCGTGCCCAGCACGATCCGCACGGTCGGCGCGACACGATCCACGGCGACCGTGGCGGACGCGGTCGCCCTGCCGCCGTCGTTCGCGGCGATGGTCCTGGCGACGACGGTCACCCCGCTCGCCGCCACCGTCACCGGCGCCGGGCAGGACCCCGCCAGCGACGCGCTGCCGGGCGTGCAGGTGAACCGCACGGTCGCGGGCCCGGTGAACCACCCTGCCCGTCGATGCCCGGTCACCGTTGCCGTGATCCTCGGGTCGACGGCGCGAACGGCGATGTGGATCGAGGTGGGCGCCGCGGCGAGGTAGTCGTCGTCGCCGGCCTGCTGGGCGGTGACGGTGCAGGTTCCCACCGCGTCCAGATGTACCCGCACGCCGTCGACGGTGCAGCCGTCGCCGACCAGCACGACGGGCTGTCCGGATGCGCCGCCGCTGCTGGAGATCGTGAGGGTGCCACCGACCGATCCGCTCCGAGCCGCGGTCAGGACGATGCGCTGTGGGGCGCGAGCGACGTCGACGGTCCGTTGGATCTGGGGAGCAGCGTCGTAGTGGTCGTCGCCGTCCTGCCATGCCGTGATGACGCAACGGCCGGCATGCTCGAAGCTGACCGTGCGGCCCAGCACCGAACAGTTGTCGTCCCCGACTATCTGCAGGGGCCGCGTCGAACCGCCCCGGCTCGTCGGCGGTATGCGATAGGTGCCACCGACCATGGGCGCGGCCGGTGCGACGGTGACGTCGACGGTCTGCGGCGCCCTCGTCACTCCGATCGCGTAGTTGCCGGTCACGGACCGGCCGTCCGCGTCGGTGACGGTGACGGTGAACGTCGTCGGCGCGCCGGTCGGCGTCACCGCGGTGGGGGTTCCCTCGAGGGTGCCGTCGGCGTGCAGGGCGAGACCGGCCGGCAGTGTGCCGGCCGTGCGCGCGAAGGTGTAGGTGCCGCTGCCGCCGGCTGCGTCGAGGCGGGCGTGGTAGGTCGTGCCGTAGCTACCGTCGGGGAGGTCGCGCGTGGTCAGCGAGAGCGCTGATCCGACCGACAGCCGCAGCGGCGTGTCGGTGGTGGCAGGCAGGTAGCCGAACGAACCGCTGTAGGCGGCGGTCACGTGGTGGTCGCCGGCTGACGCGAGCGTCGTGGTGCAGACCGCCGTGCCGTTCTCGTCGATCGCTCGTGCGTCGCAGTCGCTGATCGTGCCGTCCGCGTCGGAGAACGCGACCGTTCCCCGTCCCGGGCCGCTCACGCCGTCGACGGTCGCGGTCAACACCACCTGGTCGCCGGCGACGACGCCGGTGGCCGGGCTGGCGGCCAGCGTCAGGTCGGGCTGCGTCTTGGTCCAACTGAAGACGACGTCACCGTCCCTGTCGTCTCCCATGCCGAACGTCGCGTCGGTCGCGCGAGTGGGGTCGACGTAACTGGAGCCGGCGCCGCCACCGCCGGTGTGTCCACCGCCGCCGCCGCTGTACCAGCCGCCGCCACCGCCGCCACCGCCGTCGGTGCGCTCGTCGGCGTAGGTGCTCCGATCGTTGCGGTAGACGCTGCCCGTGCCACCCAGCGGCAGCCGGCTGACCCCGGAGGCGGGCCCGTCGCCGTCGCCGCCGGATCCCAGATCCGTTCCGTCGGCATCGTGGAGGTCGCCCCCGCTGCCCGGCGAGTCCTGCGTGCCACCGGTCGCGGCGGTGCCCGGGTCTGCGCGCGGCGGGTCACCCTGGCCGCCCGTCTCGCCGGCGTCGCCGCCGGCTGCGCCGGTACCGCTGCTGCCACCGCCACCGCCGGCGGCGACGAGAGGGCGCGACTCGGTGTCGGCGAAGACGAACGAGCCGCCACCGCCGCTGCCGGCCTGCGAGTTCGGGTCGACCGGTCCGCCGCCGCCCGCGGCGCGGCGGGACGTGCCGCCGAGGATGCCGCGCGCGCCGGTCACGATGGTCAGGCGTTCACCGGGGACGACGGTGACGTCTGCGGTCACGGCCGCCCCCCGCCCGACGAGGAAGCCGCCGCCGGACGCGCCGTCGACCCGCACGTGCATCGTCTCGACGTTGGCCGGGACCTCGAAGGTCTGCAGGTTCTCGTCGAAGTCGAACCTCACGGAGCACGCGTCTGCCGTCGGCGTACACGTGTCGAGCGTGTCCGCGGCTGCCGGCCGCGCCGCGGCGACACCCACTCCCGCCACGGCAACGACAGCGGTCAGCAGGGCCGACGACGACCGGCGTAACCCGCAGGTGACGCCGCCCGACGTGGAACGCGGGATGTGCACGAGACTCCGTCGACGTCGCAGTGGTCATCTGACGAGTAGCCCATCGGCCGCTGCGGCGAGCAGTTGAGCCGGTCGACGGGTTGGGATCTGCCGTCCTCAGATGCCGAGCGCCCGTTCGGCGAGTGCGATGCAGGCACCCAGGTAGCGAGTCACCGTGGTGACATCCGAGGCCCGAGCAGCGACGGTGCGCGCCCCGGCGCGTGTGGCACCGGGGACGAGCGCTGCCCACTCGGCCATCGGCGAGGTCAGGAAGTCGATCTCCACGTCGAAGGGTGGGTCCGGCACGAACGGCGCTGGCAACGGCGCGGTCAACGCTGCCGTGGTCGCCTCGGCCAGTCGACGACGGGCCTCGGCCGGTGAGAGGCTGCGAGCAGCCCGGTAGCCGAGCCCGGTCTTGACCGCAACGGTCGTGACGTCGGGCACGAGCTCGCGGGCCTGCGCACAGGTGATGTCGTCGCCGGCGACCAGGACCAGCGGCACGCCGTGACTGCCGAGCACGGCCGTGTTGGTCTCGGTCTCACCCCAGTCCTGCCCGTCGACGCGGATGCCGGACACGACCGAGCTGTTGAAGCTGTGTTCGAGCACGCCCGACGTCGTGCCGGCCCGCGCGTGGTAGCCGACGAAGATCCCCGCGTCGAAGCCGGCCTCGATACCGAACGTCATCGCGGGCATCTTGCCCGAACCGGTCTGCAGCTCGGCACGCTCGTCGAGCCGGTCGGGCAGCAGGTTGCACAGATCGCCGTGCGAGTCGTTGACCACCACTCGCTCGGCTCCGGCGTCGAACGCGGCTCGCACCACGCTGTCGGCCTCCGCGGTCATCAGGCCGCGGGCCCACTCGTAGTCGGTCTGGCCGCGCCACACCTGGCGCCGGTCGGTGATGCCGGCGATGCCCTCCATGTCGACCGAGACGAAGATCCTCGACGGCGAGGCAGCGCGTTGCGACGGTCGTGACGAGCTCATCGATCTCCTTGCTGGCCGGCCGGTCGTGATGCCGTGACCGTTCCGCACCAACCCGCTGCGGTGTTCGTGCCGGAGCACGACACTGGACCGTGTCATTCGTCGGCCCGGCACTCGCGACGACGCCGATGTCGGTGCGTCGCTGCGCGTCCTCGGGGCCCGGTCGCGATCTTGTCGTCAACGGCAAGATCCCGTGTCCAGTTTCGTCCGAATACACCATTTCCTCCCGTCGTGCAGGCCGGACGATTCGGGGGTTGGCGGCAGACCTGCCGCGAACACCGACTCGGAGGTGACAGTGATGCGACTACGAGTGTTCGCGGGCGCTGCGGCGGCGTGCGGTGTACTCGCCCTCGGCGTGGTCCCGGCCCAGGCGGCGGGGGCCGCCCGCGCCGGGCAGGCTGCGCAGGCCCTGACCTGGCAGACGTGCAAGAGCCCGACGACGACGGGTGCGGCGCTCGACCAGTGCGCGACCCTGCAGGTCCCGCTCAGCTACGCCGACCCCGGTGGGGCCAAGATCGGGATCGCGGTGATCCGGCACCGGGCCACCGACCAGGCCCACAGGATCGGCTCGCTGCTCTGGAACCCCGGTGGACCGGGTGGCTCGGGCACCGCCAGCCAGGACTTCGCCTATCCCTACTTCCCCGCCGCCGTCCGCGCCCGGTTCGACATCGTCAGCTTCGACCCGCGCGGCATCGGCAACAGCAGTCAGCTGCAGTGCTTCGACACCCCGGAGCAGGAGAACGCCGCGCTGGCCACGGTGCCGGCGGCCCTGTTCCCTGCCAACGCGACGGAGGAGAAGCAGGAGATCGCCGCCTGGGGCACGTTCGCGAAGGCGTGCCACGACCACGGCGGACCCATCCAGTACCACATGGGCACGGCCAACGTGGCCCGCGACGTGGACGCCATCCGCGCCGCGGTCGGCGATGCCACGCTGAACTACTGGGGACCGTCCTACGGCAGCTACCTCGGTGAGACCTACGCCAACCTGTTCCCGCAGAACGTCGGACACATCGTGCTCGACGGCAATGTCTCGCCGAAGGAGTGGAACGACGCCGCCGCGGGTGCCACGTTCGGCACCTTCGACCGGCTGAACTCCGCCCAGGGCACCGAGGTGGCCCTGCAGATGTTCCTGTCGCAGTGCGGATCGGCCGGCGCAGCCAAGTGCGCGTTCGCAGCGGGCTCGCCCATCGCCACCGCAGCGAAGTACCAGCTGCTGCTCAGGCAGCTCGACGCCCGTCCGGCCACCGTCAACGGCACCACCTTCACGCGCTCGCTCACCGTCACCACGACGGCCGGTGGTCTGGAGTACCAGAACGCCAACCCGATCTCGACCGGGTGGGCGGGGCTCGCCACCCAGCTGCAGGCCATCTGGACGGCCAGCACGAGCGCGTCCGGCGCGACGAACGCCCCGGGGGTGACGATGACCGTGCCGAATCGATCGGCCACGAAGCTCGCCGGTGCGTTCGCCCCGTCCATCGTCGAGGGCACGTACGGGGTGCTGTGCTCCGAGAGCCCGAACCCGGCCGACCCGAACAGCTACCAGGCGCAGTCGGCGCGGGCCAACAAGGAACAGTCCCCGTCGGGCTTCGGCTCGCTGTGGACGTGGCAGGCCGAGCCGTGTGCCCAGTGGCAGGCGCGCGACGCCGAGCGTTACACCGGCCCGTTCGACAAGAAGACGCCGCCGCTGCTGGCGATTGGCACCAAGGGCGACACCAACACTGCCTACACCTCGACGCTGAAGCTGCCGTCGCAGCTGAACAACGTGCACATCATCACCGAGGACGGCGGCGGCCACACCGCACTGTTCAACCCGAGCTCGTGCATCCTCGACGCGGCCAGCAGCTACTACATCAACGGCACCCTGCCCGCAGCGGGCACGGTCTGCCAGCAGGACAAGCCGCCCTTCTAGTCACCTGGCTGGCCAGCCGCGTGTGCGCGCCAGGACCCGACGCGCTGCTGCTGAGTCAGGGGTTCGCTCACGGCCCGGTCGGATGCCGACGCATCCGACCGGGCCAACTTCCATTGGTGCTAGCATTGCTAGCGTACACGGCAAAGGGTGGAGTGCACATGGGAACGCTGGTGATTCGCGATCTCGACGACGAGGTCAAAGCTCGGCTGCGTGTTCGCGCAGCTGAGCACGGCCGGTCGATGGAGGCCGAGGCGCGCGAGATCCTCGCGACGACCGTCAGCCCAACCCGTCCCCGCGCCCGACTGGGCAGCCATATCCGCGATCGCTTCAGGACGGTTGGTCCGGCCGGCCTGCCGGTCCCGGCCAGGTCGGATCCGGCCGGCGACGTGACCTTTCCGGACTGAGATCAGGCAGTGATCGTGCTGGACACGAACGTCGTGTCGGAACTGATGCAACCCAGTCCGGACGCGAACGTTCTCGCGTGGGTGGATGCTCGAGACGTCTCCGACCTCGTCATCACCTCGGTCACCGCAGCCGAGCTCAGAGCAGGAGCGGCACTACTCCCCCGCGGGCGGCGCCGAACTCGCATCGCCGACCTCGTCGACTCCGTCATCGGCGAGACGTTCGCCGGCGCGGTCGTCGCCTTCGATGTCAACTGCAGCCCCCACTACGCCGACATCGTGTCTCGCCGCAGAGCCGCTGGACGGCCGATCTCTGCCCTGGACGCCCAGATTGCGGCAACGTGCCGCCTGCACGGCGCCGGTCTCGCAACGCGGAATCAGCGCGATTTCGCGAAAATCGACGTCGAGCTGATCGACCCGTGGGTCGCCAAGCCTGATCGGTAGAACGAGGTTGGTGGGCGCGAGGGGCCCAAGAGTCGTCGACGGCCACCCGACGCCATCACCCGCGTCAGCCGAGGTAGCAGCGCCAGGAGCCCCGCCGGCTCGGTCGCCATGCCAGGCGAGCAAGAACCGTCGATCTGGGCGGCCCTCCTGAGCTTGGCGACTGCACATATGGATCTATAGGCGGGTCGGTCGGTGCAGTGAGGCGAGGCCAACGTCGCGGCCGCTGGAGTATTTGAATCGACCAGCCCGTAAGGGCCGTAACGCGTGTTGATCACCGGTTTCGCTCCTATGCCTCCATACTGCCGTCTGGAGGACCCGCGTTGACCGATCAGATGACGTTGTTTGGACCCGACGGGACTGAGCCGGAGCCCGCGACCGATGAGGTGCGCTCGCTACGGCTGATGATTACTGTCAAGGCGGCGCCCAACCCCTCTCACACCTACGGCGAGACCGTGTGCGTCGCCGGGGTTTCAGTTGATCCGAACCGCCCCGGCTGGGTCCGGCTCTATCCCATCAATTTTCGTTACCTCGAGCAGGACACACGATTCAGCAAGTACGACATCGTCACCGTCGATGCGCAGAGGGCGCGGGCGGACGGGCGCCACGAAAGCTGGAAGCCACGCATGGCTTCGTTGCGCGTCGAGAAGAGCTTGCGAGCGTGGGACCCGCGCCGCCCGCACATCGCGCCGTACATGGACACGACAATGTGCGAGCTCAATGAGGCAGCGCGCGGCCAGGGCGTCGGTCCATCACTTGGTCTGGTGCGCGCTGCCAGCGTCGAAGATTTCGTCGTCGAAAAGCATCCCGGCTGGACCCGTGACGAACAGGCGAAGATCGATAACTACGTCGGTCAGCTCGACCTGTTCGGCGGTGAAGATCGCACCCCGCTGGAAGCACCGCGCTTCAGGGGCGCGTATCACTGGCATTGCCGAAGCGAGGATTGCCGGGGACACAAGCAGGGCAACATCGACTGGGAGCTGGTCGCGTTCCAACGCACAATGCGCTCGCTCGGCGACGCCGACCTCGCCGACGCCATTAAGGCGACGTTTCTCGGGGAGTTGTGCGCCTCCGATCGCGACGTGGCTTTCTACGTCGGTAACCAGGCGAAGCGTCGCAACGTGTTCAGCGTTTAAGAGTTTGGTGGGCACGGCCGGGTAGGGACCGGCGGCGCTGAAGATCAGCCGGTTCGAACGGAAAGGAGCTCGTCGATAAGGACCTTGCGATGGCAGTGTTGCTCATCGCGTTCGAAACACATCACCGCGACGTGACTAGCTTCTGCGAGGTCTGCTAGCTGTGCCATCTCGGCCACAGCGGCCGGCGTACCGAGCAGTCCGCGATATACGGCGCGACCGGTCTCGACGTCGTCGCCGCTGAACGCCGCCCGGTTGTCCTTCGGATTTCCCAGCGCACGCAGATGGCGATACTCAATGCCGGCGGCGTCGAGCGCAATGCTCAGCGCGGTCTTGCTGAACCCACGACGGCGACTCACCGCGTTCAGGCGCACGTCGACGAGTACGTCGATGTCGCGGCGAGCGAGGTCGGCGACGAACTCATCGATGTCGCAGCCCTCGTATCCGACTGATTCGACCATCGGCACGATCACTGCCTTCCCGCCTGAGGTTGTTGCTTCTCTGTACGCTATCGGCTCTCACCGGGACGAACCGTTGCCGGCGGGACGCCGCAAGACAGAAGGACCCGCCGCCGCGGCGCAAGCGGCTGCCGGCACCTTCGGTCGCGCGCCTGTGCGCTCGCGAGCCGTCGCTATGCGCGCAACAACCTTGAGCGATGTACGTCAAGATGAATCTGGATGGGCTCTTGACTGAAAGGTCGAAGGCCTGTCGGGAATCCGCACGACCATCCCGACGAGACTGCTCGTGAAGAGGTCGAGCGGCCGCAGACCGCGACGGCGAACTCCTTCCACCAGTGCAGCAGCGCTCCGCGGGCGACGTACCCGAAAGTTGAAAGCGGCATCAGGGTCTCCTTCGCGTCCCAGATGCCTCCCAAGCCGCCAGCGTTCAGACCCCACACGGCACGCTCGGCCGCCGCCGGTCACAGAAGACGGGCGCTGATGTCGCGCTCGCACTACCTTCGCGGGTCGCGCTCTTCGAGAGGCCTGCACCGCGCGCACTCAGCGGGCGACTCGCAGAGGCGTCCGAGCCAAGGTGCTTGACGAAGGCGCCTAGCGCGGTCATGCTCTAGGAATTGTTGGGACCTATTGGGAGCTGAAGATGACCGCTCACGTGTCGGAATTGCCGTACAGCGAGTCGTGCCCATGGTGTGGGCAGGGGATCCCGCATGACCGGATGGAGGAGATCCTCGGCCGGATTCAGGCGAACGAGCGGGCGCAGACCCGGTCCATTGAGCGGCGACTGACCGCAGAGATGGAGCAGCGTCTGGCGGACGCGGAGGCTGAGCAGGCTGTAGCGATAGAGGCGGTGCAGCGGGAAGCGGACGCGGCCGTCACGGAGACGCGCCGGAAAGGCGCGGACGAGTTGGCGGCCGCAGTCGCGGCGGCTGTCGCGGCGGCCCACGCTGAGGCGGCGCAGCGGGAGGCGGCGGCGGTTGAGGCGGCGAACGCGGCGCGGCAGGCGGCCGAAGCGCGGTTGGCTGAGGTGACCGCCCGGCATGAGGAGGCGACGCAGGCGCTGCTGGTCGAGCAGCGGGAGGCGTTGGAGGAGCATCAGGAGAAGCTGCTGGGGGTGGAGCGGGCGCGGGCGTTCGCGGAGCAGCAGAAGCTGAGCGAGCAGGTGGCGAAGCTGCAGCGGCAGTTGGAGCGAAAGTCGGCGAACGAGCGGGGTGAGGGCGCTGAACTCGACCTGTTCGAGGAGTTGAGGCAGGCCTTCCCCGGCGACGTGATTGAACGGGTGAAGCGGGGGCAGCCGGGCGCGGACATCGTCCACGAGATCCGGGACGGCGGTCGAGTGTGCGGGAAGATCGTCTACGACTCGAAGGACCGGACGGCGTGGCGTAACGACTACGTGTCGAAGCTGCGGAGCGACCAGTTGGCCGCTGAGGCTGAGCACGCGATTCTGGCGACGGCCGTGTTCCCGTCCGGGACGCACCAGCTCCATGTTCAGGAGGGTGTGATCGTCGCGAATCCTGCCCGGGTGGTGGAGCTGGTGCGGTTGCTCCGGGGTCATGCGGTGCGGTTGGCGACATTGCGGGTGGGGGATGAGGATCGGGCGGAGAAGGCAACGGCGCTGTACACGTTCATCGGGTCCGAGCGGTTCGCGCAGCTGATGGAGCAGCACGCGCAGGTGACCACGGACCTGCTGAATCTTGAGGTGAAGGAGAAGCGGGCGCACGACACGACATGGCGGCGGCGTGGCGAACTGATCCGACAGGCTGAGCAGAACCGCGGCGTGATCATGGCCGAGATCGACCAGATCGTGATGGGCCCGGACGCCGGCCAGATGCGGGACGCAACGTGACGCAACCGGCCCGGAACGGGCATGCACCGGGTCCGGGGGCGGTTGCTGCGTTTCAGGAGCGGCGGCTCGGGGCGACGGTGTTGCGGACCCGTCGGCTACTAGTTGACCTGGACGATCTGCGTCCGAACGAGCGGCAACCCCGCATGGGCGACAAAGTCGATGAGGAACTGCAACGCCAGATCGAGGCGAACGAGGGCCTCTTCGAACCGTTGCTGGTCGAACCGGACCCGGAAAGTCCCGCCCGGTTCCGGATCATCGATGGGGAGCGGCGTTGGACGAACCTGCGGGTCCTGGCAGATGCGGGGAAGCAGGAGTACCGGCGGGTGCCGGTGGAGGCGACCGACCGTGTCCTCAGCGATGAGGAACGGTTGCGGGCGTGGATTTACATTCATCGGCAACGGAAAGAATGGGACGCCAAAGAGAAGGAGATGGTCGCCTACCGGCTTGTTGAACTGGTCGGGCGGGCAAGCGCAGCGAACATCCTCGGCGTCACGGTCCGGGAACTCGACCGGCTCGTACAGATCTTCGAACTGTCCGAGCAGTTCCGGGACCTTCCGGAATCGGCGGCGGCGATCACGTGGGCGCGGGAACTGAACGGCATCGCGAAGACGCTCGTCACCCCGACAGTCGTCGAGGCGGTCACGACGAAGGTGTCGAAACGTCTCATCACCAACTCGAAAGACATCCGGCAGCTGCGGACCATCCTGCGGGACCCGGTCGCCCGCGCCCACTTCCTCGACGACCCGAACTCGACAGTGCAATCGGCGATGATGCGCATCGCCGGTGCCGCACCGGCGAAGGCATCAGCGAAGCCGCTGGATGACCTGCAGGCCGCGATTGGGGCGTTGCGGTCCCTGTCCTGGACGGAGGTGGGCGCGCTGAAAGGCGACCCGGACGCGGTAGCGCGGCTTGATGACGCCGTGTCCCTGTTGCAGGCGTTGCGAGGCAGCATCGCCGACACATGACTTCCGGCCACCCCGGCCGGAAGGGGGCCAGACACGAGTGTGGCCCCCAACTCGCAGCAGCGAATCGAAGGCCAGCACCCCTAGACAGGGTTGACCATAGTCGAAGAGCTGTTGCCGAAAGAACCCTGGAGGTTCTGATGGCAAGAAGGTCCGGCGGGCACGCCCGCTCAGCGATCACGGGTCGGTACATCTCGAAAGCGGCGGCGGCGCGGCATCCGCGCACGTCCGTCGTCGAGAGCGGCGCCAACCGCAGTGCGGGAACGCACCACCGCAGCGCTGCCACGGGACGTTACGTGACCGGTTCGACGGCGGCGCGGCACCCAAACACGACGATGACCGAGAAGAACTAACCCGAAGCGGTGCTGGTGACCGGGCCATCGCGACTTGGTCCCCAGCACCGCGACCATCGCAGCACGACCCGGCTCCTTCGGGGTTCGGGTGTGACGAACTCGTGCGTGCCGGGGGCCGGTACGAGACGGGATGTGCTTCCACGCCGTCCAGGCATGCCCGACACCCAAGTCACGCGCAAACCCTCGCGGCTGCTCTTGCTAGAAGTTGAACTGGTCCACGCTGTCGTCGTCGACCGCGAGACGGACGACCGCGAACTCGTCGTCCACCACCGCGTCCGCTTCCCGCGTCGTATTCAGGTAGACGGTGACCCCAGCTTCTACGGAGGCGTTGTACGTGACGAACAGGTACTCCGGGCTGTCCCCGGATGCGTCTTGACGTGCGTACTGCTCCTCAATCGTGACCGGGACCCGCACCCGCCCGGTCACGGCGTCAGACCATGGGTCGTACGTTGCGGACCCAACGATCTCGACCGCGCCGACTGATGCGATGTCGGTTTCCTGCTGCTCCCAATCGCTACGAAAATCCCGGTCCAGCGCGGCTGGGCTCCACCAGTTCCGCGGCCCTAGGTCCGCCAAGTAGTGCAAATCCTCAGGCGTGTCGATCTTAGTTTGAACCGCCGTACGGAACTTGTCCGCCTGCTCCAGCGTGGCGACAGACTGCTCTTCGTCGAGGAGGTGCCGAAGCTCGTCAAGGTTTGACGCAATACGCGGCGCGGACCCCTCCGAGATCTCCCGCGCCGCGTTCCGCGCACCTACATCAGCGGTCACGAGGATGAGGCCGTCGAAACTGTCGTCGTTGTAGGAGTACACGGACCGCAGCCATGCGCTGTCAGCGGCGCCCGTCTTCACGCCCTTCTTCCGCGATCCCGCGCCTGTCTGCAACACTTGATCACGGACGGCCGCGACCGCCGAATCCCCATCAAGAGGCACGATGACAATCCCGGCCTGCTCGATCACCGCGACAACCGTCTGGACGTCAACGGTTTCCGGATCATCCAGCGGTTCCACTCCCCATTTCCGTCGAGCCCGGTTATGAGTCGCGATCGCCTCATTCACGCTCGCCACCGTCGTCGAAACGTGCTCCGCAAGCTCCCACGCGACTACTTCGGAAACCCACAGCTCGGCGTCGTGGTTCGCGCATGCCGCGGCCCACGTCTCCAGCAGCTGCACGTTCGGTTCGCCGCGGCTGATCGCGTTCGCGTCGAGGACAAGCGCCCGGAGCGGATGCGTCGTCAACGGCCGTACCTCTCGCGCAAAGATTGGACTCACGGCACCGCGAGCTCGTAGCAAACCCTAGCTGGCAGACCAACCGACAGGACCGCGCGCGACCGTGCGAAGGCCGGGACACTCCGCCACGGTCCGCGGACAGACCCGGCGCTCATAATTTCGGCGGCCAAGCGGGTCAGTTCCAGAACGGTGCACGCATAGTCGGCGATACCGAGTGGGTGTCTGCCGGTCGCACGAAGTTCGACGCAGGTCTCAGATCGACGACCCGGAGGCTGTCGGACCGACAGCGGACGCGCGGCCGTGCGGCGTCACACCGACTAGCAGCGGCACGAGTCATCGGCAAGGCGGTTTGATCAGAGGCGGAGCGGTCGTACGGCGTGCAGCCGTGGCAATGAGGGCCGACGCCCCCAAAACGACGAAGGCCCCGGGAACCGGGGCCTTCATGGTGGGCGATACTGGGATTGAACCAGTGACCCCTACCGTGTCAAGGTAGTGCTCTCCCACTGAGCTAATCGCCCTTATGCACACCGCTCGCGCGATGATTGTCCAACCGAGGCGGCGGCGGGAATCGAACCCGCGTACAGGGCTTTGCAGGCCCTTGCCTAAGCCACTCGGCCACGCCGCCACACGTCACCGACCACTCAGCCGAACGACTGCAGCGCCGTTACCGGCCGCCGTTCGGCGGTGCCTCGAGCGGACGACGGGATTCGAACCCGCGACCCTCACCTTGGCAAGGTGATGCGCTACCAGCTGCGCTACGTCCGCGTTGACCTCGGCGATCTGCTCACCGTGCCGAAGCCAAACTCTACCTGGTCGCCGCGCGGGGCTTCAAACCGCCTCCGGCCCCGGGGCGTCGGTGCCGTCGGCCGCGGCCCGGATCCGCGCCCACACCCGGTCCACGGTACGGGCGAGATCGTCGCGGTCGCCGTCGTTGTCGACGATCTCGTCGGCCACCGCGCGGCGCTGCTCGTCGGTGGCCTGCGCGGCCATGCGGGCGCGGGCGTCGGCCTCGGCCGTGCCGCGCTCGGCGAGGCGGGCCAGCCGCGTCCGCTCCGAGGCGATCACGACGACCACGAGGTCGAAGCCGGCGGCCAGGTCGGACTCGACCAGCAGCGGCACGTCCTGCACGATCACCGCGTCGGCCGGGGCCGCGGCCTCGACCTCGGCCACCCGCTGCCGCACGAGCGGGTGCACGATGCCGTTCAGCGTGGCGCGCCGCTCGTCGTCGGCGAAGACCACCGCGGCGAGCGCCGGACGGTCCAGCGCGCCGTCAGCGGCCAGCACGCCGTCACCGAAGGCCTCGGCCACGGCCGCGAGCCCGGGCGTGCCCGGCGCGACGACCTCGCGGGCGATCCGGTCGGAGTCGATCACCACCGCCCCGTGCCCGGCGAGCAGCTGCGCCACCGTGCTCTTGCCCGACCCGATCCCCCCGGTCAATCCCACGCGCATGCCCCGAACCTAACCACGCACCGCGAGTGGTCGCTCAGTGGCCCGAGTGGTCGCAGAAACGGTGACCACTCGGCGGCTGAGCGACCACTCGGCGACATGGGGGCCGGGCGGTGAGACGGCGAAGGGCCCGCAGGCGGTGCCTGCGGGCCCTTCGGGACGTGCTGGGTGAGGCCTAGCGACCGGCGAGCTTCTCGCGCAGGGCGGCGAGGGCCTCGTCCGAGGCGAGCGAGCCGCCGCTCTCGGCCTGGCCGGCGCTGCCGTCGGCGGCGTCCGAGCTGTAGGACGTCGACTCGCCGACCTCCGACGCCGCCTGGGCGTCGGCCTTCTGGGCCTCCTCGAGCTGCTTCTTGTGCGCCTCGAACCGCTCGCGTGCGGCCGCGTAGCGCTTCTCCCACTCCTCACGAGCGGACTCGAAGCCCTCGAGCCACTCGTTGGTCTCGGGGTCGAAGCCCTCGGGGTAGATGTAGTTGCCCTTGTCGTCGTACTGGGCCTCCATGCCGTACTGCGCCGGGTCGAACGACTCGTCGGACAGCGCGCCCTCGTTGGCCTGCTTGAGGCTCAGCGAGATGCGGCGCCGCTCGAGGTCGATGTCGATGACCTTGACCAGCAGGTCGTCGCCGACGTTGACGACCTGCTCCGGGATCTCGACGTGACGCTCGGCCAGCTCGGAGATGTGGACGAGACCCTCGATGCCGTCCTGCACCCGGACGAACGCACCGAACGGCACCAGCTTGGTGACCTTGCCGGGCACGACCTGACCGATCTGGTGGGTGCGGGCGAAGTGACGCCACGGGTCTTCCTGCGTCGCCTTGAGCGACAGCGAGACCCGCTCGCGGTCGAGGTCGATGTCGAGGACCTCGACGGTGACCTCCTGACCGACCTCGACGACCTCGGACGGGTGGTCGATGTGCTTCCACGACAGCTCGGAGACGTGCACCAGGCCGTCCACGCCGCCCAGGTCGACGAACGCGCCGAAGTTGACGATCGAGCTGACGACACCGGTGCGAACCTGGCCCTTGGCCAGCTTGTTGAGGAACTCGCTGCGCACCTCGGACTGCGTCTGCTCGAGCCATGCCCGACGCGACAGCACGACGTTGTTGCGGTTCTTGTCGAGCTCGATGATCTTGGCCTCGAGCGTCTTGCCCACGTAGGGCTGCAGGTCGCGCACGCGGCGCATCTCGACCAGCGACGCGGGCAGGAAGCCGCGCAGGCCGATGTCGAGGATCAGACCACCCTTGACGACCTCGATGACGGTGCCCTCGACGACCTCGTCGTTGTCCTTCTTCTCCTCGATCGTGCCCCAGGCGCGCTCGTACTGCGCGCGCTTCTTGGACAGGATCAGGCGACCCTCCTTGTCCTCCTTCTGGAGGACGAGCGCCTCGACCTCGTCGCCGACGGTGACGACCTCGTTGGGGTCGACGTCGTGCTTGATGGAGAGCTCGCGGGAGGGGATGACACCTTCGGTCTTGTAACCGATGTCGAGCAGGACCTCGTCCCGGTCGACCTTGACGATGGTGCCTTCGACGATGTCGCCGTCGTTGAACGGCTTGATCGTGCCATCGACGGCGGCGAGGAGTTCCTCGACCGAGCCGATGTCGTTGATCGCAACTTGCGGAGTCGACGGGGCTTCTACGGTGGACGTCATTGAGTGGGTGGATCCTGACAGTTGTCGTTGGCTTCGGGACGGATCGGGTTCACCGGCGACCAGTGCGTCGGCGAGCGACCCACACCATGACGAGGTCGCAGATTCGTCCACCTAGTACCCTACCGCGCGGACTGCCGGCGAGGGTAATCCGGCCCCGGAAATCCGGGGCTGTCAGCGGGTGAACGCGTCCCGCAGCGCCGCCGCGGCCTCACCCTGCGCCTGCCGCGCCGCGTAGACCACGTTGGGCAGCGAGATGTAGCCGTGCACGGCGTCGACGTAGTTGGTCAGTCGGACCGGCACCCCCGCCTCGCGCAAGGCGGCCGCGTAGGCCGGGCCCTGGTCGCGCAGCGGGTCGAACTCCGCGGTCTGGATCAGCGCCGGCGGCAGGCCGTGGTGGTCGGCGAAGAGCGGCGAGGCGTAGGGCACCTTGGGGTCCGCGTCCTGCAGGTAGAGGCGGGGCACGTTGTCCATGTCGCGCGCCGACAGGACGGGCGCGTTCGCGTTCTCGGTCTTGGACGGGTACTCGGTGACGAAGTCGACCGACGGGTAGAGCAGCACCTGCAGCGCGATGGCCGGCCCACCCCGGTCACGCGCCATGACCGAGACGACGGCGGCCATGTTGCCGCCCGCGCTGTCGCCCATGACCGCCAGGCGCGACGTGTCGACCCCGAGCTCCGCGCCGTGCTCGGCCACCCACGCCGTCGCCGCGTAGCAGTCCTCGACCGGCGTCGGGAACGGGTGCTCGGGCGCGAGCCGGTACGTCACCGAGGCGACGACGGCGCCGGTACGCGCGGCGATCCCCGCGCACCACCACTCCGACTGCTCCGGACTGCCCGAGACCCAGCCGCCGCCGTGGAAGTTGACGACGACGGGCGGGACGGTCCCGGCCGCGATGCCGGCCGGCCGGTACACCCGCAGGCCCTGCTCGGTGCCGTCGGCCGTCCGGTACGTCGCCTGCGAGATCGAGACCGACGGGTCGGCACGGCCGATGATCAGCTTGGCGCCCGGAAGGCGCAGTGAGCGGTTGCGCAGGTCGCTCGCCTTGCGCACGCTGTCGGCCGGCTGCTGCATCACCGAACCGCCGACGACGCGGTACACGGCCCAGAACGCGGCGGTCTTGAGAGGGATGGCCATGGACGGGAAAGTACCCGTCACGGCGTGTGACCGCCGGACAGGGTGACGGCGGGCACCGGGCCGCGCCCGGTCAGGAGTGGACGTCCCGTCCGGCGATCGCGGCCTCGACGGCGGCGACGCGGGTGGCGGGCACACCCCACGGCTCGGCCACGCCCACCCGGGAGTCGAGGTCCCACAGCACGCAGGCCTCCCCCGGCCGCGCCACCAGGGTCCAGGCGACGACGGTGCGCCCGAGCTGGTCGGCCATCGACCCGGCGGCGTGCCCGTCCGCGGCACCGCCCTCGGGGTGGTGGTGCAGGAACCGGCCGTACGCGGCGTCGCAGAACCCGGCGTACCGGGCGGTGCACAGGATGAGGCCGTGCCACGCCTCGTCGACGGCGTGCGACGGCATGCCGATCACCGTCCCGTCGCGCAAGGCCGCCCCGGCGCACCGCAACCACTGCCGCAACCCCTCGGCGACGAGCTCCCGGGGTTGCCACGGGCACGTCCGGAAGACGGCGTCGGGAAGTTCGAGGGACGCGACGGCCGCGGTCACCCGGTCGAGGTCGACCGTTCTCGTGCGCCGGAAAGCCATGCGCAGACGGTAACGGCCGCTATCGTGCTCGCATGTCCGCCTGGGCCATCGCCACCGTCGCAATCGGAATCGTGTTGATCTTGCTTGCGGTCGCCGGGGCCGCCGAGCCGAAACGCCGTCGCCGCGGTTCGGGTATCTGGTCCGCCGGCGCCACCGGTTCCGACGGCAGCTCCAGCTCGGACGGCGGTCACCACGGCGGGCACTCCGGCTGCGGCGGCGGACACTCCGGCTGCGGCGGCGGACACTCCGGCTGCGGCGGGTCCGGCTGCGGCGGCGGCGGGGGCTGCGGTGGCGGCAGCTCCTGACACGGCCGGCCCCGCCGCGAGCGTCGGGCGCGGTGACGTCGGCGGCGCCGCGACTGCCCGGGCCAACCGCGGCTGGTGGGACCGCGACGCCGACGACTACCACGCCGAGCACGGCGAGTTCCTCGGCGTCGCGGACTTCGTGTGGTGCCCCGAGCGGCTGCGCGAGGCGGACGCCCACCTGCTCGGCGACGTCCACGGCCGGGACGTCCTCGAAGTCGGCTGCGGCTCGGCGATGTGCTCGCGCTGGCTACGTGGCGAGGGCGCCCGGCCGGTGGCCTTCGACCTCTCCGCCGGCATGCTGCGGCACGCGCGCGCCGGCAACGCGGCGACCGGCGTCGACGTCCCGCTCGTGCAGGCCGACGCCGAGCACCTGCCGTTCCCCGACGCGCGCTTCGACATCGTCTTCACCGCGTTCGGCGCGATCCAGTTCGCCGCCGACACCGGCGCCGTCATGCGCGAGGCGGCACGGGTGCTGCGCCCCGGTGGCCGCTGGGTGTTCGCCACGACGCACCCGATCCGCTGGGCCTTTCCCGACGACCCGGGGCCGGCCGGGCTCAGCGCCACCATGCCGTACTGGGACCGCACCCCGTACGTGGAGTACGCCGCGAACGGCACCCCCGTCTACGTCGAGCACCACCGCACGCTGGGCGACCGGGTGCGCGAGATCGCCGCCGCCGGGCTGCGACTGGTCGACCTCGTCGAGCCGGAGTGGCCGGCGGGCCACACCGAGGAGTGGGGGCAGTGGTCGCCGCTGCGCGGCGCGATCCTGCCCGGCACCGCGATCTACGTGTGCGAGCTGCCCGAGTAGGACGGCTGCTGCCCGGACTGGTCGGGCGTCCCGTACCCGGGTCCGCCGTCCGGCCCGCCCGCGTCGCCGCGGTGGTGACCCTCGCCGTCCGGGCCGGCCTTGCGGCCCCGCCGCAGCAGCAGGATGCCGAAGACGATCGCCAGCACCCCCACGATGCCCGCGACGAGCGGCGCCCACAGCTTGGCCAGCCGCAGGTCGTCGATCTTGGACTGCGCGTAGTCGGTCTGGTACTTCACGGCGGAGTCCTCGAACGCCAGTGTGGTGTCGAGCGCGACCTCGCCGCTGGCGAGGGTCTGGATCTGCCGCTCGGTGCCGTTGACGATGGTGCCGGTCTGCGGCTCGACGTAGACGGTGCGGGTGTCGTCGTAGGTGCCCGGCAGGGTGCCCAGGATCTTGTACGGCTGCGACCCGGTGCGGCTCACGAACTTGTAGGTGTCGAGACCCCGGACCTTCGCCGTCCCCTCGAAGGTGGCGGGGAACGCCTTGCCGACGTCGGGCTGGAAGAACTGGTAGGTCTTCTTCTTCGTGTCGATCGGGAACTTGTAGCTCATCCCCTGGTGCCGCGCGGCCTTGCCGTTGATGTTCTCGTTGTACTTCGCGACGTGGACCGACTCGCCGCTACGACGGTCGGCGGTCACGCGGTCGGTCGTGATGGAGAGCAGCCGCGGGTCGCTCGCCGGCAGGCAGTTGGGCGTGTCCCCCCGCACGACGACGATGCACAGCGTCTCGAAGACGGTCGTGTTGTCGTCGTCGGACGCGTGGGAGTCGGTGCGCACGTGGCGCGTGGCCCGCAGCTGCACGGTGTTGGTCTTGCCGGTGGCGGCGTCGAGCAGCTTGGCGCTGCCGCTGGAGACCTGGGTGATGTTCAGATCCAACGGCGTCTTGCTCGACGCGTGCACGACCACGGTCGGCAGCAGGATCGCCAGGACGATGCCGAACACGCCGAGCCCGATGAGCCCGACCCCCACGATCTTTCGCACGTTCGCCCCTTCAGGACTTCGATGTGTGGAGCGCACCGTAGCAGTAACGATGTGACGGCCGACTCACCCCGCCGGCACGTAGCATGACCGCGATCCGGCGGGTGGCGCCGGACCGCGCAGAACGGGTGGACGGCGTTGGTCGAGGCAGCCGAGCGCACGGCCGGGGCGACAGCGATCGTCGCCCCGACCCAGCGCCCCGAGCGCCGGCTCCGGGTGGGGCTCGTGGTCGTCCTCGCCGTGCAGGCGGCGTGGGTCGCGGTCCTGTGCGGGCGCGGCTGGTTCTACCAGGACGACCTCGGCGCGCTCGACGTCGCGACCGGCCGCTCGCTCGACTGGGGCTACCTGACCGAGCCGGTCAACGACCACCTCGTGCCCGGCTACCGGCTCGTGTTCTGGCTGCTCGAGCACACCTCCCCGCTGGCGCACACCTCGACCGTCGTGGCCCGGGTGGTGCTGCAGAGCCTCGCGGTCTTCCTGCTGTGGCGGCTGCTGGTCCTGCTCTGCGGTGAGCGGCCGGGCGTGCTGGTCGTGACCGCGCTCTACGCGGTGAACCCGCTCATCATCTGCAACATCACCTGGCTGACCACCGCCGCGTGTCTGGTGCCCGCCCAGCTGGCCGCGGTGCTCGCCGTGCACCACCACGTCCGGCACACCGTCACCGGCCGGCTCCGCGACGCCGCCTACGCCGGCCTCGCGCTGTTGCTGGGCATGTGCTTCTGGGAGAAGACGGCCATCATCGGGCTGTTCCTGCCCCTGCTCTCGCTCGGCTACCTGACCGGCGGGCCGGCGCGGGCGCGGATCCGGAGCGTCCTCGCCCGCTGGCGCGGGTGGCTGCTCACCGCCGTCCCGCCGCTGCTGTTCGTCGTCTATTTCGTCACCCACCACTACGGCGGCAGCGCCCGGGGCATCACCGCCGGCCAGCTCGGCGGCGTGGTGGGGACGGCCTGGTGGCACACGGTCGGCCCGGCGATGCTGGGCGGCCCCTGGACCTGGACGTCGTCGCGTGGCGTGTACGTCTCGTTCACCGCTCCCCCGGTGTGGGTGTCCGCGCTCGCGCAGGTGCTGCTCGCCGCGCTCCTCGTCGCCGGCTGGCGGCGCACCCGGGCCCGCTCGCTGTGGGCGTGGTCGCTGCCCCTCGTGTCCATCGTGGTCGGCACCGGCATGGTTGCCCTCGGCCGCTACCAGGACTACGGCAACCTGCTCGCCACGACGATCCGGTACTGCTTCGACGTCACGTTCGCGCTCGCGCTCGGCGCCGCACTGGCCCTGCTCCCCTCGAGCGCGGCCGCGATCGCCGAGCGGGCCGGCGGACGCGACACCGTGCCCGCCGACGCCCCGGTCGAGGACGCCACCCGCTCCCCCTCGACCCGTTTTGCGCGGATTCGCGCTATCCGGGTGCCGTTCCCCCGCCGATCCTGGCCGGCGCTGCGTCCGCGCCGCGCCCGCGCGCTGCTCGGCGTCGTCACCGCCGCGCTCCTCGTGGTCACGCTGGGCAACGCGGCCGTGTCGGCACTCCGCTTCGAGCACCGCTGGACGCAGGACCCGACCCACCCCTACGTCGACCGGCTGACCCGCGAGGTCCGGGCCGCCGGGCCGACGGCCAACCTGTACGACACGTCGGTGTCGCCCGCGGTGCTCCCCGCCGTCTTCGGCCCCACCATGCTCATCTCCCGGCTGCTGGGCTGGACCGGCACCGAGGTGGACTTCGACCGCACCGACGTCCGCCTGCTGCTCGCCGACGAGCGCGGGAACCTGCACCCGGCCAACATCCTGCCCGCGAGCCGGGGTGCCCAGCCCGCGGCCAACCTCTGCGCGATCGTGGCGCACGGGCGGGGCACCTGGCGCCTGCCGCTGGTGCCGACGCTGCCCGGGCTGGTGAACGGCTTCCTGCGACTCGAGTACCTGCAGCGCGACCCGTCCGTGCTGCGCATCTACCTGCAGACCGCGGACGGCCACCTGGTGGCGCCGCTGGCCGGTGCCCGCACCTCGCTGCCGGTCACCCTCGGCGCCACGCTGTTGCGTGTCGAGGCGCCGTCGGCGGTCGCGGTCGTGTTCCGCAGCGAGAGCCTGGCGAACCACGTGTGCCTCGGCCACGTCGTCGTGGGCGCGCCCTTCCGGCCGGCCGGCCGATGACGGCCACCTCGACCACGTCGACCGTGGTGGTGGACGGCGCCGTCCCCGCCCCGACCCGTCGGCACGTCGGCGCGCTGGACGGCATGCGGGCGCTCGCCGCCTTCGGTGTCGTCGCCACGCACGTGGGCTTCAACAGCGGCGCGTCCCTCGGCGGCGGTCCGCTCGCACCGGTGCTCGCCCGGCTGGACTTCGGCGTGACCGTGTTCTTCCTGCTGTCGGGCTACCTGCTCTACAGCCCATTCGCCATCGCGGCCCTGCACGACGGCGCCGCGCCGAACGTCGGCCGCTTCTACCTGCGCCGCGCGCTGCGGATCCTCCCGGCGTACTGGGTGGCGGTCACCGTCACGCTGTTCCTGCTCTCCGCGCGCCGCCCCGACGGCGCGGACGTCGCCAGCTACCTGCTGCTCGTCCAGGATTACGACGGCCACAACGTCGACCCGTCGCTCACCCACATGTGGACGCTGGCGGTGGAGCTGTCCTTCTACGCCGCGCTCCCCCTGCTCGCGCACCTCGCCCGCCTGGCGCGGCGTCGCACGGCCGCCGGGCCGGCGGCCGCCCTGCGCGGGCAGCTGCTGCTGCTCGGTGGCCTGGTGCTCGTGGCCGTCGCCACCGACGTCGTCGCGCACGCGGGCCGCTCGACCCGGCAGGACATCCTGATCTGGCTGCCCGCGAACCTCGACTGGTTCGCCGCCGGCATGGGCCTCGCCGTCGTGGCCGAGGCGCTGCGGTCCGGCGTCAGGCTGCCGCGGTGGGTGACGGGCGTGCGGGACGCGGCCACGGCGCCCGGGTCGTGCTGGCTGGTCGGCGGGCTGCTGTTCGCGCTGGCGACGCTGCCGCTCGCCGGTCCGCGCAACCTCGCGCTGCCCACCGCGTTCGAGTGGACGACCAAGCACTGGCTCTACACCGGGGCGGCGCTCGCGCTGCTCGTCCCGCTCGTCCTCGGCGACGGCGGCGTGCTCGGCCGCGTGCTGGCGTCACCGCCGATGCGGCTGCTCGGCGACCTCTCCTACGGCGTCTACCTCTGGCACCTGCCGCTGCTGCTCGCCATGCAGCGCTGGCTCGGCTACCGGACGTTCAGCGGTCACGCACCGCTGCTGTTCGTCCTCGTCGCGGGGTCGGCCACCGCCGTGGCGGCGGTGTCGTGGTTCGGGCTCGAACGTCCGCTCTTGCGCCTCGGCGCCCACCGCGCGCCCGGCAGCCGCGGCGTGAGCGGGCTCGGCAGCGGGGCGACGCGCGGCACCCAGGACGCCGTGGCCGACACCACCGCGAGCACCACCGCGCACCAGCAACCGAGCTGAACGACCGGCTGGTCGGACACCGAGTCGGCGGACGTCGGCGGGAACAGGGCGACGGCGACGCCAGCCACGGTCAGCAGTGCCGGCCCGACCAGCCACGCTCCGCGCCGCCGGCGCAGCAGCGTCGCCACCGTGGCCGCCGCCGCGGCGGCCACCACACCCAGGCCGCCGAGCAGGACGAGACCCGCCACCGCCAGTGCCGCCAGCACGGCGCCGGCCGGCAGCCGTCCCTCACCTACGGCGGCGTGCGGCGACGGCAGGCGCGGGCGCAGCACGGCCAGGGCCAGCAGCGCGAGGACGCCGATGAATCCCAGCAGCAGCCCGACGAGGTACGAGCGCTGCGGCGCGAAGTGCAGCTGCACCGTCCCGGCCGCGTGCGCGGGCAGGACGAAGGCCTGCTGCCAACCGTCCACCGTCGTGGCGGTGAGCCGGTGACCGTCGAGTGTCGCCTGCCATCCGGCGTTCACGTTCTCGTGGACGACGAGCAAGGACCGCGGCCCGGCGCCCACGCGCACGGTGCGATCCGTCCGCCCCCATTCCCGCACCGCCGCGGTGGTGTCCGCCGCGGCGGTCCCGGTCGCCGTGGCGCTGCCTGTCCCCGGCAGCGCGCTCGCGAGCGCGGGGGTGACCCCGGTCAGCGACACCGGGTCGGCGAGCTGCCCCCCGGTGAGCCGCAGCCGGTGCCGGCCGGCGTCGAGCGCGACCTCGTCGTCACCGCAGACCGTGGCGGTCACCGCGGCGCCGGCGAGGACGTCCGCGGTCGGCGCAGTGACCCGAAGCGGGATCGTCCGCCCGTCGACGTCCAGAACGATCCCGCCGCCGCAGCTCGTGCTCACCGTCGAGCGCGGCCGCGCCGCCGGCAGGCGTGCCCCGGGCACCGAGACCTCGCCGACACCGACGGGCAGCGCGTGCACGGCACGGGTGACGGCATCGATGCCGTAGCGGCGGGCGACCTCGGTGACCTCGATGGTGACCCGGTCGGTGCGCATCGCGCGGGGCAGCCGGATCGTGCCGCCGGCGCCCACCGTCGCCCGGAACGCCTCCCCGCCGACGACGACGCGGACGGCCCGCACCCGCGACACCGGCGCGGCAGCGCTGGTCACCATGCGGACGGACCGCACCGTGCGGACCCCGGGCAGCCGCACGGTCAGGGACGGGGTGGCGTCCAACGTGCCGGCCGTCCAGGTCGTCCCGGGATCACCGTCGACGGCGGCCCCCGGCCGGACACGCGGGTCGGCCGTCTGACGCGACGAGGCCGTCGCTCGCAGCACCGCGCCCCGGTCGAGCATGCCGTCGAGCGTGCGAGACGGCCGCAGCCGCACCGTCGCGCCCATGCGGTAGGACCGGGCCGCGGGCAGCACGACACTGCGGTCGAGGACGCGGTCCTCCTCCCCCGAGGCGGCCGCGTTCGCGTCGCACGCCACGGCGTGGCCCACCGGCAGGCAGGTGGCCCGCTGCCCGGCGGCGACGTCGAAGGCCAGGGCGGCCGGCGCGCGGGGCGTCGTCACGTCGAGCGTGCGCTGCGCCTGGACGCCCGGCAGCCGCAGCGTCGCGATGCCCACCGCGGTGCCACGACCCGGCGTCGCCATGTCGAGCACGGTGATCCGCAGCGTGCGGGTGACGCCCCGCGGGACCAGCAACGGCTGCTCGGTGCCGTTCGCCGCGACGTCGGAGTCCACGCTGCCGGTGTCCGTCGTGACCCGCACCCGCGACGGGTACTCGGACAGGCCCCGGGTGAAGGCCAGGCGGGTGCCGGTCAGGTCCTTCGCGGCGTCGAGGTCGACCTGCAGGTACTGCCCCACCGCACCGCGGTAGCTGGCACTGAGCCACGAGGTCGTCCGGTCGTCGTCGAGAGCGGCGTACGGGCCGTTCGCGGGCGAGCGGTTGATCGGCGCGGTCACGTCGGCGCCCGAGGACGACGCCGCGACACCGGCGATGCCGACGAAACGCATGGTCGACAGCGCCGTCGTGCCGGTCGGGAGGTAGTCGTGCTCGGCGCGGGACAGCTCGAACGGCTGCCCGGCCGTCGTCGTCGCGGCAAGGTAGCCGGGCGTGCCGAACACGATCTCACGCCGCCGCACGCCGTCGTCGGCGACGAGAGGCGCGTCGGGCACCGCGGCCGCCGCGTCGCCGAACAGCACCGGACGGTCGGCCGCGAGACCACGGCGGACGAGGCCGGGCAGCGCGTCGGCCGATCCCGTCGCGGCGATCGCGGCCGACGCCGGGGTCACCTCGACCGGGCCGCGGTAGCCGTCGACCTCGTAGATCTGCACCGCCGGCCGGTCGCCGCCCGCGCCGTTGTCGGTCAGCAGGCCGGGGTAGCCCGAGCCGCCGAAGCGGGGCCCGAAGTGCGCCCGCTGCCGGAGCCCGGGCGACGTCGCCAGGGTGGCGTGGACGTAGGACAGCCGCGTCGCCTGCGACGAGCCGGTGTCGAGATCGTTGCGCACCACCACCCAGCGGATGCCGCTGCGGGCCAGCAGCGCCGCCAGCGTGGGATCGTCGGCGCCGCGGGCCAGGCGCTGCTCCACGGCGTCGAGCAGCCGGATGTATCCGGCCTGGGCGAGCGGCAGCTGGTTGCGCGCCGTCCACGGTGCGCTCGCCACCGGCTGCATCGGATCGTCGATCGTGCTGCCCCACAGCATCGCGGGCGTGCCGGTGCCGGGGACGACGAGCGCGCGGTCCCGCGCGCCGTGCTGGGCCAGCCAGTCGGCGGCGGAGCTCCACCACGACGGCTCGACGACGGTGCGTGGCTGCTGCACCATGCCGCCGGCGAAGACCGGCCCGACCGCGACCGCGCCGACGGCCAACCCCGCGACCACGGCCAGCGACCGCACCGTGCGCAGCGACAGCTCGACCCGTCCCCGCCGCAGCCCGGCGAGCGGTCGCCAACGACCGACGAGCGCCCCGACGCCGAGGGCGAGCGGCAACCGCAGCACCGGGTCGAACTTGTGGATGTTGCGGAACGCCGCCAGCGGGCCGTCGAGGAGGGTCTGCACCGGGTGGGCGAACGGCGACGTCAGCGCGCCCCGGTGGCCCACGCACAGCACGACGAGCCCCAGCACGAGGCAGCACGACAGGAACAGTCGGTGGCGCAGGTTGCGGCGGGCCAGGCCGGCGAGCCCCAGCGCGGCGACCGCGGTGGTGGCGAAGGTCGCTGCCGGGGCGACGACCAGCACCCACCCCGCGGGCCAGGTCGTCGGACCCAGGTACGCCTGCCAGTGGTCCACGCCGCGCAGCACCGCGACGAGCGAGTCGGGGCTGGTGGTGACGGCGCTCGACTCGATCCAGTCGAGGAAGGGCGGGCTGTACCGACCCAGCACCACGAGCGGGAGCGCCCACCACGCGCACGCGAGCACCACCGCGAGGGCCCACCAGCGCAGCAGGGCCGCGCGCCGCGGGCCGCGGGCACGGGTGAGCAACCACAGCGCCGGGACGGGCAGCACCGCCAGCGTGGCGGAGGCGTTGATGCCGCCGGCGAAGAGCAGGGCGACGCCCGAGAGCGCCGCCGCGCGCCGCGGTGACCCACCCCGCGCGCCGTCGATGAGCGGCAGCAGCACCCACGGCGCCGCGGCCACGGGCAGCAGCTCGGCGGAGATCGAGAACAGCTCCGACAGCGTGCGCGGCGCGAGCGTGTAGGTCGCGGCGGCGGCCAGCCGTCCCCACGACGAGGTGATCGCCAACCGGCGTGCCACGCGGTACGCGCCGAGGAACGCGGCCAGGACGATCAGCGTCTCCCAGCACCGTTGCGCCACCCATGCCGGCAGCCCGAGGGTGTGCGTGAGCAGGAAGAACGGCCCCATCGGGAACAGGTAGCCGTACGCCTGGTCCTGCAGCTGCCCGGCCGAGCCGACCGGATCCCACAGCGCGAGGGCCCGGTGCAGGAAGCGCGCCGGGTCGACGACGAGGTCCATCTTGGTGTCGGCCGCGACGCTGCCGGCGTCCTGCGAGAACACCGCCAACGTGATCGCGAGACACGCGGCGACGAGCCGCAGCCGCTCGACGACGGCCGCGGCGGCGGGCACCCGGGCGGCCTCGCGCCCGCGCCCCGCAACGCTCGCCGCGAGGGGCGACGCACCACCGGCCGGCTCCCGCACCGCGGTGGCCGCGGACGGTTCAGCGGGTGGCACCCGGACAAGGTACCTAGCGTCGTTGTGGGTCGGTTACCCTGCCGTCACCCGGCGTTACGCCGGTCGACCGTGCCGATCCCGAGGTTGCCGCCGTGCCTGCTCCGACCGCCGATCGCCGGCGGATCTGCTTGCTGATGTGGCGCGACACCGACCACCCCGACGGCGGCGGGTCCGAGGTCTACGTCGAGCACATGGCCCGGTGGCTGGCGGCGCGCGGTCACGACGTCACGGTGGTCTGCGCCGCCCACGCGGCCGCGCCCGCGGACGAGCTCCGCGACGGGGTGCGGTTCCGGCGCCGCGGCGGCCGGTTGACCGTCTACCTGCACGGCCTGGCCTACCTGCTCGGTCGCGGTCGGCGCACCGACGTCGTCGTCGACGTCGCCAACGGCGTCCCGTTCTTCACACCGCTCGTCCGCCGCCGCGGCCTGCGCACCCTCGTCCATCACGTGCACCGCGAGCAGTGGCAGATCATCTTCCCGGGGCTGCGCGGCTCGATCGGGTGGTGGATCGAGTCCCGCGTCGCCCCGGTCGTGTACCGGCGGGTGCCCTACATGACCGTCTCCGAGGCCAGCCGCGCCGACCTCGGTCGACTCGGCGTCGCCCCCGAGCGCATCCGCATCGTGCACAACGGCATCGACGTGCCCCACCCGTCGGCGCTGCGGGCGCGCAGCGCGACGCCGCGGGTGTGCGTCCTCGGCCGGCTCGTGCCGCACAAGCAGGTCGAGCACGCGCTCGAGACGGTCGCGTCGCTGCGGCACGCCATCCCCGACCTGCGGCTCGACGTCGTCGGCGACGGCTGGTGGTCGGCGCCGCTGCGCGACGCCGCCGAACGCGCCGGCGTGGACGACCTGGTGACCTTCCACGGCCACGTGTCCGACCGCGAACGCGACGCGCTGCTGGACTCCGCCTGGCTGCTGCTCGTGCCGTCGGTCAAGGAGGGGTGGGGCATCGTGATCATGGAGGCGGCGGCGCGCGGCGTCCCGGCGCTGGCCTACGCGCACGCCGGCGGCGTGACCGAGGCGATCGTGGACGGCGAGACGGGCGTGCTCGTCGCCGATCGCCCGGCCCTGACGGCCGAGACGGCGCGGCTGCTCACCGACACCGAGGCACGACTGGCGATGGGCAAGGCCGCGCGGGAGCGCGCACAGGACTTCGGCTGGACGGCGTCCTGCGCGGCGTTCGAGCGCTGGGTGCTGCAGGGCGAATGACGATCCCGCCCGACCTCCCCGGCGGTGCGCGATGACGTACGGTTCACCGGTGCCGCAGGACCGCCACGCGCCCGTTCCGCGCGCGACGCCGTCCGACGTGGTGGTCGTGGGTGGCTGCGGGCACGTCGGCCTGCCGTTGTCGGTGGCGCTGGCCGGCACCGGACTGGCCGTGACGGCGCTCGACATCGACGACGCCGCGGTGCGCACCGTGAACGGCGGCGAGCTCCCCTTCCTCGAACCGGCCGCCCTGCAGCCGATGCGCGACGCCCTCGCCGACGGGACGTTCCGGGCCACCACCGACGCGAGTGTGGTCGCCGACGCCGGTGTCGTCGTGATGGTGATCGGCACGCCGGTCGACGAGCACCTGAACCCGGACCCGTCGGCCGTCGGTGCGGCGCTCGCGCAGTCGCTGCCCTACCTGCACGACGGCCAGCTGCTGGTGCTGCGCAGCACCGTCTACCCCGGTGTCACCGCCAGCATCGAGCGGCAGCTCGACCGCGCCGGTCTCGACATCGACGTGGCCTTCTGCCCCGAGCGCATCGCCGAGGGCCGGGCCATGACCGAGCTGTACACGCTGCCGCAGCTCGTCGGCGCCCGCACCGACCGGTCCCGCAAGCGCGCGACCGCGCTGTTCGAGCGGCTCACCGCGACGATCGTCCCCGTCAGCCCCGAGGAGGCCGAGCTCGCGAAGCTGTTCACCAACACCTGGCGCTACCTCAAGTTCGCCGCGGCCAACCAGTTCTACGTGATGGCCAACGACCACGGCGTCGACTACGAACGGGTGCGGGCCGCGATCGTCCAGGACTACCCCCGCGCCGCCGACCTGCCGAGCGCGGGCTTCGCCGCCGGGCCGTGCCTGCTGAAGGACACCATGCAGCTGGCCGCGTTCGCCGACAACTCGTTCGTGCTCGGCCACGCCGCGATGCTCGTCAACGAGGGCCTGCCGATGTACGTGGTGTCGCGGCTGGAGCAGCGGCTCGACCTCGCCGACCTCACCGTGGGCATCCTCGGCATGGCGTTCAAGGCCGAGTCCGACGACGTGCGCGAGAGTCTGTCCTACAAGCTGCGCCGGCTGTTGCAGTTCCGGACCGCCCAGGTGCTGTGCACCGACCCCTACGTCCGCACCGACCCGTCCCTCGTGCCGTTGGACGACGTCGTGTCCCGTGCCGACGTCCTGATCATCGCGGCGCCGCACCCGCAGTACCGCGAACTGGCGACCGACAAGGAGATCGTCGACGTGTGGGGTCTGCGCGGCGAAGGAACCCTCGTATGAGCCCCCGCGTGTCCGTGGTCATCCCGGCCTACGACGAGGGCAAGAGCATCGTGCCGGTGCTCGACCGCTTCTTCGAGGCCATCGAGTCCGAGTGCGAGGTCGTCGTCGTCGTCGACTTCGCCGAGGACTCGACCTACCCGGTGCTGCTCGACTATGCCGCGAGCGAGCCGCGGCTGCGACCGTTGATCAGCGACTACGGTCGCGGCCCGGCACACGCGATCCGTTACGGCTTCGACCACGCCGCGGCCGACGTCGTCGTCGTGACGATGGCCGACGGCTCGGACGACCCGCGGCAGGTGGACGAACTGGCGCGGCTCGTGGAGCGCGGCGTCGTCATCGCGGCCGCGTCCCGCTACGCGCCCGGCGGCCAGCAGGTCGGCGGCCCGTGGACCAAGCGGACGCTGTCCCGGCTCGCCGGGCGCTCCCTGCAGGCGTTCGTCAACGTCGGCACGCACGACGCCACCAACAGCTTCAAGGCCTACGACCGCAACTTCGTCCGCGAGGTCGGCATCTCCAGTCGGCACGGCTTCGAGATCGGCCTCGAGCTCACCGCGAAGGCGAAACGGCTCCGGTTGCCCGTGGCGGAGATCCCGACCATCTGGCTCGAACGCAGCGTCGGCATCAGCAACTTCAAGGTCGGCGCCTGGGTCCCGAAGTATCTGCGCTGGTACCGCTTCGCGTACGGCGGGAAACTCACCGTCGCCGAGATCCGCGCGCACGACGAGCAGCTGGGCGAGCGATGACGCTCGACGGCGCGCGGCTCACCGACCTGTACCGGCATCGCTTCGGCGACGAGCAGGAGGCCCGCACCGAGCTGTGGCAGGTGCTGTGCCACGACTTCTTCCAGCGGTGGGTCGCGCCGACCGACACCGTCCTCGACGTCGCGGCGGGCCACTGCGAGTTCGCGAACGCGATCGTCGCCGAGCGGCGGATCGCGCTGGATCTCAACCCCGCCGTGCGCGAGCACGCCGGCCCCGGCGTCGAGGCCGTCGTCGGCCGGTCGGACGCCGTCCCGCTCGCCGACGGCGAGGTCGACACCGCCTTCGTCAGCAACTTCTTCGAGCACGTCGACCGCGACACCATCCTGGCCACGCTGGTCGAGCTCCGCCGGGTGCTGCGCCCGGGCGGCCGGCTGCTGATCCTGCAGCCCAACATCCGCTTCTGCGCACGGGACTACTGGCAGTTCTTCGACCATGTCACGCCGGTCGACGACCGGGCGCTCGCCGAGGCCCTGGCCGCGACCGGGTTCGAGCTGCAGCACTGCATCCCCCGCTTCCTGCCCTACACCACCAAGGGCCGGCTGCCGGCCACGCCCGCGCTCGTCCGGCTGTACCTGCGGGTACCGGTGGCGTGGCGCGTGCTCGGCGCGCAGTCCTTCCTCGTCGCGACCACGACGGCGAGCACGCCCACGACGCCCGACCCGGAACCGGGCGAGCGAGAGGAACCCTGATGCGGGTACTGGTCACCGGCTCGGCCGGCTTCATCGGCGGCTACCTCGTCCAACGGCTGCTCGCCGACGGGCACCAGGTCGTCGGCGTCGACAACTATTCGAAGTACGGCCCCGTCCGCAAGTCCTACGACGACCACCCGGCCTACGAGTTCACCGAGGGCGACGTCCGCGACACCGACCTGCTCGTGAAGCTGCTCGACGGCTGTGACCACCTCGTGGCCGGTGCCGCGCTCATCGGCGGCATCTCCTACTTCCACACCTACGCCTACGACCTGCTCGCCGCGAACGAGCGCATCACCGCCTCGACCTTCGACGCCGCGATCGCCGCCCGACGCGACAGCCGGCTGCAGAAGATCACGGTGGTGAGCTCGTCGATGGTCTACGAGTCGGCCGACCGCTGGCCGTCCGTCGAGGGCGACGAGCGGCAGGTGCCCCCGCCGCAGTCGTCCTACGGCTTCCAGAAGCTGGCGTGCGAGTACTTCGCGCGCGCCGCATGGGACCAGTACGAGCTGCCCTTCACGATCGTGCGGCCGTTCAACTGCGTCGGCGTCGGCGAGCAGCGGGCGCTCGGTGACGTCGAGCTGCCCAGCGGGAACGTCACGCTGGCGATGAGTCACGTCGTCCCCGACCTCGTGCAGAAGGTGGCCAAGGGGCAGGACCCGCTCCACGTGCTCGGGGACGGCTCGCAGGTCCGGCACTACACCTACGGGGCCGACCTGGCCCGCGGCATCGCCACGGCGATGACCCACCCGCAGGCCCGCAACGAGGACTTCAACCTCTCGACCGCACGCTCGACGACGGTCCTCGAGCTCGCGGCGTTGATCTGGCGGATGGTCAACGGCCCCGACCGCGCGCTGTCGGTCGTCCACGACGAGCCGTTCCGGCACGACGTCCAGCGTCGTGTCCCCGACGTGGCGAAGGCCCGGTCGGTACTCGGCTTCGAGGCGAGCACGTCGCTGGAGGACATGCTGGCCGAGGTGGTGCCGTGGACCCTCGGCGCGATCGCCGCCGGCCTGGTGTGAGGTCGAGCCTCGGGCTCAGCGGTCGCCGTAGGTGACGATCTGCCCCGCGTCGGCGGGGTTGTGGCTCGGTGCCGCGGTGTTGGAGGAGACGACGCCCCACGCCGCGAACGCGGCGAGCGTGGCACCGATGATGCCGGCCACCGCCGCCGAGATCCACTTGACCATTCCGAGCCTCCACCGTCGTCTTCGAACGTCCATTACAACAGATCAGCCCGCCGGATGTCGCTCCGGCGTGCGGTGTCGGCGGTGTCCGCGCCGTGGCCGGGCCACGGTCGCGGCCGCACCCAGCACCGCGAGCGCGGCCAGGACGTCGGCGGCGAGCACGACGACCGTCACCGCCGGGGAACGCCGAACGGCCGCGACGGGGCCGGGCACCCGGTACAGCGAGACGTCGCTCCCGGCCCGCACCCGCGTCAACCCGGTCAACGCCACCGGCACCCCGGCCGGGGTCCGGTGCTCCACGACCACCCAGGCGATCCCGGCCGCGGCCAGCGAGCGGGCGAGACCGGGCCCCGCCCGCAGCGCCGCCGCCACCTGCCGCACCCGCGGGTTCTCCCCGCGCAGCACGGTCCGCCCCACCGCGAGCCGGTCGTCGACGACCGTCGCCGACGGCAGCAACCGCGGGGCGGGGTCGAGGACACTGCGCCCCGGCGCCCACGGGAAGCTGCGGTAGGCCGAGAGCGGCAGCACGGCGACGTCGCCGCTGCTGCCGGCCACGACACGACTCACGGCGGCCCAGTCGGCCGGGTAACGCACCGGCCGGAGCGGGACGCGCAACGTCGCCGCCGCGTCCGGCAGGACGAGCAGTGGCAGCAGCGCGGCGGCCACCGTCACGAGGGCGGACCACGGCGCGGCGCCGCGGCCGCGTACCGCCCCCGCGGCCCGGTCGACGGCGGCCCCGACCACCAGGGCCGAGGCCAGCACGAAGGGCACGAGCCACTTCTGCGTGTCGCGCAGCAGACCCGCCCCGGGGACGGCGTCGACGACCGAGCGCAGCAGCGCGCCGCCGCCGGGCAGCGCCGGCACGGCGGCCAGCAGCAGGCCCGCACCCGCCGTCGCGAGCAGACCGGCCGTGACCCGGCACCCCAGCAGGGCGCGCAGTCGCGGCACGCCGGCCACCGCCGCCACGGCGAGGACGACGAGCCACGCGAACGCGTGCAGTCCACCGCGGCTCGCCGGCACCACGTCGGCGTTCCAGATCCCGCCGCCGCCGAGCAGACTGAGCACCGTGCCGCCGGCGTGCTCGGCGCGCGGGGCGAACGCCGCCACGGCACGGGGGTCGCTCGTCCCGGCCGACGCCGAGGTCACCGCGGGCAGCAGCCAGGGCAGCTGCACCACGACGGCCAGCGCGCTCGCGAGCAGGTCACGCGTCCCCCGGCGCAGCACCGCCGCGACCACGACGGCGACGGCACCGCCGATCAGCGCCCCGGTGGGCGTGATGGCCGCGGCGGCCAGCGCGACGGGGCACAGCGCCCACGCCCGTCGGCCCCGACCGGCCGCGATCCCGAGCACCAGCCACGGCAGCGCGGCGTAGGACCACAGCAGTGCCCACTGGCCGAGCGCCAGGCGCTCCACCACGAACGGGTTCCACACCGCGGCCGTCGCCGCGGCGAGCTGCCCCGCGAGCGAGCACCGGCGCAGCAGCGCCGCACAGCCGAGGCCGGCGGCGAGCAGTGGCAGCGTCACCGCCACCCGGCCGACCACCGCGCCGTCAACGAGCCGCTCGACCATCGCGATCAGGGCGTCCAGCGGTACTGCACGGGGCGCGGCGGAGGTGATGCCGAAGCCGGCCGCGTCGAGCGGTTGCCGCGGGGTGAACACCATGTCGTGCGCCAGCAGGTAGCCACGACCGGTGATCGGCCACACGAGCAGGGCGGTCAGGACGACCACCCACCCGCCGACCAGCAGCCGGGCGCGCCGACCGGCCGTCGCGCGGTCCCCGCGGACGTGCGCGGACGCGGGCGCGGTCACGGCTGCACGATAGCCAGGACGCGGTGACGGCAGCCGCACCCCGTCGCCCGTGCTCGGTACAGTCGGCGCGGCAGCGGGAGCAGGAGGTCGCGGTATGACGCTCGCGGGCGTGCGCGGTCCCCGGGTGGCCGCAGCGCTGGTGCCGGGGGCGTTCCTCGCGGCCAACGCCCTGAGCTACGCGCTGCTCCTCGCCGCCGCGCACCGGATGCCGGCGGCCGCGTACGGCGAGCTGTCCTCGCTGCTCGGCCTGCTGCTCGTCGCGACGATCCCCATGCTGGCCCTGCAGACCGTCGCCGCCCGTCGCGTGGCCGTGGACGGCGGCGAGGCGGGCATCGTCGCGGGCACCGTCCGCATCGGGCTCGCCGCCACCGGCGCGATCCTGCTCGCCTCGCCGGCGCTCGCCGCGTTCCTCCACCTGCACGACGTCGTCGGTGTCGTGATGGTCGCGGCGACGGCGTTGCCGCTGGGCGTGATCGGCGCGGCCTCGGGGCTGGCCCAGGGGCGCCGGCAGTACCGCCGGCTGGCGCTGCTGCTGCTGGTCGGCACCGGCGGACGCTCGTTGGGTGGAGTCGTCGCGGTGCTGCTGTTCGGCACCCCGGACGCGACCCTGGCCGGCATCGCCGTCGGCACCGTGGCGGCGGCGGCCGGGATCGCGCTCGACCGTGCCCGGACCCGCCCGCCGCAGGACGGCGCAGCGGCCCGCGGGGTCGTCGTGGAGGCCGCGCACGCCGCACACGCGCACGGGCTGTTCCTGCTGTTGACGAGCATGGACGTCCTGCTCGCCCGGCATGCCCTGCCGTCCGCGCAGGCCGGCGTCTACGCCGTGGGCGCCGTGGCCACCCGGGCGGCGCTGTGGCTCCCGCAGTCGGTGCTGCTGCTGCTGTTCGCCTCGCTCGCCCAGCAGCACAGTCGTCGCGCCGCCGGCCGCCGCGCGACCGCGGTCGTGCTCGGCTCGGCGTTGCTCGCCGTCGCCGGGACCGCCCTGCTCGGCCCGCTCGTCGTCGGCGCCATCGGCGGCGCCCGCTACCACGAGCTCGACCCGGTCGTCTGGCTGTGGACCCTGCTGGGCGCCCTGCTCGCGATCCTGCAGCTCGCCGTGCTGGCCGGTCTCGCCCGCGGCAGCCGGCGCCGCGCCGCCCTGCTGTGGGCCGTGCTCGGCGGTTACCTCGTCGTGGTGGTCGGGGTGGGCGGCGTCGACACCCCGCGCCGGCTCGTGCTCGCCCTCGTCGGCGTCGTCGGTGTCGCCGCGGTCGTCTCGCTGTGGCTGGTGCTGCGCGAACCGGCGGCGCTCGCCACCGCCGTGGCCGACGACACCGCTGCGGGCGACGACACCGCTGCGGACGACGACACCGCTGCGGACGACGACACCGCGGACACCAGGGACGCCGCCAGCCGCTGACCGGCCGGGATCAGGAGACCGACGCAGGCCACGGCCCCGGCGAGAACGCCCCGTCGACCCCGGTCCCCAGCGACGCGGCCGCGCCGGCGGGGGTCGGGTACACGTCGTTGCGCACCCAGTTGTCGACGGTCTGGATGAGCCCGACCCGCTGCTGGTCGGTGAAGTTGCAGTGCCCGGCGCCGTAGGGGGCACCGGTCTGCTCGGAGTAGGTCTTCGGCGGGGCGACGTACAGCTGGACGAGGCGGTCCGCCGCGCCGCGCTGGCGGGCCCGCTGCGCGAGCACCGACTCGTTCTGCACGAGCACGAGCGGGTCGGCCTCGGTGTGCATCGTGACGGTCGGGACCGTGATCTTGCCGGTGGTGTCGCCCAGCTTCTCGAAGGCGGTGCGGGCCGCGGCGTCGGCACTCACCCGGGGCGCCTTCGCCAGGGTGGCCGAGTACTGGTCGGGCTTGCCGCCGACGGTCTCGAGCAGGGACTTCTCGCGCGCCGAGATGCGCGCGGCGTAGTCGGTCGAGCTGTTGTCCGACGGGTTGCCCTTCACCCGCTGCTCGATGTCGTAGCGACCGAGGGTGCCGTAGGCGAGGGCGGTGAGCAGCGACTCGACGGTCGCCTTGACCTGCGACTCGATGTCGGCACCGTCGTAGGTCGCGGTCTTGGTGGCGGCGTCGACGAGCGCACCGACGTAGAGCACCTTGGCCGTGCCGCCGCCCGCGGTGTCGGCCGCCGTCTTCTGCAGGACGGCCGAGGTGTGGCGCCACTGCGCGTTGGCCTCGTCCGCGCTGGTGTAACCGGTGAGCTTCAGACTCGGGTCGACGAGGGTCTTGATCGCGAACGCGACGTCGAGCGCCACGTCGAGGTTGAGGTTGGGGCCGGCCACCGCGCCGCACATGGGTGCCGCGCCGTCGACCCACGACGCGTTGCGTTCGGCGACGATCTCGGAGATCAGGCCGCCGAGCGAGTCGCCCCACACGTACGTCCGGTTCGGTGTGCCGACGGTCTTGGTGAACTTGTCGTGCAGCGCCTCGGCGGCGGCGACGCCGTCGGCCACCGCCCAGCCGTTGGACTTGTACGCCGAGCCCGCGAGCGCGTACCCCTTGGCGAGCAGCTGCTTGCTCAGCGCGTCCTGACCGGTGCCGTCCTCGTCGGTGGAGCTGACCTGCGCATCGGTGCTCGGCGTCTCGAAGCTCGGCGGGCCGGCCTGCGCGAAGCGGTAGCCGTGCGAGTACAGCAACAGCGTGCCGTTCCACCTGGCGGGCAGGACGATGGCGTACTTCGCGCCGTCGAGCGTGCCGGTGCACGAGCTGCCGCACGTCCTGAAGGACACGTCGGTGTCGCCGGAGCTGACCCTGCTCTGCCGGGCGGACACCCCCGTCGTGGACGAGGCGCAGGCGGACGCGACGGTGACGACGGCGAGGAGCGCGGCCGGCAGCAGTGCGCGGCGACGAGGAGACATGATGGCATCCTGCACCATGTGGACGACGAGTTCGATGACGCATGGGCGGTGGCGGCGACCGTTCCCGGTTGGCTGACCCACGGCCAGGCACGCGCCCTGTGGGATGCCGCCCGACAGCTGCCGGTCGGCAGCGCGATCGTGGAGATCGGCAGCCATCAGGGCCGCTCGACGGTGGTGCTGGGACGCGCCGCCGCCGCAGCCGGGGCTCGCGTCATCGCCATCGACCCGTTCATCGGCGGCGCGATGTTCGGTGGTTCGGCCACCCGCGCCAAGTTCGAGCGCAATGTCGCCGACGCCGGCGTCGACGGCGTCGTCCAGCTGGTCACGCAGCGCAGCACCGTGCTGCGGCCCGCCTGGGACACGCCGCTGGCCATGGTCTACGTCGACGGCAAGCACGACTACTGGACGGCCCGCGACGACCTGCGCTGGGTCGCGCACGTGCCGCCCGGCGCGCCGGTGCTCGTGCACGACTCGTTCTCCTCGATCGGCGTGACCGCCGCGATCCTGGCGCACGTGCTGCCCGGCCGCGAGCTGCGCTACCTCGGTCGCGTCGGCTCGCTCGCCCGGTTCGAGGCCGCGGCACCCGGCCGCCGGGATCGCGCGCGCATCCTCGCCGAACTGCCCTGGTTCGTCCGCAACGTCCTGATCAAGGTCGTCCTGCGGGCGGGGCGCGTCGTCGGCTATCGCCGCTCGGATCCGTACTAGGTGTCCTGAGCCCGATGCGGACCCGCGCCCTCTCGCCCGATGACGTCGCCGCCGTGGCACGGCTGCGTGCCCGCGTCGACACGTACTGGTTCGGCGCGCCCGAGTCCGACGAGGCGGAGACGGCCGAGGAGCTCGCCCGCGTCGCGTCCGAGCACGGGCTGCTCGTCGTCGACGGCGATCGGCTCGTCGGCGCGCTCTGGTGGTGGAGCACCACCGGGACGGTGCTCGTCGATCCCGCTGCTGCGGATTCCGACGCGGTCATAGCGGTGTCGCTGGACTTCGCCGAGCGCATCGGGGTGCCCGAGGTGCACGCGCTGTCGCGCGACGAGCGGTTGCGCGCCGCACTGGACGCGCGCGGCTGGCGGCACACCCACTCCGGATTCGACCTGCTGCGTCCGGTGAGCGACGACTGGACCCTCCCCGCGCCGCACTGGCCGGCCGGGGTCGCGCTGGCGCCGTTCGCGTCGCTCGACCCGCACGACGTGCACGAGCTGATCTACGTCGCCGCCGAGTGGTCGGCCGTTCCCGGCCACGTCACGCGGCCGTTGGCGGAGTGGCGCTCGATCTTCCTCGACCCGGTGTCGCCCGACCTGCACCTGGTGGCCGCACGGGGTGACCGGCTCGTCGGCGTCGCGCTGGGACGGATCTTCGCCGACGGCACCGGCTGGCTGGCGCAGCTCGCCGTGGCTCGCGCCGACCGGGGTCACGGGCTGGGCCGCGCCCTGCTGCTGGCCGCCCTGCGCCACTACCGCACGGCCGGCGCGACGGTGCTCGGCCTCGGCGTGGAGGCCGAGAACGCCACCGCCCTGCGCCTCTACGAGGGCGTCGGCCTCCGGATCGACCGCGAATGGCAGACCTTCGCCTACTGAGCTTCTCGCTGGAAGCCGTCAGCAACAGCGCTCGCCGGGCCCACCGGAGAACGGGACGACAACAGAAAAGTGCCGGGGAGGCGGGTCAGTGGGCGGCGTCGTGCCAGGTGCGGCCGACGCCGACGGAGACGTCCATGGCGACGTCGCCGAGGTCGATCGCCCCGGCCATCTCGCGCCGGACGAGTGCCTCGACGGCCGCCCGCTCCCCCGGCGCGATCTCGAGGACGAGCTCGTCGTGCACCTGCAGCAGCAGGCGCGAGCCGAAGTCACCCTCGGCCAGGGCCCGGTGCACGCCCAGCATGGCGATCTTGATGATGTCGGCGGCGCTGCCCTGGATGGGCGCGTTCAGCGCGGCCCGTTCGGCCATCTCGCGCAGGTTGCGGTTGGTGCTGTTGAGATTGGTCAGGTAGCGGCGGCGTCCCATGATCGTCTCGGTGTAGCCGTCCTGCCGCGCGACGTCGACGACCGAACGCAGGTAGTCGCGCACCCCACCGAAGCGGGTGAAGTACGCCTCCATCTGACCGCGGGCCTCGTCGGTGCCGATCTTGAGCTGCCGGGCCAGCCCGAACGCGGACAGGCCGTACGCCAGGCCGTAGCTCATCGCCTTGACCCGCCGCCGCAGCTCGGGGTCGATCTGGTCGACCGGGAGGTCGAAGGCTCGCGACGCCACGAAGGTGTGAAGGTCCTCGCCCGTCGTGAAGGCCTCGATGAGACCGTCGTCGTGCGACAGGTGCGCCATGATGCGCATCTCGATCTGGCTGTAGTCGGCGGTCATCAGCGTCTCGTAGCCCTCGCCGACGACGAACGTCTCGCGGATGCGGCGCCCCTCGGCCGTGCGGACCGGGATGTTCTGCAGGTTGGGGTCGGTGGACGAGAGCCGGCCGGTGGCCGCGATGGTCTGGTTGAACGTGGTGTGGATGCGGCCGTGGTCGTCGATCAACGGGATCAGCCCGTCGACGACGGACTTCAGCCGGGCGACCTCGCGGTGCTTGAGCAGCAGCGCCAGCACGGGGTGCTCGGTCTTGACGTAGAGATCCTGCAGCGCGTCGGCGTCGGTGGTGTAGCCGGTCTTGTTGCGCTTGGTCTTGGGCAGCTGGAACTGGTCGAAGAGGATCTCTTGGAGCTGCTTGGGCGAGCCGAGGTTGAACTCGCGGCCCACCAGCTCGTGCGCCTGCGCCTCGACGTCCTTGACGCCGTCCCCGAGCTCCTGCTGCAGGTCGACGAGCGCGCCGGGGTCGGCGGCGATGCCGACCGCCTCCATGTCGGCGAGGACGTGGGCGAGCGGGAGCTCCATGTCGACGAGCAGGTTCGCGGCCCGACCGGCCTCGGCGAGCTGGTCGCCGAACGCGTCGGCGAGGTCGCGGACGGCGGTGGCGCGGACGGTCTCGACCTCGGCCAGGGCGTCGTCGGACTCGTCGACGCCGCCGTCGAGGGTGAGCTGGCCGGAGTCGTTCTCGACGTTGCTGCGCAGCTCGCGCCGCAGGTAGCGCAGCGCGAGGTCGGCGAGATCGAACGCGCGGGTGTCGGGACGCAGCAGGTAGGCCGCGAGCTGGGTGTCGCTCGTGACGCCCGCGAGCTGCCACCCGTGCTGCCGCAGGGCCAGGAGCGGCCCCTTGACGTCGTGGACGGCCTTGGGGACCGTCGCGTCGGCGAGCCACGCGCCGAGCGCCTGGTCGTCGCCCGGGCTGAGCGCCGCCGGGTCGACGTAGGCGGCGTCGCCGTCGCCGGCGGCCAGGCCGATGCCGGTGAGCGAGCCGATGCCCCGGCCCCAGCTGCCCCGGAACGAGACGCCCACCCGGCGCCCGTCACGGGCGTGCTCGTCGAGCCAGGGGGCGACCTCGTCGACGCCGAGGCGGACGAACGCGACGTCGAACCCCTCGTCGGCCTCGGGCGCGGCGGCCGCGACGCTGTCGAACAGGCGCTCGCGCAGCACCCGGAACTGCAGGTCGTCGAAGAGCTTGTGCACCTCGTCGCGGTCCCACTGCTGACGCGCGAGCGGGTCGAGGCCGCCGGCGAGATCGACGTCGAGCGCGACGTCGCGGACGAGCTCGGTGAGCCGACGGTTGAGCATGACGCTGCCGACGTGCTCGCGCAGCGCGTCGCCCACCTTGCCCTTGACCGTGTCGACCTGCTCGATCAGCTCGTTCAGCGAGCCGTACTCGCGGATCCACTTCGCGGCGGTCTTCTCGCCGACGCTGGGGATGTTGGGCAGGTTGTCGCTGGGATCGCCCCGCAGCGCGGCGAAGTCCGGGTACTGCACCGGCTCGAGGTTGTACTTGGCCCGGACCTCGTCGGGGGTGAAGCGGGTCATCTCGCTGACGCCACGCTTCGGGTAGAGCACCGTCACGTGGTCGTTGACGAGCTGCAGGGCGTCGCGGTCGCCGGTGCAGATGAGCACGTCGGCGCCCTGCGCCGTGGCCTGGGTCGTCAACGTCGCGATGACGTCGTCGGCCTCGTACCCGTCGACCATGAGGGTGGGGATGCGCAGCGCGTCGAGGACCTCGCGGATGAGCGTCACCTGGCCGCGGAAGTCGTCGGGGGTCTCGCTGCGCCCGGCCTTGTAGTCGGCGTACATCTCGGCCCGGAACGTCTTGCGGCTGACGTCGAAGGCGACGGCGACGTGCGTGGGCTGCTCGTCGCGCATCAGGTTGATGAGCATCGACGTGAAGCCGAAGACCGCGTTCGTGGGCTGCCCGGTCGTGGTCGACATCTCGACCTCGCGCAGCGCGTAGAACGCGCGGTAGGCGAGCGAGTGCCCGTCGAGCAGCAGCACCGTGGCCGTCTGCGCCCCCGTCGAGGTGGCGGTCGAGGCTGTCACGCCTTCACTCTAGGGCGCGGGTACGACGACGGCTCAGGCGCCGCGGCCCACGGCCCGGTGGCCGAAGCCGGCCCGGTCGCGGCGGGCCATGCGGGCCCGGCGCAGCGCAGCCATGCGGCCGGCGACGTCGGTCATCCCCAGCGACCGGCGCAGCACCGCCGTGGACGCTATGCGGTGCACGACGAGCGGTGCGAACCCGATGCGGGCGAGATAGCGGTTGCCCTCGCGCGACCCGGCCGCCGAGGTGGCCAGGACGTGCTCGACCGCGGCGTCGTCGGCGAGGTGCACGGCCGCCGCGAGCAGGGCCCGCCCGATCCCGCGGCGGCGGCAGCGCGGCGCGACCAGGAGGTGGGTCACGTGCAGGACCGGCGTGAGCTCGACCGTGCCGACCTCGTCGACACGTGCCCCGAGCATCCCGACGACCGCGGCGTTCTCGTCCGTCGCCACGAGCAGCGTCCGCTCGGTGCGGTCGAGCAGGTCGGCGAAGCGGCTGCACAGCCGTTCGGTGCTGGTCCCGGCCTGCCGCGCGGCGTGACCGGCCCCCTGCGGGTCGACCGTGTGCACCAGCTCGGCGAGGGCGTCGATGTCCTCGGGCGTGGCCGGACGGACGCGCACGTTCGCTCGTGACATCCAGTGCTCCTGTCGGCGCGGTGCTGCGGGCCCCTCCCCCGCGGGCGTCCGGGTACGCCCACGGGCCACCTTAGAACCACGTGTGCATGCGGGACAGGCCGGCCCCCGGGGTGGCAGCTAGCTGTCCCGGAGGTGGCGGCGACAGCCTGCGTCCTCTAGCCTCCCGCCGATCCGGCTCAGGTCAGCGAACGTCGAAACCGCCGCCCTCGATAATCGTCTGGACATTGCCCTCACGGGGGCAGGTGACGCGCGACGTCGCGCCGACCTTGACCCATGGCCCGTCGTATTCGCCGACATAGCTGCCGCGCAGCGAGTCGTAGCACTTCACGTACACCCGCACCTGACCCGTGCCACCCGTACACCTGGCCGATGCGGTCTTCCCACCGTTCTGGCCGGTGAACGTGCACGAGGTCGGCAGCGCGTCCGCTCCCACGGCGAACGCTCCACCGCCCAGCGTCAGCGCGGTCAGCGCGGATGCGACGACGGCGATACGTGCTCCTGCTCGAGACATGTGCTCCCCTAGACGGTCGAGTGCGGACCTGACCGGACGACCCTCGCAACCGGCTGTGGGACGGACAAGCGGTGGGGCGGTATTTGTCCGGCTTTATCCGGGTCGACTAGGACGCGACCTCGCCGCCGAGGTAAAGCGCGCGCACTCGGTCGTCGACGAGCAGATCGCTGCCGCTGCCGTCGAGAGCTACCGCGCCCGTCTCCAGGACGTAAGCCCAATCGGCCAGCGCCAGCGCCTTGGAGGCGTTCTGCTCCACCACGAGGATCGTCACGCCGTCGGCATTGATCTGGCGCAGGATGTCGAAGATCTGCTTGACGATCAGCGGCGCCAGACCCATCGACGGCTCGTCGAGCAGCAGCAGCTTCGGCTTGGCCATCAGCGCCCGGCCGATCGCCAGCATCTGCTGCTCGCCACCGGACATCGTGCCCGCTGTCTGCGTCCGCCGCTCCTTGAGCCGGGGAAACAGATCGTAGACGTGGTCGAACTCGGCACCCAGGTTCTTGCGGTCCTTGCGGGCGTAGGCGCCCATGTCGAGGTTGTCGGCCACCGTCATGCCGGGGAACACCCCCCGACCCTCCGGTGCTTGGCTGATCCCTCGGACGACTCGCAGGTCGGCGCGCAACCGCGAGATGTCCTCGCCCTGGAACGTGATGCGTCCGTTCGAGAGCGGCCGCAGACCGGAGATGGCGCGCATGGTCGTGGTCTTGCCGGCGCCGTTGGCGCCGATCAACGTCACGATGCGCCCCTCGTCGACCGAGACGTTGATGTTGTGCAGCGCCTCGATCCGTCCGTAGGACACCGAGACATCGGTGAGCTCAAGCAGCGCCATCGGTGTCTTCCTCCTCACCCAGGTAGGCGGCGACGACCGCCGGGTTGTTGCGGACCTCCTCCGGGCTGCCATCAGCGATCTTGTTCCCGAACTCCAGCACCACGATGCGATCGCAGACGCTCATGACGAGCCGCATGTCGTGCTCGATGAGCAGCACGGTGTAGCCCTCGTCGCGCACCTGCTTGATCAGCTCGATCAGTTCGTCCTTCTCGGCCGGGTTGAAGCCGGCGGCCGGCTCGTCCAGGCAGAGCAACTTCGGCTCGGTAGCCAGCGCACGGGCGATCTCGAGCCTGCGCTGGTAACCGTAGGGCAGGTTGCGCGCCTTCTCGGCCGCACGGTCGGCGATGCCCACGAAGCGCAGCAGTGCCATCGCACGGTCGACGGCCGACCGCTCCTCGGCGAAGTGACGCGGCATGCGCACCAGGGCGCCGAGCACGCTCGTCTTGTGCCGGGCGTCGGTGCCGACGACAACGTTCTCGAGCGCGGTCATCTCGTTGAAGAGTCGGATGTTCTGGAACGTCCGGGCAATGCCCATCTGCGTGATCTTGTTCTTGCTCTGTCGGCGGATCTCCTGCTGGTCGAACCTGACCTGTCCGCTCGTTGCACGGTAGACGCCCGTCATCACGTTGAAGCAGGTCGTCTTTCCCGCGCCGTTGGGACCGATGAGCCCGAGGATCTCGCCGCGCCGCACGCCGAAGCTGACATCGTTCAGCGCAGTGAGCCCCCCGAACTTGAGCGTGATGTGATCCATCTCGAGCAGGGTCTCGCCGATGGGGACGTCCGCCTCGCGGTGGACGGCGACAGCCTCGACGATCTGCTCGTCGCTGACCTCGTCGAGCGGCACGTCCTCGGGAAGCAGCGCCTCGCCCGTCGGATCGGACTCGGCAGACTTGGCGTGCCTGGGGGTCTCGGTCATGACACGGTGCCGATCGACGAGGCGCCCGAACCCTGGGCGTCGGACGAGAGCGCGCCACCCGACTCCGTGGGCGGTGGACCGCCGGTGATGCGCTGGTAGGCAGTGCGCCCGTAGGTGAGCAGTCGCTGCCGCGCGCCCAACAGACCCTGCGGCCGGAAGATCATCAAGACGATGAGGGCGATACCGAAGATGAGCAGTCGCTTGTCGGCGATCCCGGTGAACCGGTCCGGGATGTAGGACACCAACGCGCCGCCGACGATGACGCCCACCTTGTTCCCGGCCCCGCCGAGCACGACGGCGGCGAGGAACAGAATGGACGTGACCGGGTCGAACTTCTGGTTGTTCACGAAGCCGATCTGCGCCGCGTAGAGCGTGCCCGACAGGCCGCCGATCGCGGCGCCGACCACGAAGCCCCACAGCTTGAACTTGAACGTGGGTACGCCCATGATCTCGGCGGCGTCCTCGTCGTCGCGGATCGCCACCCAAGCACGACCGACGCGACTGCGCTCGAGATTCCCGACGAGAACGAGAACGACCACGATGAAGGCCACGGTCAGGTAGAAGAACGCCGTGCCGCCGGTCGTTTGCTGGAACACCGGATCCTTGCCCTCCGACCCGGGCGGGCCGCCGATGTTCTGGAAGCCGCTCTGGCCGCGCAACGGCGGAACGTTGTCCGCGACGAGGCGGACGATCTCGCCGAAGCCCAGCGTGACGATGGCGAGGTAGTCACCTCGCAGTCGCAGTGTCGGACCACCCAGGATCAAGCCGAAGATCATCGTGATGCCCATGGCGATCGGCACGCTGACGAGCCAGCCCCACGTGGGGCTGGTCAGGTACTGCACGGTGGAGTCCGAACTGGTCAGCAACGCGGACACGTAGGCGCCGATGGCGAAGAAGCCGACGTAGCCGAGGTCGAGCAGACCTGCCTGCCCGACGACGACGTTCAAGCCGATCGCGATCAACGCGTAACGGGACGCGTTGAACAGAGCGATGCCGAAGTCCGTGCCGGGCTCGGTCGACAGCGAGCCGATCAGCGGGGTCGTCGACTCGAGCAGCGGCAACACGATCAGGATGGCCAGGATGATGAGGCAGAACGCCCACTGCTGCGGACGCGGGAGCGAGTTCCACTTCAGGGTCGAACGTTGCCGGACGCTGCTGTACTCGGTGGGCAGTCCGGCGGCGAACCATGCGACCATCTCGCTCGTGTTCATCAGGACGATCGCGACGATGCCCAGCAGCACCACGGGTGCCGCGATCAGGGCAGCCGTGGCCGCCTGGATGCGACCGAGCCAGAGCAACATGACGATGATGGCGATGACGCTGCCGACGATGATCGCCTGGCGCCCCTTGGGAACGCCTCGACGCAGCAGGACGGCGCCCCACACCAGCAGGGCCGCCGCGAGTAGCGAGCTCACCCCGTCGAGAACGAACTCCAGCGTGCCGCCGGTGGCCTCGATGGCGGCCTTGCCGCCCTCGTAGACCGGGTGCTGCGCGAGGAAGTTGAGGCCGGCCAGCACCATCAGCACGGCGACGACGCCGGCGAACGCCGTCCCGACGGCGGCAGTCGCGGGCAACGGGCGTTCGGCGTGCGCCGTCGGAGTGGACGGTCCGGGCAGGGTGGTGGTCATACGCGGGCCCGTCCCATCGACTCGCCGAGAATGCCGGTCGGTCGGAACATGAGGATGACGATCAGCAGCACGAACGCCACGACGTCCTTCCACTGACCCCCGAAGAGCGTCTGTCCGTAGTTCTCTGCGAGACCCAGGATCATCCCGCCGAGCAGCGCCCCGCGCAGATTGCCGATGCCGCCGAGGACGGCGGCCACGAACGCCTTGATGCCGAGCAGGAAGCCGCCGTTGTAGAGGACAGTCGCCGGGCGGTACATCATGTACAACGCCGCGCCGATGCCCGCGACGATGCCGCCGATGACGAAGGTGAGCATGAAGACGCGCTCGCGGTTGACGCCCATCAGGGTCGCGGTCGTCGGGTCCTGCGCGACGGCCCGGATGCCGCGGCCGAGACGCGTCGTGCGGATGAACAGGTCGACGGCGAACATCAGGACGATCGCGGCGACGAAGAGCAGTATCTGCACGTTGGTGACCGGCGCGGAGAACAGGTTGAACTGCACGTTCTGCTGAACCACGAACAGCGCCGGCTGCGCGTTCTGACCGACGAAGTTGAAGTACAGCTGCTGGATGACCAGCGAGGCGCCGATGGCCGTGATCAGGAAGACCAGCGGCGGCGCGTTGCGCCCGCGCAGGGGACGGTAGGCCACCCGCTCGACCACCAGGGCGGTTCCACCGGATGCGAGCGCGGCGACCGCGACCGCGAGGATCGCGTAGAGCGCGATCTCGAACCCGGACACACCCCCCGGCACGACGCCGGGCTCGAAGCCGGTGAGGCGCAGTGTCGCGTAGGCCGCGAACGAGCCGGTGATGAACACCTCGGAGTGCGCGAAGTTGATCAGGCGCAGCACGCCGTAGACCAGGGTGTAGCCGATGGCGATGAGGGCGTAGACGGATCCGAAGGCGAGGCCCTGGACGGTGTTCGGCCAGAACAGGTCGACGAACGCCGACGTGTCGAAGCCGATCCAGTCCACGGCCATCGGCGTGACGGCGAGAGTCGAGCTCAAGGGGCGGGGCTCCTGCGGGTGTCGCGAGCGGTGAGGTGTCGTGCGATCGCTCCGGCCCGGGGGTCACCCGGGCCGGAGCGGAACATCACGGTCTTACGAGAGCTGCTTGTACTTGACGATCTCGTTGCCCTTGACCACGTAGGACCAGATGGCCACGGTGCCGGAGAGCTCTCCGTCGGCAGCGAACTTGTAGTGCTTGGTGATGCCGTCGGCGTCGTAACCCTTGACCCAGGTGAGCAGCTTGGCGCGGGTGGTGTTGCCCTTGTCGATGCCCGCGAGCTGGATGGTCGCGGCGTCGTAGGCCTCGGAGGAGTAGGTCTGCGGCTCGGTGCCGTAGGCCTTCTTGTACTCCGACGCGAACTTCGCGGCGGCGTCGGCCGGGACGCACGGGCAGGTGAAGTACGCGCCCTGCGCGGCGGACTGACCGGCAGCCTTGATGAACTCCGGGTCCTTCGTGCCGTCCGGCGCGACGAACTTGCCCTGGTAGCCCTGCTGCTTCAGCTGCTGGGCGAGCGGCCCCGCCTCCGGGTAGTACCCGGCATAGAAGACGGCGTCCGGCTGCGCGCCGACAACCTTGTTGACCGTGGCCGAGAAGTCGGTCTGCTTGGTCTTGACGTCGTCGGTGCAGGTCACCTTCGAGCCGAGCGCCTTCTTGACCGCGGCGCCGAGGCCGGTGCCGTACTCGGAGTCGTCCTGGATGACGCAGACCTTGCTGGCCTTCAGGTCGTCGGAGATGAACTTGGCGGCGGCGGGGCCCTGCGACGCGTCGTTGCCGAGCGCGCGGAAGAAGGTCTTCCAGCCGTTCTGGGACAGGCCGGGGTTGGTGGCCGACGGCGTGATGGTGACCAGACCGGCGCTGTTGAACGCCTTGCCGACCGCCTTCGACTCGCCGGAGAACGGCAGGCCGACGACACCGATGATGTCCTTGGAGTTGATCGCCTGGGTGACGACACCCGGCGCCTTGTCCGGTGAGCCCTCGGAGTCGAACTGCTTGAAGCCGACCTTGCAGCCGGGGTTGGCGGCGTTGTGCTGGTCGACGGCGAGCTTGGCACCATTGCGGATCGCCTGGCCCAGGGCCGCACTGTCGCCGTTGATGGTGCCGATGTAGGCGAGGCTCAGGCCGCTGGCGCACTTCGCCTTGCCGTCGCCCGCGGGCAGGACCGGCTTGAGCGCGGTCGCCGCCGGCGCCGAGCTGCTGGAGCTCGAGCTGCTCGTGCCACCCGACGGGGCGGCCGCGGTGTCGCTGCTGGTGTCACCACCCTTGCTGGAACATCCGGCCAGAGCCAGGGTGCCGGCGGTGAACGCCACCACCGCAGTTGTCAGTCGTCGTCGCACTGCTGAGCCTCCTGTGAGGGCTTCGAGACATGTTTCGTCGGCGCGCGCCGGTGGCGCAGCCGGTTGGCGGGACGTTAGCCGATCATGCGGGTGCTCGGAACCTAGCCGAACGGCCCTCGTCCGCGTCGTGACCAAATCTCCACCGACGGCCGAGGGGATTTGTCCGGTTACTCCGCGGTAACCGGCTCCTGGGTGGTGTCGCCACCCAGGACGAGCTCGGCGACGACCTTCATCGGACGGCGGTTGTCCATGGCGGCGCGCTGGATCCAGCGGAAGGCCTCGGGCTCGGACATGCCGTGCTCGGTCATCAACGCGCCCTTCGCCCGCTCGATCAGCTTGCGCGCCTCGAGGCGGTCCTTGAGCCCGGTGACCTCGGTCTCGAGCGCCCGCATCTCGGCGAAGCGCGAGGTCGCCATCTCGATGGCCGGGAGGAGGTCGCGCTTCTGGAACGGCTTGACGAGGTAGGCCATCGCACCGGCGTCGCGCGCGCGCTCGATGAGATCGCGCTGGCTGAACGCAGTGAGCATGACGACGGGCGCGATGCGCGCCTCGGTGATCTGCGCGGCCGCGGCGATGCCGTCCATCTTGGGCATCTTGATGTCGCAGATGACCAGGTCGGGGTCGAGCTCGCTCGCGAGGGCGACGGCCTGCTCGCCGTCGGCCGCCTCGCCGACGACGTCGAGCCCCTCCTCCTCGAGCATCTCGCGCAGGTCGAGGCGGATCAACGCCTCGTCCTCGGCGATCAGGACGCGGAGCCCGAGCTGTGACGGGGATCCGGCGGGCGAGGCTGCCATCTCGAGCGTCTCCGATCAGCCGACAACGTTGGCGACGAGTGCGAGTGATCAGCGTAGCGACGGTATTGTTTCGGTCGCACTACGCCCCTGTGATGGAACGGGAGACATGGCGCCCTCAAAAGGCGTTGCCGAAAGGCGTGTGGGTTCGAATCCCACCGGGGGCACCGAACGGACGGCGCGGCCGTCCGGTCAGCCGACGTCCTGGACGATCGAGATCTGCTGGTCGGGCGTGAAGCGGAACTCGGTGATCCCCACGAGCGCGCCGGACTTCCGGTCGACGCCGACGACGTAGACGAAGGCGTCGTGGTGCAGCGGGCCGACGGTCAGGCTGGAGGCGAAGGTCCGGTCGACCGCCGCCTCCCCCGGCGCGCCGCCGGCCGAGCCCCCGGTGAACTGGCTCCCCTCGCCGCCGCCGGTCAGCGGCACGCTCTCCGGCCCCGCCTGCTGGTGGGTGTGGCCGTCGAGGGCGAGCGTGACCTTGCCGCAGCCGTCGCGCAGCACCTGCTCGCCGACCGTCGGGTCGTGGGCGACCGCGATCAGCGGCGCGGTCGCCGAGCACGCGACACGCGCGATGCCCTGGGCCTGCTGGTCCAGGGCGCGGGTGCGCCCCGCGGCGGTGGCGGGCCGGATCCCCTCGCCGTAGCGGCTGGTGCGCGGGTCCGGGCTGCCGACGAAGCGCAGCCCGTCGGTCTCGACGACGTCCTTCTCGAGCGTCTTCATGCCCTGGTCCCGCTCGTCACGGACGGTCCGTGGCGAGTCGTGGTTGCCGCCGACCATCACGTCGGTGATGTCGGCGCGGCGCGACTGCTGCGCCAGGTTGCGGGTGCACACCGACTCGAAGGCGAAGGACCCGCTGAACGCGTCGTCGCCGGCACTGACCAGGGTGTGCACGCCGAGGCGGCGCAGCAGCGCGACCGTCACGCGGTCCATCCCGATGTTGCAGTGCCGGTCGGCGACGAAGCCGAACGAGGCGACGTCCTGGCCCGCTGTACCGACCGGCAGCGTGACGGTCCCCGTGTCGAGGCGCGCGAGCAGCCGATCGCGCAGCGTGTCGTAGTAGGCGTCGGTCTGGCCGGCGTAGGTCCGGATGTAATTGCGCGCCGCGACCAGGGCCGGGCTGAGCAGCCCGGAGACCTCGACGTCGGCCAGCGGCGTGCCCGCGAGGACGGGATTGCCGACCACCCGGCGCGGCGCGGGCAGGTGAGCCCGCCCCGACGGCACCAGCGCGACGACGAGGACGACGACGAGCGCCCCGGCGATCCGTACCGTCCACGTCCGCTCGGGGCGGCGGTAGGCCCGGCTCGTGGCCCGCGCCGCGCCGTCCGGATCGTGCGTGTGGTCGAAGGACCTCCGCCACCGCCGGTACCACCACCACGCCCCGGTCACGAGCAGCACCGCGACGGCGCCCCCGACGACCCAGCGCACGAGGTGCCAGATCAGCTCGTGGCGCACGTCGCTGACGAGCTGCTCGGGATCGCTGTAGGCGGCGACGTAGGCCGGCACCACGTCGGTGTTGAGCCTGCCGTTGCTCACGAGCTGCGCGGCGTCGAAGTCGATGACGGCACGGACGCCGACCGGCTCGCCGGCGAGCGTGCGCGACGACGCGCGGGTGAGCGTCACGAGCCCGGTCACGCCGATCCGGTCGACCGTCTCGCCCGGTTCGAGCCAGACCCGGGTGTCGCTGCCCGCGATCTCGACGTGGGCCGGCGTCACGACGCCGCCGATCAGTCCGAGGACCGCGCCCACGACCGCGAGCAGCAGCACGGCGAGCACACGCCGGGTGACGCGGCCGACCTGGGGTACTCGTGCGCCCGCCACCGGACCGACGGTACCGAGCGCCGCTGGTTACGCTCGCCGGCGTGAGCGACGTCCCGCACATGAGCGCGGCGGAGTTCCGCCGTCAGGGCCACGCGGTGATCGACTGGATCGCCGACTACCACGAGCGGCTGGAGTCCTTCCCGGTCCTGTCCCAGGTCGGCCCCGGCGACGTCCGGGCCGCGCTGCCGGCCGATCCCCCCGAGGTCGGCGAGCCCTTCGCCGACGTCCTCGCCGACATCGAGACGCGCATCCTGCCCGGCGTCACCCACTGGCAGCACCCGTCGTTCTTCGCGTACTTCCCGGCGAACGTCAGCGGCCCGTCGATCCTCGGCGACCTGCTGGCGGCCGGCCTCGGCGTGCAGGGGATGCTCTGGGCCACCTCCCCCGCCGCGACCGAGCTCGAGACCCACGTCCTCGACTGGTTGGCCACCCTGCTGGACCTGCCGGACCGGTTCCGGTCCGACGGCGCCGGGGGCGGGGTGATCCAGCACAGCGCGTCGGACGCCGCGCTGGTCGCGCTGCTGGCCGCCCTGCACCGCGTCACCGACGGCCGCAGCGAGCACGAGGGGGTCGCCGGCGGGCGCTTCGCCGTGTACACCTCCGAGCAGACCCACTCCTCGGTCGCGAAGGCCTGCCGGATCGCCGGCCTCGGTTCCGACTCGCTGCGGCTCGTGGACACCGATCCCCGCACGTTGCGGGCCCGACCGGACCGGCTGCGCGCGCTGATCGACGCGGACCGCACGGCGGGCGTCGTTCCCGTCCTCGTCGTGGCGTCGATCGGGACGACCGGCGTGGGCGCCGTCGACCCCGTCGCGGAGCTCGCCGCCATCGCTCACGAGGCCGGTGCGTGGCTGCACGTCGACGCCGCGTGGGCCGGGGTCGCCGCGGTGGTCCCGGAGCTGCACTGGCTCAACGACGGCCTCGATGCCGCCGACTCGTACGCCACCAACCCGCACAAGTGGCTGCTGACCAACTTCGACTGCGACGCCTTCTGGGTCGCCGATCGGACCGCCCTTGTCGGTGCGCTGTCGATCCTGCCCGAGTACCTGCGCAACGCCGCGACCGACTCCGGCGCCGTCGTCGACTACCGCGACTGGCAGGTGCCGCTGGGACGCCGGTTCCGCGCCCTCAAGCTCTGGGCCGTGATCCGCTGCTACGGCGGCGAGGGGCTTCGCGCACATGTGCGCAAACATGTGGCGTTGGCGGCCGAGTTCGCGACATGGGTGAGGACGGACGATCGGTTCGAGCTGGTCGCGCCGCCGTCGCTGTCGCTCGTGACCTTCCGGCTGCGCGCCGGGGACGACGCCACCCGGGCCCTGATGGACGCCGTCAACGGCTCGGGCGAGATGTACCTGACCCACACGGTCGTCGACGGCACGACGGCGCTGCGTCTGGCGATCGGCTCGCCGTGGACCGAGCAGCGGCACGTGCGCGCGGCCTGGGAGCTGCTGCGGGCGCGGGCCTGACCTCAGCCGGCCGTTCCGGGGCGGACCCGGACCATCCCCTCCTGGACGACGCTCGCGACCTGCACCCCGTCCTCGGCGAAGAAGCGACCCGACGCGAGCCCACGCCCACCCGACGCCGACGGCGAGTGCGTGCTGTACAGCAGCCAGCGGTCGGCGCGGAACGGCCGCTCGAACCACATCGCATGGTCGAGCGAGGCGAGCGACACGTCGTCGAGACCGACGGCGAGCCCGTGGCGCGCCATCACCGAGTCGAGCAGCGTCATGTCCGAGGCGTAGGTCAGCACGCAGACGTGCAGCAGCGGGTCGTCCGGCAGCTCACCGTCGGCCCGCATCCACACCCGGCTGTCGCCGTCGCGCGGACCCTTCGCCCGCTGCACCCAGGTGGGGTCGTCCACCCATCGCAGGTCGATCGGCTTGGGCATCTCCCGCCACTGGTCGACCGCCTCGGGCCAGTCGCCGAAACGGTTGAGCAGCGGCGGCAGCGCGTCCGGCGTCGGCACCTCGGGCATCGTCGACTGGTGGTCGATGCCGTCCTGCACCAGCTGGAACGACGCCGACAGCGAGAAGATGACGTGACCGTCCTGCTTGGCGATCACCCGGCGAACGCTGAACGACCGGCCGTCGCGCACGCGGTCGACCTCGTACACGATGGGCTTCGCGGAGTCGCCCGCCCGGATGAAGTACGAGTGCAGCGAGTGCACGTGCCGGTCGGGGTCGACCGTCCGGCCCGCCGCGACGAGCGCCTGCCCGGCCACCTGACCGCCGAACACCCGCATCCACCGCGTCCGCACGCTCTGGCCGCGGAAGATGTCGCGCTCGATCCGCTCCAGGTCGAGCAACGTCACCAGCGAGTCGACCGCCGCCTGCCCCTGCAGGCCGTCAGTCATGACGCAGGACGTCCCCGATGTGGTGGACGCGGATGGTGTTCGTGGCACCGGGCGTCGACGGCGGCGTCCCCGCCACGACGATGACGAGATCGTGCGGATGGCACACGCCGCGGCTGACGAGAGCGGAGTCGACCTGGCGGACCATGTCGTCGGTGGTGTTGACCGTCCACACCAGGTGGGCCTCGGCGCCCCAGAGCAGCGCCATCTGCCGCTGCACGGTCTCGAGCGGCGTGAACACGAGCAGCCGCTGCGACGGCTGCAGCCGCGAGAGGCGGCGGGCGGTGTCGCCGGTCTGCGTGAACGCCACCAGCGCCACCGCGCCGAGCGAGTCGCCGATGTCCTTGGCCGCCTTCACGATCGCACCGCCGGACGTGCGCGGGATGTGCTGCAGCCCGCCGGCCCGCGGGCCGGACGCCTCGACCGAGCGGATGATGCGGCTCATCGTCGCGACCGCCTGCACCGGGTACTTGCCGACGCTGGTCTCGCCCGAGAGCATCACGGCGTCGGCGCCGTCGATCACCGCGTTGGCGACGTCGGAGGCCTCGGCGCGGGTCGGGCGCGAGTGCGTGATCATCGACTCGAGCATCTGCGTCGCGACGATGACCGGCTTGGCGTTGTCGCGGCAGATCTGCACCGCCCGCTTCTGCACCACCGGCACCTGCTCCAGGGGCATCTCGACGCCGAGGTCGCCGCGGGCGACCATCATGCCGTCGAAGGCGAGGACGACCTCCTCGAGCCGGTCGACGGCCTCGGGCTTCTCCAGCTTCGCGATCACCGGCACCCGGACGCCGACCTCGTCCATGACCTTGTGGACGAGCTTGACGTCCTCGGGGTTGCGCACGAAGGACAGCGCGACGAAGTCGACGCCGAGCCGCAGCGCGAACTCGAGGTCCTCGGCGTCCTTGTCCGACATCGCCGGCACGCTGACATCCACGCCGGGCAGCGACAGGCCCTTGCTGTCGCTGACGACCCCGCCCTCGGCGACGTCGCACACGACGTCGGTGCCGTCCTCGACGTCGACCGCGATCAGCGCGACGTTGCCGTCGTCCACGAGCAGCCGGTCGCCGGGGCGGACGTCGGCGGCGAGGTTCTTGTAGGTGGTGGAGACCCGGTCGTGGGTGCCCACGCAGTCCTCCACGGTGACGCGGATGCGCTCGCCCGTCGCCCAGGTGACCGGCCCGTCGGCGAAGCGGCCGAGTCGGATCTTGGGACCCTGCAGGTCGGCGAGCACCGCCACGTTGCGCCCCGCGGCCCGGGCCGCCTCGCGCACCTCGTGGAAGCGGCGGCCGTGGTCGGCGTGCACGCCGTGGCTGAAGTTGAGGCGCGCCACGTCCATGCCGGCCTCCACGAGCGCGCGCGCCCGCTCGGGGGTGTCGGTCGACGGACCGAGCGTGCAGACGATCTTGGCGTGCCGGATCACACTCCTAGCGTAGGGGCTCGCGCCCCGGCGCCGCAGCCAACGCCTCGGGTCGCGGCTTGTCGGACTCGCACACCCGCGACTGGCGACCTGTTCGGCCGACTGGCGACCTACGCGCCGACTGGCGACCTATAGGTCGCCAGTCGGCTGCGAAGTCGCCAGTCAACGGGACGGGCCTAGGACTTCGCGGCCGCCATGACGGCCTCGTCGACGTCCTCGCCGAGCTCCTCGGCGCGCCGGGTGGCCTCGAGGACCTTGCGGAAGTCCCGCGGGACGACCGCGGTGAACCGCGCGACGGCGGCCGGCCAGTCGGCGAGCAGCGCCGCCGCGACCGGTGAGTCGGTGTACGCCACGTGCGCCTCGACGATCCCGCGCAGGCGGTCGGCCTCGTCGGCCGGCACGTCGGCGAGGTCCACGAGCTCACGGTTGACGATGCGCGGGTCGAGGTCGAGCACGTAGGCCCAGCCGCCGGACATCCCGGCGCCCAGGTTGCGGCCGGTGGCACCGAGGATCACCGCGGTGCCGCCGGTCATGTACTCGAGCGCGTGATCGCCCACTCCCTCGGCCACCACCGTCGCCCCCGAGTTGCGGACGCAGAACCGCTCCCCCACGACGCCGCGCAGGTAGATCTCCCCGCCCGTCGCGCCGTAGGCGATGACGTTGCCCGCGACCACGTTGTCCTCGGCGACGAAGGGCGCCGCCTCGTCCGGCCGGATCGCGACGACGCCGCCGGACAGTCCCTTGCCGGCGAAGTCGTTGGTGTCACCGAAGAGCCGCAGCGTGATGCCCCGCGGCACGAAGGCGCCGAACGACTGGCCGCCCGAGCCGCGGAACGTCACGTCGATGGTGCCGTCGGGGAGGCCGGCGGCCCCGTAGCGCCGCGACACGAGCGAACCCAGCATCGTGCCGACGGTGCGGTTGACGTTGCGCACCGGCAGCTCCAGCGTGACCGGTGAGCCGTCGAGCAACGCGCCTTCGCACAGCTGGATCAACGTGTTGTCCAGGGCGGCGTCGAGGCCGTGGTCCTGCTCGCGGGAACGGGTCAGCGTCTGGCGGTACGGGTTGGCCGGCACGCTCAGGATCGGGGTGAGGTCGAGCCCGTCGGCCTTCCAGTGGTCGATCGCCTTCGCGGTGTCCAGCAGGTCGACGTGCCCGATGGCCTCGTCCAGCGACCGGAACCCGAGCGAGGCGAGCAGCTCGCGGACCTGCTGGGCGATGAACTCGAAGAACGTCACCACGAACTCGGGCTTGCCGGTGAAACGCTCCCGCAGCACCGGGTTCTGCGTCGCGACGCCGACGGGGCAGGTGTCGAGGTGGCAGACGCGCATCATGATGCAGCCCGACACGATCAGCGGTGACGTCGCGAAGCCGTACTCCTCGGCGCCGAGCAGGGCGGCCACGACGACGTCCTTGCCCGTCTTCATCGCACCGTCGACCTGGACGGTGATCCGGTCGCGCAGCCCGTTGAGCAGCAGCGTCTGCTGTGTGTCGGCCAACCCGAGCTCCCACGGCAGGCCGGCGTGCTTGAGCGAGGTCAGCGGCGCCGCGCCGGTGCCGCCGTCGTGGCCGGAGATGAGCACGACGTCGGCGTGGGCCTTCGAGACGCCGGCGGCCACGGTGCCCACGCCCGCCTCGGAGACGAGCTTGACGTGCACCCGCGCCTGCGGGTTCGCGTTCTTGAGGTCGTGGATGAGCTGGGCGATGTCCTCGATGGAGTAGATGTCGTGGTGCGGCGGCGGCGAGATCAGCCCCACGCCCGGCGTGGAGTTCCGGGTGCGGGCGATCCACGGGTAGACCTTGTAGCCGGGCAGCTGGCCGCCCTCGCCCGGCTTCGCGCCCTGCGAGATCTTGATCTGCAGGTCGTCGGCGTTCACGAGGTAGTGGCTGGTGACGCCGAAGCGGCCGGACGCGATCTGCTTGACCGCCGAGCGCCGCGAGTCGCCGTTGGCGTCGGGGGTGAAGCGCCGCGCGTCCTCGCCGCCCTCGCCGCTGTTCGAGCGGCCGCCGAGGCGGTTCATCGCGATGGCGAGCGTCTCGTGCGCCTCGGCCGAGATCGAGCCGTAGGACATCGCGCCCGTCGCGAACCGGGTGACGATCGACGAGACCGGCTCGACCTGGTCCACCGGCACGGGCTCGCGCACACCGCGCTTGAACTCGAACAGGCCCCGCAGCGTCCCGCCCTCGCGGTTGAGGCGGTCGACGGTGTCGGCGTACTGCTGGAACACCTCGTACTGCCGTGAGCGGGTGGCGTGCTGCAGCAGGAAGACCGTCTCGGGGTTGAACAGGTGCAGCTCGCCCTCGCGGCGCCACTGGTACTCGCCGCCGACCTCGAGGCGCCGGTGGGCGCGCGAGGTGTCGACGAGCGGGTAGGCCGACTCATGCCGCTTCTCGACCTCGGCGGCGATCTCGGTCAGGCCGATGCCCCCCAGGCGGGACGGCGTGCCGCCGAAGAACTCGTCCACCAGCGGCTGCGCGAGGCCGAACGCCTCGAAGACCTGCGCACCGGTGTAGCTCTGGATCGTCGAGATGCCCATCTTGGACATCACCTTGAGCACGCCCTTGCTCAGCGCCTTGACGTAGTTGCCGATCGCCTTGTCGGCGGTGACGCCCTCGATGAGCCCCGAGCCGACGAGGTCGTCGATGGTCTCGAAGGCGAGATACGGGTTCACCGCCGCGGCGCCGTACCCGACGAGCAGCGCGATGTGGTGCACCTCGCGGGCCTCGCCGGTCTCGACGACCAGCCCCGCCTGCGTGCGCTGGCCGGTGCGCACCAGGTGCTGGTGGACGGCCGAGGTGAGCAGCAGCGACGGGATCGGCGCGTGGTCGGGGTCGCAGTCGCGGTCGGAGAGGATGAGGATCCGCACGCCGGCCTCGACTGCGGCCGAACACTCGCGGCGGACCCGTTCCAGCGCGGCCGCGAGGGCCTCACCGCCGCCGTGCACCCGGTACCGGCCGTCGATCAGCTGGCAGCGGAAGCCGGGCATGTCGCCGTCGGCGTTGACGTGCCAGATCTTGGCGAGCTCCTCGTTGTCGATGACCGGCCGCGGGATGACGATCTGCCGGCACGACGCCGGGCCGGGATCGAGCAGGTTGAGCTCGGGGCCGATGCCGCCGGCCAGCGAGGTGACGAGCTCCTCGCGGATCGCGTCGAGCGGCGGGTTCGTGACCTGCGCGAACAGCTCGCTGAAGTAGTCGAACAGCAGCCGGGGGCGCTTGGACATCACCGCCACCGGCGTGTCGGTGCCCATCGACCCGATGGGTTCCGCGGCGGCCTTGGCCATCGGCGAGATGAGGACGCGCAGCTCCTCCTCGGAGTACCCGAAGATCTGCTGGCGGCGCACGACCGACTCGTGGGTGAAGACGGTGCGCTCGCGCGGCGGCAGCTCGTCGAGCTGGACGAGCCCCGCGTGCAGCCACTCGCCGTACGGGTGCTGCGCGGCGAGCTCGCCCTTGACGGCGTCGTCGTCGCGGATCTCGCCCCGCTCGGTGTCGACGAGGAACATCCGCCCCGGTTGCAGGCGGCCCTTGGCCACCACCGTGGCGGGCTCGAGATCGAGCACGCCGGACTCGCTGCCGAGCACCACCAGCCCGTCGGCGGTCTGCCACCAGCGTCCGGGGCGCAACCCGTTGCGGTCGAGGACGGCGCCGATGACGCTGCCGTCGGTGAAGCTCACGCACGCCGGGCCGTCCCACGCCTCCATGACGTTGGCGTGGAACTCGTAGAACGCCCGCCGGTCGACGGGCATGTCCGGGTTGTTCTCCCACGCCTCCGGGATCATCATCAGCACCGCGTGCGGCAGCGAGCGGCCACCCAGGTGCAGCAGCTCGAGCACCTCGTCGAAGGTCGCCGAGTCGCTCGCGTCCGGCGTGCAGATCGGGAACAGCCGCTTGAGCTCGCCGGGGATGAGGTCGGATTTCAGCAGCGCCTCGCGGGTGCGCATCCAGTTGCGGTTGCCGCGGATGGTGTTGATCTCGCCGTTGTGCGCGATGTAGCGGTACGGGTGGGCGAGCGGCCACGACGGGAACGTGTTCGTCGAGAAGCGGCTGTGCACCAGGCCGATGGCGCTGTCGAAGCGCGGGTCGCCGAGGTCGGGGAAGACCGTGCCGAGCTGGTCGGTCGTGAGCATGCCCTTGTAGACGAGGGTGCGCGTCGACAGCGACGGGAAGTACAGCTCGACCTGGGCCTCGCGCGCGCGCCGCTCGGCAACCTTGCGCAGGGCATAGGCGCGCCGCTCGAGCTCCAACCCGTGCGCGCCGTCGGCGCCGCGCACGAACAGCTGCGCGAAGGCGGGCATCACGCTCTTGGCCGTCGACCCGAGCTCGGCGGTGACGGTGGGCAGCTCACGCCAGCCCAGGACGGTGAGACCCTCGCCGGTGGCGACCGCCTCGACGAGCTCGACGGTGCGGGCCCGCTCCTCGTCGTCGGTGGGCAGGAAGACGTTGCCGACGGCGTACGCGCCCGCGGCGGGCAGTGCGAACTCGCAGACCTCGCGCAGGAAGGTGTCGGGCACCTGGACGGTGATCCCCGCGCCGTCGCCGGAGGACGGCTCGGCGCCCGCGGCGCCGCGGTGATCGAGGTTGTGCAGCGCGGTCAGCGCCTGCTCGACGATGCGGTGCGACCGGCGGCCGTGGATGTCGGCGACGAACGCGACACCGCAGGCGTCGTGCTCGAACCGCGGGTCGTACAGGCCCTGCGCTTCGGGCACGGCGGAGAAGAGGCTGCGCACGCAAACTCCCGTCATTCGGTGCGTGAAGGCCGTACCCGCGCGGGGTGCGCGGGCGGGGCTTCGGCGGAAGGGACGACGTCGGCCCGGTGGAGCGGCTCCCAGGTTACCGCCAGGTTTCGCGCGGGTACCAGCGCCGCCCGTCCTACCGGATCACCGCGGCACCGCTCGCCGCGGCATCGCTCACCGCGGCACCGCTCACCGTGGCCATGCCGCCCGTAGCTGTGCCTCGATGCCGGGGCGGTCGTGCTCGGGGATCTGCTTGCCCTCGCGGTCGGTCACGTAGAACGCGTCCACGACGACGCCGGCCAGCGACGACACGCGGGCGGCGCGGATGTCGAGCCCGGCGGCCTCCAGAGCGGCGGTGATGCGACTCAGCAGGCCGATCTCGTCCTCGCCGCGGAACTCGAGGACCGTGGCGTCGGCGGAGTCGTCGAACCACAGCATCGTCGGACGCCGGCGGGGCTCGCCCGGAGCACGGCGCGAGTACGTCTCCTCCTTCTGCCGCAGCTTGTCGGCGAGGCCGAGCTCGCCGCGCATCGCGACCGCGAGGTCCTGGCGGACGCGGGCCGGGTCGGGCAGCTGCCCGAAACGCGGGTGCACCACGAAGCGGTTCACCGCCATGCCGGCGTGGGTGGCGATCGAGGCCTCCCGGACGTCGAGCGAGTGCAGGGCGAGCACGCCGGCGGTGCGGTACAGCGTGCCCGGGGTGTCGGCCGCCGCCACCACGACCTCGTCCCCGGTGACCACGACGGCCAGGGCGCCCGCCTCGGCGAGCGCACGCCGCTCGTCGTCGAGCGGGCTGACCTCGGGTGCGCGCCGGCCGCCGATCGCCGCGCGGGTCCGCTCGACGAGCTCGTCGACCAGCCGGCCGCGCCACTCGCTCCAGGCGCCCGGCCCGGTGGCGGCCGCGTCGGCGCGCGTCAGCACGAGCAGCAGGTCGAGCAGGTCGAGCGAGTCGTCGACGGACTCGCGGACGATGGTGATCGTCATCGGGTCGTCGAGGTCGCGGCGGGTCGCGGTGTGCGGCAGCAACAGGTGATGGCGCACCAGCCCGACGAGGACGTCGAGATCCGCTCCCGCGTACCCCAGCCGCCGCGCGATCGTCTCGGCGTGGACGGCGCCGGTCACCGAGTGGTCGCCGCCCGGGTAGCCCTTGCCGATGTCGTGCAGCAGCGCGCCGAGGACGAGCAGGTCCGGCCGTTCCACCTCGTCGTCGCGCTCGGCGGCCGCCGCGGCGCACTCCAGCAGGTGACGGTCGACGGTGTAGCGGTGCACCGGGTCGCGCTGGGCCCGGCAGCGCACGGCGTCCCACTCCGGGATCAGGGCGACGAGCAGGCCGGCCTGGTCGAGCGCCTCCAGCACCCCGATCGCGCGACGGCCGGTGCCGAGCACGGCCAGCAGGTCCCCCAGGGCGGCGCTCGGCCAGGGTGCGGGCAGCGGCGCCGACTCCGAGGCCAGCCGTTCGAGGGCGAACGGCGCGATCGGCAGGTCGTTCTCGGCGGCGGCGCGCGCGACCCGCAGCACGAGCCCCGGGTCGGCCCAGGGGTCGGCGTCGCGGGCGAGGACGACCTCGCCGTCCTGGGCGACGACGTCCTTGGCCAGGCCGATCCGCTCCGGCCCGGACGAACGCTGGCCGAACAGCCGCCGGCGGGGTCGCGACGCCCCCGGTGCCGATCCGACGCGTCGCCACGCCACGTCCACGGCGTGCGCGATGGAGCGCGCCGCCTCGTTGACGCGGCGCAGCAGCTGGTCGCGGGCCTGCTCGACCGCGACCCCGGTGTCGGTGTCGGTGAGGCCGAGCGCCGTCGCGACGCCGTCGTGCTCCTGCTGGCGCAGGACGTCCTCGGCGCGACCGGTCAGCCGGTGCAGCTCGCCGCGCACGTCGAGCAACACCGGGTAGGCCTCGCGCACCCAGACCGGGTAGTCGACGAGCTGCGCCGCGGCGAGCGCGTGCAGCGCCTGCGCGTCGCGCAGGCCGCCGCGGGACTCCTTGAGGTTCGGCTCGAGCAGGTACGCGGCCTCGCCCGCGATCGCCCACCGCTCCCGCGAGATCTCGCGCAGTTCGGGCATCCGTTTCACCGCGGTGGCGCGCCAGACGTCGAGCACCGCCGAGCGGACCTGGCCGGTCAGGCCGGCGTCGCCCGCGATGTGACGGATGTCGAGCAGGCCGAGCAGCGCCTTGAGGTCGGTCCGGGCCACCGCCACCGCCTGGTCCGGCGTGCGTACCGAGTGGTCGAGGCTGACGCCGCTGTCCCAGACCGGGTACCAGACGGCGTCCGCGACGTCGCCCAGTCCGGCGACTCCGCCGTCGTGCAGCAGCACGAGGTCCAGGTCGGAGTACGGCGCCGGCTCCCGGCGCCCCAGGCCGCCCACCGCGACGAGCGCCAGCCCCGGTCTGTCGGCCAGCAGCGGCCGGAGCCAGCCGTCGACGGTGTCGGAGAGCTCGTGGCGCAGCCGGGCACCGACGAGTCCGGGCCGGCGCAGCACGCCGGCCCGGAGCTCGCCCAGATTGTCAGATCGCGTCGGCGTCGCGCTCTCCCGTCCTCACCCGCACGAGCCCTTCGACCGGCGTGACCCAGACCTTGCCGTCGCCGATCTTGCCCGTCCGGGCCGCCTCGACGATCGCGCTCACGAGCTTGTCGACGTCGGTCTCGGCGACGATGACCTCGATCTTGACCTTGGGCACGAAGTCGACGGTGTACTCCGCGCCGCGGTAGACCTCGGTGTGCCCGCGCTGCCGGCCGAAGCCCTGCACCTCGCTCACCGTGAGGCCCTGGACCCCCAGGACCTCGAGTGCCGCCTTCACGTCGTCCAACTTGAACGGCTTGACGACTGCGGTGATCTGCTTCACGCGAGGGCCCCTTCCTTGCTGATCGTGGCTGCGGTCGTGGTGCCCGTACCCGGGATGCCGGCGGAGCGACCGTCGAGATCGTAGGCGGACTCGCCGTGCTCGGCGAAGTCGATGCCGTCGACCTCCTCCTCGTCGGTGATGCGCCAGCCGATCGTGAACTTGATCGCGAAGCCGATGATCGCGGTCGCGACGCCCGACCACAGGATCGCGATGCCCGCGCCGGCCGCCTGGTCACCGAGCGAGGCGAGGCCGCCGCCGTGGAACAGCCCGTCCACGCCGCCGGCGCCCGCCTTGACCGAGAACAGGCCGATGAGGACGGTGCCGATGATGCCGCCGACGAGGTGGACGCCCACGACGTCGAACGAGTCGTCGAAGCCGAGCTTGAACTTCAGGCTGACCGCCCACGCGCAGACGCCGCCGGCGATGGCGCCGATGCAGATCGCGCCGACGAGGTCGACCGCACCGCACGCCGGGGTGATGGCGACCAGACCGGCCACGATGCCCGACGCCGCGCCGAGGGCGGACGCCTTCTTGTGCAGGATGCGCTCGACGAGCAGCCAGCCGAGCATCGCGGCCATGGTGGCGATGGTGGTGTTGAGGAAGGTGCGGCCGGTCTCGGACACGAACTGGGCGATGTTGGCCTTGTCGCCCGATGCCGACTCGCCGAAGACGTTGCCGAGCACGATCGAGCCGACGTTGAAGCCGTACCAACCGACCCACAGCAGCCCGGCACCGAGCATCGTCAGCGTCAGGTTGTGCGGGCGCATCGGGTCGCGCGGCCAGTTGACCCGCTTGCCGACGATGAGCGCGAGCACCAGGCCGGCCACACCGGCGTTGATGTGCACCGCGGTGCCGCCGGCGTAGTCCTGCGCGCCGATCGTGCTGCCGATGTAGCCGCCGCCGAAGACCATGTGCGCCAGCGGGAAGTACGACAGCGTCACCCAGAACGGCAGGAACACGATCCAGCTCGACAGCTTGACCCGGTCGGCGACCGCGCCGCTGATGAGCGCCGCCGTGATCGCGGCGAAGGTCAGCTGGAACATCACGAAGATGTAGTTGTCGGGCGTGACGTCCTTGAGCCCGAAGAGCGTGAACGGGTTGGCGAAGAGCTTGCCGTCGCCGCTGAACCCGTCGCCGAACGACTCCGACCAGCCCCACAACACGTAGACGATGCCGACGACGCCCATCGACACGAACGACATCATCATCATGTTGAGCACGGACTTGGACCGCGACATCCCGCCGTAGAAGAACGCGAGCGCCGGGGTGGTCATCATGAGCACGAGCAGCGTCGCGACGATCATGAAGGCGTAATAGCCGTCCACCAAACCTCCACCAGAGTTGGCCTTGTGGGTCCGCGCACCGCCGTCGCCCCAGCGACCCGTCGCGGCCCATCGATCGCTCTGCACTCTCGGCGTCGCACGTTTCCTCGAACCGCCGGTGGTGTTTCAGGCGCGTAACACGGCGCACGTCACTACGTCCGGGGACCGCTCAGCGCGGACTATGCCCGAGATGCCCGTTACCGCCGCCGCGGCCGTCACCCCGTCGACTGGCGACTTATCACTCGACTGGCGAGCTGTAGCTCGCCAGTCGAGCGGAAGATCGCCAGTCGCGAGACGAAGTCGCCAGTCGAACGGCAGATCGCCGGTCGCGGACGACTGGCAGGATCGGCGCGTGACCACGCCGCGGCAGCGCTCGAACCGGGCGCTGCTGCGGGCCCGCGACGTCATGGACCGCTGCTTCGCCGACGAGTTGGACGTCGCGGCGTTGGCGGCCGTCGCCCACGTCTCCCCGGCCCACTTCAGCCGCAGCTTCAAGCAGACGTTCGGCGAGACGCCGCACCGCTACCTGCAGCGGCGTCGCGTCGAACGGGCGATGTTCCTGCTGCGGACGACCGACGACCCGGTGACCGGCATCTGCGTCGCCGTCGGCTTCGCCAGTCTGGGGACGTTCAGCCGGACGTTCCGCGACGTCGTCGGCACGTCGCCGAGCGACTACCGGGCGGCCCGACCCGCGACGCAGCAGCCGGTGCCGACCTGCTTCGCCCTCTCCTGGACCCGGCCGAGCAGCCGAGCAGTTTCGGAGAAGCACGCGGCGGCCTCGGAGCCCTAGCGTCAGCGACGTCAGCAACGACCGACAGGGAGCCAACCGCGCCATGTGGAACTCGATCAACATCTCGCACGTGTTCGTCCTCGACCAGGAGCAGGCCAAGCAGTTCTACGTCGACACGCTCGGCCTCGAGGTCGGCGCCGACATGGACTTCGGGCCGATGCGCTGGCTCACCGTCCGGGTGCCCGGCGACCCCGGTCGCGAGATCTTTCTCGAGCTCGCCGGCCCGCCATCCCTGGACGAGACCAGCGCCGCGCAGGTCCGCGACCTCGTCACCAAGGGTGCTACCGGGTTCTCCTTCGGCCTGACCACCGACGACTGCCGCCAGACCTACGAGACCCTCAAGGCACGCGGCGTCGAGTTCACGCAGGAACCGACGCAGCAGCCCTACGGCGTCGACTGCGGGGCACGCGACCCGTTCGGCAACCACTTCCGCATCGTGCAGCCGGCCGGGCCGCCGGCGGGCGACTGACCGTCAGGCGGGGTGCGCGGCCGCGGCGGCGGTGAAGGCGGCGACGCAGCGTTCGATGTCGCTGCCGGTGTGCGCGGCCGAGAGCTGCACGCGGATGCGCGCCCGCCCCTGCGGGACGACCGGGTAGCTGAAGGCGATGACGTACACGCCGTGGTCGAGCATGGTGTCGGCGATGCGGGCGGCGCGGGCGGCGTCCCCGAACATGACGGGGACGATCGGGTGCTCGCCGGGCAGCAGCTCGAACCCCGCCTCGGTCATGAGCCGGCGGAACCGCGCCGCGTTGGCCCGCAGCGTGTCCCGCTCGCCGCCCCCACCGGTGACCTGGTCGAGCGCGGCCAGCGAGCCGGCCACGACCGACGGCGCGAGCGCGTTGGAGAACAGGTAGGGCCGCGCCCGCTGGCGCAGCAGCTCGACGATCTCGGCCCGGGCGCTCACGTACCCGCCCGACGCGCCCCCGAGCGCCTTGCCGAGCGTGCCGGTGTTGATGTCGACGCGGTCCTGCACGCCGAAGAGGTCCGGAGTGCCCGCGCCGTCGGGTCCGACGAAGCCGACGGCGTGCGAGTCGTCGACCATGACGAGCGCGTCGTGCCGTTCGGCGAGGTCGCAGATCTCGTCGAGCGGCGCGAGGTAGCCGTCCATCGAGAACACGCCATCGGTGACGACCAGCCGGCGACGCGCCCCGGCCGCGGCCACGAGCTGCGCCTCGAGGTCGGCCATGTCGCGGTTGCGGTAGCGCAGCCGCTGCGCCTTGCACAGCCGGATGCCGTCGATGATGGAGGCGTGGTTGAGCTCGTCGCTGATGACCGCGTCGCGCTCGTCGAGCAGCACCTCGAAGACGCCGCCGTTGGCGTCGAAGCACGACGAGAACAGGATCGTGGCCTCGGTGCCGAGGAACGTCGACAGCCGCTGCTCCAGCTCGGCGTGCTGGGTCTGCGTCCCGCAGATGAAGCGGACGCTCGCCATGCCGAATCCCCACTCGGAAAGCGCACCCCGCGCGGCGGCGATCACCGCGGGATGGTCGGCCAGACCGAGGTAGTTGTTGGCGCAGAAGTTGAGGACGTCCGCCCCGCCGGCGCGCACGTGCGCCGACTGCGGCGAGGCCAGCTGCCGCTCGTGCTTGTACAACCCGGCGTCGCGTATCTCGTCCAGCGTGGTGCGCAGCTGCGCGCCGACCGATCCGTACATCAGACCTCCGTCCAGTCGAGCACGACCTTGCCGCACCGCGCCCCGCGCGCGGTGGCGAACGCCTCGGCCCAGTCCCCTGCCGGGAAACGGTGCGTGATGACGGCGCCGATGTCGAGACCCGAGCGCAGCATCGCGCTCATGGCGTACCAGGTCTCGAACATCTCCCGCCCGTAGATGCCCTTGATGGTGATCATGTGCGTGACGACGCGGGCCCAGTCGATCTCGATCGGCGCGCTGGGCAGCCCGAGCATCGCGATGCGACCGCCGTGGTTGAGATTGGCGATGACGTCGGGCAGCGCCGACGGGTGACCACTCATCTCCAGGGCGACGTCGAAGCCCTCGACCATGCCGAGCGTGTGCTGCGTCGTCGCGATCGAGTCGCGCGAGACGTCGAGCGCCAGGTCGACGCCCATGCGCCGGGCGAGGTCGAGGCGGTACGGCGACACGTCCGTGACCACGACGAACCGTGCGCCGACGTGGCGCGCCACGGCGGCGGCCATCAGCCCGATCGGCCCCGCGCCGGTGATGAGGACGTCCTCGCCGACGAGCGGGAAGGACAGCGCGGTGTGCACCGCGTTGCCGAAGGGGTCGAAGATCGCGCCGAGGTCGGGGTCGATCCCGGCGCCGTCCGTCGGTGCGGCGTGGACCCACACGTTGGACTCGGGCAGCGCGACGTACTCGGCGAACGCACCGTCGCGGTCGACGCCCACCGACGACGTGCGGATGCACAGGTGACGGCGACCGGCGCGACAGTTGCGGCAGGTGCCGCAGACGACGTGTCCCTCGCCGCTGACGAGGTCGCCGACGCGCACGTCGCGCACGGCCGGGCCGACCTCGACCACCTCGCCGCAGAACTCGTGACCCGGCACGAGCGGCGCGTTCACCGCGCCGGCGGCCCACGCGTCCCACTGCTCGATGTGCAGGTCGGTCCCGCAGATGCCGGTGCGCAGGACGCGCACCAGCACGTCCGCCGCGCCGACGGTGGGTTCGGGCCGCTCGGTGAGCTCGAGACCGGGGGCCGCGGCCGGCTTGAACAGGGCCTTCATCGCGCTCGCGTCACTCGGGCTCGCCGAGCAGGGCGTCGACGAACTGCTCGGGCTCGAACGGCGCGAGGTCGTCGGCGCCCTCGCCGAGGCCGACGAGCTTCACCGGCACGCCGAGCTCGCGTTGCACGCTGATGACGATGCCGCCCTTGGCCGTGCCGTCCAGCTTGGTGAGCACGATCCCGGTGACGTCGACGACCTCGGTGAAGACCCGCGCCTGCACCAGGCCGTTCTGGCCGGTGGTCGCGTCGAGGACGAGCAGCGTCTCGTCGACCGGCCCCTGTTTCTCCACGACGCGCTTGACCTTGCCGAGCTCGTCCATGAGACCGACCTTGGTGTGCAGCCGGCCGGCGGTGTCGATGAGCACGGTGTCGACCTTGGCCTCGGTGCCCTGCTTCACGGTGTCGAACGCGACGCTCGCCGGGTCGCCGCCCTCGGGGCCGCGGACCGTCTCGGCGCCGACGCGCGACCCCCAGGTCTGCAGCTGGTCGGCGGCGGCGGCGCGGAAGGTGTCGGCGGCGCCGAGCAGGACCGTGCGCCCGTCGGCGACCAGCACTCGCGCGAGCTTGCCGCAGGTCGTGGTCTTGCCGGTGCCGTTGACGCCCACGACCATCACGACCGCGGGCCGGTCGCCGGTGGGCGTGCTGCGCAGCGTGCGGTCGAGGTCGGGCTGCAGCGCGGTGACCAGCTCGTCGGCGAGCAGGGCCCGCAGCTCGCCGGCCGAGCGGGTGTTGAGCACCTTGGTGCGGGTGCGCAGCCGCTCGACGATCTCGGTGGTGGCCGCGACGCCGACGTCGGCGCCGAGGAGGGACTCCTCGACCTCGTCCCACGCGTCGTCGTCGAGGTTCTCGCGCGACAGCACCGAGAGCAGGCCGCGGCCCAGGGCGTTCTGCGACCGCGCGAGGCGCGCCCGCAGCCGGGTGAGCCGGCCGGCGGTGGGCTCGGGCGTCTCGACCGGCGGGGCGGTCGGGACGTCGGGGACGGCCGCGGTCTCCGGCGCCGGCTGTGGCGCCTCGATCACGTCGGGCTCGGCGGTCACGACCGTGGGACCGCGCGGCGGCTCGGTCTCGGTCAGTCCGTCGTGCGACGGCGGCAGGTCGTCGAAGACGCGGCGCTGCCGCCGGGGCACGACGAGGGCCGCCGTCGCCAGCAGGGCCACGAGGACGACGGCTATCGCGATGATGAGGAAGACCACTCGACCATCCTGTCAGCCGTGACGGCACCGGCGGACACCCCGGGGCCCGAGGAGCCGGGGAACGACGACGGGGCCCCGCGCACTGCGCAGGGCCCCGTGTCGACGCTGGTGTGACTACCGGGTGGGGACGAGCCCGCCGGTCTGGTACTCGCCCCAGGAGACGTTCCACAGCCCGTAGCCCTGGCCCATCTGCATCTTCGGGCCGGTCGCGTTCGGGAAGGTCACGACGTCGCCGACGTGCAGGTCGCCGTACAACGTCTCCGCGTCCCCGGGGATGAGGTTCGTGCAGCCGTTCGAGGAGTTGACCCCGTTACGGATGTTGCTGGTGTTCCACGGCGCCGCGTGCAGGTACTCGCCGCCGAACGTCAGCCGCTGGGTGTCCTTGACGTGGGCGTCGTAGTAGCCCGGCCCCTTCATCGAGATGTCGCGGCCCTTCTCCATGATGACCTTGATGCCGCGCTTCGTCGGGGTGCTCGGCGCGCCGAGCGAGGTCGGGTAGGTGCCGATCTGCTTCCCGTCGGACACGACCGTCACCTTGTGCGTCGAGTTGTCGACGGTGACGATCTGCCGCTTGCCGATCTTGAAGTCCAGCGACGAGAGCTTGCCGTCGCTGACGTAGTTCTTGCCCAGCGACGTGCCCGCCTTGGGGAAGCCGACGTGGATCTTGGAGTGCGCGGGCCAGTAGTCCTTGGGCCGCAGCTGTGCCTCGATCGGCCCGTTGCCGGCCGAGGAGTACTGGAAGTACCAGGCGGCGGTCAGCGGCTTGCCGTCGGCGGTGACCTTGGTCTGCGCCTGGAACTGCCTGGCGTCGGTGATCTTCTTGGAGAAGTAGACGATCACCGGCATGCCGACGCCGTAGGAGACGCCGTCGCTGTTGATCGTCGTGACCTTGACCTTCGTCTTCGCCACCGGCGTGGTGGACGGCGCGGCCGGCGAGGACGCGCTCTGCGACGACGAGCCCGAGGCCGCGGGCTGCGAGGCGGCGCTGCTCGTGCTCTTGTCCGCGTCGTTCCCGCTGTCGGAGGAACAGGCGGCCGCGAAGGCCGCGACGAGGGCGAGGGAGAGCACTGCGGTACGGCCGGAGCGCATGCGATTCGTGTCTGGCACGGCGTCCACCGTAGGTGACGCGCGCGGCAGAGCACCAACGACGGCGGTTATTTCACAGTTAGGCAACCTTCGCCGGAGACGTCAATCCGCTTCGCGCAGCCGCTGACTGATCACCTGGGTGACGCCGTCGCCGCGCATGGTGACGCCATAGAGGGCATCGGCGATCTCCATCGTCCGCTTCTGGTGCGTGATCTGGATGATCTGACTGGACGCGCGCAACTGGGCGATGAGCTCCAGGAGCCGGCCCAGGTTCACGTCGTCCAGCGCCGCCTCGATCTCGTCCATGACGTAGAACGGGCTGGGTCGCGCCCGGAAGATCGCGACGAGGAGCGCGACCGCAACGAGGGAGCGCTCGCCGCCGGACAGCAGCGACAGTCGCTTGACCTTCTTGCCCGGCGGCCGGGCCTCGACCTCGATGCCGGTGAGCAGCATGTCGCCCGGTTCGGTCAGCACCAGCCGCCCGTCGCCCCCGGGGAAGAGCGTGGCGAAGACGATCTCGAACTCCCGCGCGACGTCGTGGTAGGCGGCGGTGAACACCTCGAGGATGCGGTCGTCGACCTCCTTGACCACGGTGAGCAGGTCACGGCGGGTGGCCTTGAGGTCCTCGAGCTGCGTGGAGAGGAACTGGTGCCGCTCCTCGAGCGCGGCGAACTCCTCGAGTGCGAGCGGGTTCACCTTGCCCAGCAGCGCGAGGTCGCGGTCGGCGCGCGCCGCCCGCTTCTCCTGCACCGCGCGGTCGTACGGGCCCGGTTGCGGCGCCGTGACCTGCTCGCCGCGATCGCGCGCCTGCTCGTACTCGGCGACCTCGGCCGCGCTCGGCGGGCACGGCTGGTCCGGGGCGTACTCGCCGACCAGGACGTCGATCTCGACGCCGTACTCGTCGGCGGCCCGTTGCTCCAGCTGCTCGATGCGCAGGCGCTGCTCGGCGCGCATGACCTCGTCGCGGTGGACGGCGTCGGTGAGGCGACCCAGTTCGTCGGCGAGCTCGCGCACCCGCGTGCGCACCCCGGACTGCTCGGACTCGCGCTCGGCCCGGGCCTGCTGCGCAGCGTCACGCTCGGTGGCCGCGGCCGCCACGGAGGTCGCGATGCGCTCGAGGGCGGTGCGGGCGGCGTCGCGCACCTCGGCCGCGATCACGGCGCCGCGGGCCCGCGCCTCGCGGGCCTGTTGCCGGCGCCGGCGGGCGGTGCGCTCGATCTCGGCGGCGCGCAGCAGCTGGTCGGCACGCCCCTTCACCGAGCGGACCCGCTCCTCGCCGGTGCGTACCGCGAGACGTGCCTCCATCTCGGCCTGGCGGGCGGCGGCCACCTGCTCCTGCAGCCCGTCGCGCTCGGCGGTGTCGGGCTCGGCCGGCTCGTCGGACGCCGACTCGGCGAGCCGCAGCCGCTCCTCGAGCTCGGCGAGACCGGTGACGTCACGCTCGCGGGACTCGTCGATCTTGTGACGGGCGCCGTCCAGGCGCGCGGCCTCGGCCGCGGCCGACCGGGCGACCTGGCCCAGCTGTGCCAGCTGCTCGGCGACCGCGGAGAGCGCGGCGTCGGACTCGTGCAGGGCCTCCAGGGCGGCCTGCACCTCGGCCTTCCGCTGCTCGGACTCGGTCCGGGCGGCGGCCAGCCGGGCGCGCAGCTGCTCGTGCCGTGCCGCCGCCTCGTCGGCCTTGTGCCGGGCCTCGTCGATGGACGCGCTGATCTCGATCGCGGACGGGCCGGCCGACGAGCCGCCCTGCACCAGCGCAGGCGAGTACACGTCACCGTCGCGGGTCACGACCCGCGGCACGTCCGCGTCGAGCCGGGCGGCGACGAGGGCCGTGTCGTCGACGACCAGCACGCCGCCGAGGAGGCGCTGCAGGGCGGTCGCCAACGAGGCGGGTGCCTCGACGAGCGACAGCGCGCGATGCACGCCGTCGGGGCAGTCGAGCTCGGGCACCGACGCCCCGCCGGTGGCCGCGACCACGAAGCTCGCGCGTCCCGCGTCCTCGGACTTGAGGTGGGCGAGGCCGGCGTCGGCGTCGGCCAGGGTGTCGACCATGACCGCGTCCGCCGCAGCACCCAGGGCCGCGGCGATCGCGGCCTCGTAGCCCGGCGTCACCGTCAGCAGGTCCGCGAGCGAGCCGCGCAGGCCGGGCAGCGCGTCCCCCGCCCCGAGCAGCGAGTCGGTGCCGTCCTTGCGGGTGAGCCCCACGACGAGGGCGTCGGCGCGCGCGGTCCACGTCGAGCGATCCCGTTCGGCGTCCCGTTCCCCCGCCGTCAGCTCGCCGACGGTGGCCTCGACGGCCTCGAAGGCGGCGACGGCGTCCTCGTGACGCGTGTCCAGTCCGAGCTCGCCGGCGTCGAGCGCCCCGACCTCGGACTGCACCCGCTCCAGCTCGACCTCGGCCTCGCCGGCGCGGGTGCGCGCATCGGCCGCGGCGACGGCGAGCCGCTCGCTCTCGTCACCGGCGGCCGAGACGCGGGTGCGCAGCGCGTTCACCTGACCGGTCAGCTTGGCCAGCCCCTCGCGGCGGTCGGCGATGGCCCGGACGGCGGCGACGACGGCGCGTTCGGCCTCACTCAGTCGCCGTTCCCGGCCCTGCCGGTCGGCCACCGCCTCGGTGAGCTCGGCGTGCGCGGCGTCGAGCTGCTCCTGCAGCTGCGTCTCCTGCTCGCGGACCCGGCCGGCCTCGGCCTCCATCTCCTCGGGATCGCGTCCCGAGCGCTCGTCCTCGGGGGCGGCGGCCAGGTGCCGCGCGCGCTCGGCGGCGAGCGACGCGGTGCTGCGCAGCCGCTCCTCGAGCGTCGACAGGCGGTACCAGGTGTCCTGCGTACGGGCGATGAGCGGGGCGTCGGCGGCCAGCACCGCATCGAGCTCACCCTCCCGCGTCCGGGCCTCGGCGAGGGCCGTCTCGACGCTCGTGCGCCGGGTGCGGATCGCCTCCTCGTCGGCGACCTCCCGCTCGATCTCGCCGCGCAGCGTGAGCAGGTCGTCGGCGAGCAGGCGCAGCCGCGAGTCCCGCAGCTCGGCCTGGATGCCCTGCGCGCGGCGGGCGATCTCGGCCTGCCGCCCGAGCGGCTTGAGCTGGCGGCGCAGCTCGGAGGTCAGGTCGGTGATGCGGGTGAGGTTCGCCTGCATCGCGTCGAGCTTGCGCAGCGCCTTTTCCTTGCGCTTGCGGTGCTTGAGGACGCCGGCGGCCTCCTCGATGAAGCCGCGGCGGTCCTCCGGCCGGGCCTGCAGCACGGCGTCGAGCTGGCCCTGGCCGACGATGACGTGCATCTCGCGGCCGATGCCGGAGTCCGAGAGCAGCTCCTGGATGTCGAGCAGCCGGGCGCTCTCGCCGTTGATCTCGTACTCGCTGCTGCCCTCGCGGAACATGCGCCGGGTGATCGACACCTCGGCGAACTCGATCGGCAGCGCGCCGTCGTTGTTGTCGATCGTCAGCGTGACCTCGGCCCGCCCGAGCGGCGGCCGGCCGGCGGTGCCGGCGAAGATGACGTCCTCCATCTTGCCGCCGCGCAGGGCCTTGGCGCCCTGCTCGCCGAGCACCCAGGCGATCGCGTCGACGACGTTGCTCTTGCCCGAGCCGTTCGGGCCCACGACCGCGGTGATGCCGGGTTCGAAGCGCAGCGTCGTGGCCGAGGCGAAGGACTTGAAGCCCCGCAGCGTCAGCGACTTGAGATGCACGAAACTCCCGGATCAGCCTGCGTGGACGCACCCGGACGAGCGAGGGGCGCGGACGTCGGCGACGAACCTACCCTGTGCCGCGGCCCTCGCCGGGGCGGGCGGACCCGCTCAGGCGAGCGCGGGCTCGGCGGCCTCGGCCAGCTGGTGCAGCTCGATGTCGAGAGTCGGGTCGAGCGACTCCGCGCGATGGGCGCGCTCGGCCTGCAGCTGCGCCTCCAGCTCGGCCACGCGGCGTCGCAGCCGGGTGATCTCGATGGCGAGCAGGTGCTCGTTGGGCGAGCCGACGTGTCCCAGCAGGGCGCGTGCCATGTGGCGACCTTTCACTGTCCCCGGGTGTCCGGCGCACGCGCGGAGCCGGGGTTACCGGCGCCGGACACAACGCGCGGACGGTTGCCATGTTGTGTGGACGCGGCGGGAGTGCGATCGCTGCGCCGTCGGGATCCGCGGTTGGGACCCACCCATCGGCGGCCAGCACAGGGCACGTGCCCGTCTTGTCGACCCATGGTCGCACCCGGGCCGCGGAGCGGTCAACACGCGCCGACTGTGGGTCGGCGCGGCGCGTCACCGCGTCCTCACGCGCCCCGCGCACGCCGGGGTGACCGCTGGCAACGGGGGCACCAGAAGCTCGAGCGGTTGGTGAACACCGTGCGCCGGATCGGCGTCGCGCAGCGTGGGCACGGCCTGCCCTCCCGGCCGTAGACCGCGAGCGAGCGGTCGAAGTAGCCGCTCTGCCCGTTGACGTTGACGTAGAGCGCGTCGAAGGAGGTCCCGCCCGCCCGCAGCGCGTCGCCGAGCACATCGCGGACGTGCCCCAGCAGCTCGGCGACGACCGGCCGGGTCAGCGCGGCGCTGCGCCGCTCACCGTGCAGCCGGGCCCGCCAGAGCGACTCGTCGGCGTAGATGTTGCCGATGCCCGAGACGAGGGTCTGGTCGAGCAGGGAGCGCTTCAGCGCGGACTCGCGCCGACGCAGCCGTGCGGTGAACAGCGCGTCGTCGAAGACCGGGTCCAGGGGGTCGCGCGCGATGTGCGCGATCTGCTCGGGCAGGTGCTCCCCGGGTCGGTCGGCGGCGGGCACGACCCGGTCGAGCAGGACGCCACCGAAGGTGCGCTGGTCGACGAAGCGCAGCTCGCGGCCGCCGTCGGTGAAGCGCACCCGGACGTGCAGGTGCCGCTCCTCGGGGGCGTCCGGGGGCTGCACGAGCAGCTGCCCCGACATCCCGAGATGCGCGATCAACGCCTCCCCGCGCGGGCCGCGCTCGTCGGCGAGCGGCAGCCAGAGGTACTTGCCGCGCCGTGACACCGTCTCGATCCGGGCGCCCACGAGCCGGGCGGCCAGGTCGTCGGCGCCGGCCACGTGACGCCGGACGGCGCGGGGATGGCGGACCTCGACGTCGGCGACGGTGCGGCCGGCGACCCAGCGCGCCAACCCGTCGCGGACGGTCTCGACCTCGGGGAGCTCGGGCATGGCGTGGTGGCGGGTCGGCGGTCGGGCCGGTCAGCCGGTCGTGACGCGGGCGCTGATGGCTCGCCAGGCCGTCTCGGCCGCGAGCTGCTCGGCCTCCTTCTTGCTGCGGCCGGTCGACGCGTCGAACAGCTCGCCGGCGACGTGGGCCTGCGCGGTGAAGACCTTCTCGTGGTCCGGCCCGGCCGAGGACATCACGTACTCGGGCACGCCGAGGCCGAGCTCGGCGGTGAGCTCCTGCAGGCTGGTCTTCCAGTCCAGACCGGCGCCCGCGGCGGCGGCCGCGGCGAGCACCGGGTCGAACAGGTCGTGGATGACGCGGTCGGCGACCTCGAGGCCGAGGTCGACGTAGACCGCGCCGAAGACGGCCTCCAGCGTGTCGGCCAGGATGCTGGACTTGTCGCGCCCGCCGGTGGACTCCTCACCGCGACCCAACAGGACGTACGCGCCGAGCCCGTCCGGGCCGATCGTGCGCGCGATCGAGGCGAGCGCGCGCATGTTCACCACCGAGGCCCGCAGCTTGGCGAGCTTGCCCTCGGGCAGGTCGGGGTGGCTGCGGTAGAGGGTGTCGGTGACGACGATGCCGAGCACCGCGTCGCCGAGGAACTCGAGCCGCTCGTTGTGCGGCAGGCCGCCGTGCTCGTAGGCGTACGAGCGATGCGTCAGGGCACGCCGCAGCAGCTCGGCGTCGACCTCGACGCCGAGCGCGTCGGCGAGTCCCTGCTGCCCGGCGGGGTGGGGACCGGTCACCGGCCCGCCCGTTCCTGCGCCGAACGACGACCGCACTGCCGCGGCATCAGACGGACAGGACCTGCTTGCCGGCGTACTGGCCGCAGTTCGAGCACGCGGTGTGCGGCAGCTTGAGCTCGCCGCACGCCCGGTTCGGGCAGGGCACGAGCGTCGTGGGCGTGGTCTTCCACTGCGAGCGGCGCGAACGGGTGTTGCTGCGCGACATCTTCCGCTTCGGAACGGCCATGGGTTACTCCTTCGTCGTCCTGCTGGTGCCGTCGGCGGTGGTGCCGTCGGTGGTGCTGTCCTCGGTGAGGGCGGCCAGGGCCGCCCACCTCGGGTCGATCGTCTCGTGCGCGTGACCGGCCGGCAGGTCGTCGAGCCGCTGCCCGCAGTCGGGGCACAGCCCGGCGCAGTCCGGCCGGCACAGCGGTGTCCACGGTAGGGCGAGCACCACGGCGTCACGCACGACCGGTTCCACGTCGAGCAGCTCGCCGTCGACCCGGTAGACCTCGTCCTGCTCGGTGGTGGTGTCGGTCGCCGAGTGCGCGTAGGCGAACAGCTCGCAGACGTCCACCTCGAGCTCGTCGGAGACCGGGTCGAGACACCGCCCGCACTGGCCGGTGAGCGGCGCCGCGACCGTGCCCGTGACGAGCACGCCCTCGGTCACCGACTCGAGCCGGAGCTCCAGGTCGAGCGGGGCGCCTACCGGCACCCCGATGACGTCCAGCCCGAGGTTCGCAGGCGCGGGAACACGACGCCGGTACTCGCGCAGGCTGCCCGCTCGCCGGCCGAGCTCGCGTAGGTCGAAGACGAGCGGACTACGCGGGTCGGGCTGCGCTGCGGGCGTGGTGGCGGGCTGCTGCATCGGTGTGGTGTTCTCGGGCATACGATCATCGGCCTGGTCGGGTTGAGGCCGTCGTTCATCCTAGCCGACTCCGCGGGCAGACCCGAATCGCGCGTCGCGGGCCGGCCGCGCTCAGGCCGGGATGGCGGTCGGGGACGCGTCGCCGGAGCCCCGGTCGTCGCCCTGCTCGCCCTCGCGTGCGGCGGGATTCGGGGCAGCGGCACCGGCGCCGGCATCACCCGCGGCGAAGGCTCCGGCGCGCCGCTGCGCGAGCGCCAGCCGGCCCTGCTCGGCGGTCTGCGCGGCGCGGTTGAGCACGGCCGACAGCTCGTCGAGGGTCCGCTCGGCGTAGTCCTCGGCGTCGGTGGTGAGCTTGGTGGCGTAGCGCTCGGCCTCGGTGCGGGCGCGATGGGCGTAGCGGTCGGCGTCGGCACAGACCTTCGCCTCGTACTGCTTCGCGTCGGCGGCGAGCTGCTGCTGGTAGCGCTCGGCGTCCTCGCGCAGGGCCGCCGCGGCGCTGGCGGCGGCCTGGTGGACGGTGGTCGAGGCGACGAGCCGGGCGTGCTCGTCGCGACCGGACCGGACCTGCTCGGCCGCCGTCCGATCGGCCTCGGTGGTGATCTGCTCGGCCCGGTGTGCCGCGTCGGCGAGGACGGTGTCGGCCTCGGCGACGCCGTTCGCGCGGATCGCCGCGGCCTTCTCGTAGGCCTCCTGCAGCATCCGGTCGCGCCGGGCGATGACGGTGCGGGCCTCGTCCATCTCCGGCGGCATGACCTCGCGCAGCTCGTCCAGCAGGTCGAGCAGGTGCTCGCGCGGCAGGACGCACGACGAGGACATCGGCAGTGCGCGAGCGGTCTCGATCGTCTCGATCAGCTCGCTGAGCAGGTGGTCGGCGCGGCGCAGCGTCTCGTCGGTCATGACCGGCCTCCGTGATTCAGCCCCTGGCGCGCGTGCGCTCCTGCAGTCTCGTGAGAACGTTCGGCGGGACGAGCGAGCTGACGTCGCCGCCCCACTTCGCGATCTCCTTGACCAGGCTAGAGGCAAGGAAGCTGTATTCCGGGTTTGTCGGCATGAACAGCGTGTCGACCCCGGCCAGGCCGCGGTTCATCTGCGCCATCTGCAGCTCGTAATCGAAGTCGCTGACCGCGCGCAGGCCCTTGACGATCACCGGGATGTCGTGGGCGCGGCAGTAGTCCACGACCAGGCCCTGGAAGGTGTCGATGGTGACGTTCGGGAACTCCGTCGTGACCTCGACGAGCATGTCGCGGCGCTCGTCGACGCCGAACAGCCCAGACTTGGACTGGTTGACGAAGACCGCCACGACGACCTCGTCGTACAGGCTCGCCGCGCGGCCGATGATGTCGATGTGGCCGTTGGTGACGGGGTCGAAGGACCCCGGGCACAGTGCCCGCCTGACGATGCCGGGACCGCCGTGTTCCGGTGGATTCATCGCCGGCGACCGTACCAAAGCAGCGCCTCGCCGTAGCGCTTCTCGCCGACAGCTGTGAGCCACTCGTCGGTCCACCCGGCGGACACGGCGCGGCTGCTGCGCTCGACCACGACGAGCGCGTCGGCGGCGAGCCACGGCGCGGTCGCCAGCGCGGCGAGGACGCCGGACACCGCGTCGTCGCCGTCGGCGTACGGCGGGTCGGCGAAGACGAGGTCGAACGGCTCGCCCGGCCCGTCGCCCAGAAACCGCGAGACCGGGGCGGGGACGACGCGAGCGCCCGGCAGGCCCACGGTCTCGACGTTGCGCCGCAGCACCTCGACCGCGCGCCGGTTCGACTCGACGAACACGGCCGCGGCCGCCCCGCGCGAGAGCGCCTCGAGCCCGACCGCACCGGTGCCGGCGAAGAGGTCCAGCACGCGCGCGCCGTCGAGGGGCATCGTCGCGGCGAGGGTGTTGAACAGGCCCTCCCGCGCGCGGTCCGACGTCGGCCGGGTGCCCGCCCCGGGAACGGCGAGCCGGCGCCCCTTGGCCTGGCCGGCGATGATGCGGGTCACCCCTTCTCCAGGAACTCGGCCCGCTCGTCGTCGACGAGCCGCGCGACCTGGGCGGCGAGCCCGGGGTGCCCGGCCAGGTCGGGGTCGGCGGCGACGAGGTCGGCCGCCTCGGTGCGCGCCGCGGCGATGACGTCCTCGTCGCGCAGCAGCGACAGCAGCCGCAGCTGGCGGCGTCGGCCCGACTGCGCGGAACCGAGGACGTCGCCCTCGCGCCGCTGCTCGACGTCGAGCCGCGCGAGGGCGAAGCCGTCGGTGGTCGCGGCGACGGCGTCGAGGCGCTCCCGCGCGGGCGAGCCACCCGGGGCGTCGCTGACGAGCAGGCACAGCCCGGCGTGACCGCCGCGCCCCACCCGGCCCCGCAGCTGGTGCAGCTGCGAGACCCCGAAGCGGTCGGCGTCGAGCACCGCCATCACCGTCGCGTTGGGGACGTCGACGCCGACCTCGATGACGGTGGTGGCGACGAGGACGTCGAGGTCGCCGGCCGCGAACGCGCGCATGACGCGGTCCTTCTCCTCGGCCGGCAGCCGGCCGTGCAGCACCCCGAGTCGCAGGCCCTGCAGCGGGCCCTCGGCGAGCATCGGCGCCACGTCGCTCACCGCGAGCGGGGGGCGGCGTCCGGTGTCGTCGTCGTCGGGCGGCTCGTCCGACCCGTCGTCGTCCTCGACCCCGGCGCCGTCCGCCGACCCGCCGGCGTCGGCCCCGACGCGGGGACACACGACGTATGCCTGCCGACCGGTCCCGACCTCCTCGCGGATCCGCTGCCACGCCCGGTCGAGCCACGCGGGCTTCTCGCTCGCCGGCACGACGCTGGTCGCGATCGGGGCCCGGCCGGCGGGCAGTTCGGCCAGCGTCGACGTCTCGAGGTCGCCGAAGACGGTCATGGCGACGGTGCGCGGGATGGGCGTCGCCGTCATGACCAGGACGTGGGGCGGGTGTGCGGCCTTGCCGCGCAGGGCATCGCGCTGCTCCACGCCGAAGCGGTGCTGCTCGTCGACGACGACCAGCGCGAGGTCGGCGAACTGCACGTGCTGCTGGATCAACGCGTGCGTGCCGACGACGATGCCGGCCGCGCCGCCCGCCGCGTCGAGCAGCGCCGTCTTGCGCGCCGCCGCCGGCAGCGAGCCGGTGAGCAGCGCGACCCGCGTCGCGGTGTCCGACCCGCCCAGCTGGCCGCCGCGGGCGAGCGGGCCCAGCATGGCCTCGATGGTGCGGGCGTGCTGCGCGGCGAGCACCTCGGTGGGCGCGAGCAGCGCCGCCTGGCCGCCGGCGTCGACCGCCTGCAGCATCGCCCGCAGCGCCACGACCGTCTTGCCCGAGCCGACCTCGCCCTGCAGCAGCCGGTGCATCGGACGCTCGGAGCCCAGCTCGGCGGCGACCTGGTCGCCGACGTCGCGCTGACCGGCGGTGAGCTCGAAGGGCAGCCGGGCGTCGAACGCGGCCAGCAGCCCGTCCCGGCGGGGCGGCCGGGCCTGTGTGGGGTGGGCACCGGCATGCCGGCGGCGCTGCGCGAGCGCGAGCTGGACGCCGAGCGCCTCGTCCCACGCGAGCCGGGCGCGGGCCGCCGCCCACTGCGCCCGGTCCGCCGGCTCGTGCATGGCACGCAGGGCCGTGTCGAGCGGCAGCAGGCCGCGCCGCACGCGCAGCTGCGCGTCCAGCGGGTCGGGGACGGCGTCCAGGACGACGAGGGCCTGGTGCACCGCGGCGGCGATCGCCCAGGTGCGGACGGCGTTCGTGGCCGGGTAGACGGGGATCAGCCGGCCGGCGTACGTGTCGGCGTCGATGCCGGCGGCCCCGGGGAGGTCGTCGGTCGCGTCCGCGGGGAACAGCTGGTAGTCGGGGTGGACGAGCTGCCGCGTGCGGTTGAACTCGCCGACCTTGCCCGAGAACAGCCCGCGCCGGCCCGGTTGCAGGTCGCGGGCGCGGTACTTGCCCTTGCCGAAGAAGACCAGCTGCAGGCTGGCGCGGCCGTCGCTGACGACGACCTCGCGGCGCTCGCCCCGGCCCCGGAACCCCTTGTCGGCCACGCTGCGGACGTCCGCGACGACGGTGACCTCGTCGTCGACGCGCAGCGAGGCGATGTCGCTCAGCTCGCCGCGCTCGGCGAGCCGGCGCGGGTAGTGGGCCAGCAGGTCGCCGACCGAGCGCATGTCGAACGCCTTGGCGAGCGCGGTGGCGGTGCGGCCACCGACGACGTCACCCAGCGGGGTCTCGAGCGTCACCATCGCCGACCGTCACTCGGCGCCGATGACGAGCGGGTGGTCGTGCTGGCCGCCGGCGACGACGGTGACGTCGGTCCAGGGCGCGCGCCCACGCACGTGCGCCTCGACGAGCTCGCCGGCGCGCGGCGGCGCGGTGGCGCCCACGACGATGGTCATGAGCTCGGCCCCCACGCCGAGCAGCCGGTCGACCAGGCCGAAGGCGACCGCGAGCAGGCCGCGGCCGACCTCGACGACCTCGCCGTCGATGAGCCCGAGGGTGTCGCCGGGCTGGCAGACGCCGACCGCGGTCAGCGCCTCCTCGGTCGCGATCGCGATCTCGGCGAACCGCGTCGCGGCGGCCGCCTCGGCCATGGCGACGACGTCGTCGTCGAAGGGGCGGTTCGCGTCGTGGACCGCGACGGCGGCGAGGCCCTGCACCGGCGAACGGGTGGGGACGACGGCGACGCGACCGCCGGCGCGGCGTGCCTCCCGGGCCGCGGCCTCGGCGACGCCGGTGACCACCGAGGCGTTGGGCAGCAGGACGACCTCGCGGGCGCCGGTCGCACGGATCGTGGCCAGCACGTCCGCGGCGGACGGCGGCGTGGCGGTGCCGCCGTCGACGGTGTGCACGCCCTCCGCGTCGAAGAGGTGGGCCAGTCCCGCCCCGGGCGCGACCGCCACCACGGCAGTGCCCACACCACCCTCCGTGCCGACGGACTGGTCGTGAGAAGTCTCGTCCTCGACTCGAGGGTGAGGACGGGCAGACGGGTCTGGGGCATCGGCCAGCGTCTCGACCTCGATCTCACGCACCTCCCCCACCCCGAGCCCCGCCTCGATCGCGAGGCCGACGTCGTTCACGTGGACGTGGACCTTCCACTCCGGTCCCGGTCGGGCCGGCGTCCGCCCGGCCACCGCAGGGGCGTCCAGCGCGACGACGACCACCGAGTCACCGATCGCGGCGAGGCCGTCGCGGAGCTCGGCGACGTCGTCCGCGGTGGCCCGCAGCAGGTACTGCACCTCGAAGGCGAAGCGCGGGTCGACCGGTTCGCGCGGCGCGCGGTGGCGCCCGGACGCCCGAGCGGGCGGGGCCGCCGCCGGGATCGGGGTCGAGGTCGGCACCGGGCCGCCGGCGACGACCGTGGCCAGCGCGTCGAGCACGACCACCAGACCCCGGCCCCCGGCGTCGACCACGCCGTGCTCGGCGAGGCGGGGCAGCTGCGCGGTGGTGTGGCCCAGCGCCGAGCGCGCAGCGGCGGCGGCCGCGTCGACCGTGTCGCGCAGCGTGGCCGGACCGGCGGCGCCCTCACTCGTCGCGGCGGCCAGCGCGGCGTCCGCGGCGGCGCGCGCCACCGTGAGCATCGTCCCCTCGACCGGGGTGACGACCGCGGACCGGGCGAGCTCGGCGCCGCGGGCGAGGCCGGCGGCCACCGTCGCGGCGTCGCCGGGCTGGCCGGCCCGGGCCGTCTCGGCCGTCCCGCGCAGGAACTGCGAGAGGATGAAGCCCGAGTTGCCGGTCGCCCCCCGCGCCGCGCCGGCGGCGAGCGCGGCGAGCGCGCCGGCGGAGTCCTCGGTCGTGTCCGCGGTCGCCGCCAGCGCGGCGACGCCGGCCCGCAGCGTGGCCAGCAGGTTGCTGCCGGTGTCGCCGTCGGCGACGGGGAAGACGTTCAGCGCGTCGATCTCGCCCCGGTGGGCGGCGAGGGCGGTCGTGGCCGCGGCGGCCCAGCGACGCACGGCGTCGAGGTCCAGCGCGTCGAGAGCAGCGCCCGCGTCGAGCACGTCCACCCCCGCCACGATCGTCCCGCCTCCGACCGCCCGCACGATACTTCGCCACCACGACGGTCGGTGGCACGCCACCGTCGCCCCCGCCCGGCCCGACCGTGGGCCCCAGGCCGTCGCGGTCCCACCGGCCGCGGCGCCGCGCTCGCCTGGGGCCAACCGTCGCCCGCACCGCGCGCCCCTGGGGCCGACCCAGCACCCTGCCGCGACCGCCGGCCGGTTTGGAGTCGCCGTCGCGGATTCGTTAGACTTCGAGGGTTGCCCGGCGCCGGTTCACCGATCGCCGACTCGAAACGTTCCGTACAGAGGAGTTCCACGTGGCCAGCGTCTGCGATGTCTGCGGCAAGGGGCCTGGGTTCGGCATGGCCGTGTCCCACTCGCACCGCCGCACCCCCCGCCGGTGGAACCCGAACGTGCAGTCCGTGCGCGCGCAGGTCTCGCCCGGCAACCGTCGCCGCATCAACGTCTGCACGTCCTGCCTGAAGGCCGGCAAGGTCACCCGCGGCTGACCGCTTCACCACCCCGAGCCCGTCTCGCCCCGGCGAGGCGGGCTCGTTCGCGTCCCGCCCCCGCGCCGGTCGGTCAGGAGACGGCGCCGGTGCCGAGCGGCTTGGCGAAGAAGAGCGCGTCCCCGTGGTCGGCGTAGTGCCCGAAGGCCGGGTACGGCCGGTAACCCTCGGCCTCGTAGAGCGCGATCGCCGCGTGCTGATGCGGGCCGGTGTTGAGCACGAGCTGCTCGACTCCGGCCGCCGCCGCCGTGCGCTCCACCTCGGCCAGGACGAGGCGGCCGAGGCCGCGGCGTTGCGCGGCGACCGACACGTACATCCGCTTGATCTCCGCGCTGCCGTCGGGCAGCCGCCGCCACCCGCCCATCGCGACGGCGACGTCCTCGAGCAGGCCCACGAGCATGAGGCCCTGCGGCGGCGAGAACTCGTCGTCGACCACGGCCGCGGCATCGGGACCGCCGTACATCTCGACGTAGAGCTGCTGCACCTCGGCGACCAGCCGGACGACGTCGGGGTCGGAGTACGGCCGGGGTTCGATCACGAAACGCACCGACCCAGCGTAGGACGGCGCCGATCCCGGTCCGGGCACCGCAGCCCTTGCCGGACGCCGAACCGGTCGCGACAATCAGCGGGTCACCGTTTCTGGGAGGGAACATGAAAGCACTGTTGGTCTCGGCTGCCCTGGTGGCGGCCACGACGGTCGCCCCCGTCGCCGTCGCCCCGGCCGCGTTCGCGGCCTGCCAGCCGCCGGACGGCAAGACCACGATCTACACGGTCACCGCCAAGAAGCGCGTGCTCGCCGGCACCAATCTCTACAGCCAGTGGCAGACCGCGCCGGGCTCGATCTCGTACAGCAAGACCAAGACGGGCACCGTCGACGCCTCGATCACGACCACGGTCAGCGCCGACTTCGACGCCATCTTCGCCAGCGCGTCGGTGAGCGTCGGCGTCACCGTCGGCAAGTCGTGGTCGCACTCGACGTCGTGGACGCACACGGGCACCGTGCCCAAGACCAAGGGGTACCGCTACCGGCTCCACCTGTACAAGGACGCGTACACGGTGACGGTCCGCAAGAGCCACTTCGACCACAAGAAGTGCTATTTCGTGACCAACGCCCACTACCCGGTGACGGTGAAGCACGCCCCGGTGAAGTCCAACGACAACAAGTACTTCACCTGGCAGCTCGACAAGCAGAAGCTCTGATCGTCGCCGGCGGCGACCGCGAGCACGTTCAGCGGAAGTGCTCGTGGCCGCCGACCGGCCAGCGCCGGCCGTCCACGCGTACGCCCTCGCCCTCGCTGACCACGCCGACCGGACGCCACGGGGCGGGCAGGTCGGTGCCGGCCGGGAACGTCGCGGCCAGTGCGTAGTCGTCGCCGCCGGTCAGCACCCATACCAGCGGGTCGACGTTGAGCGCCGCCCCCACCTCGGCGAGCTTGGCCGGGACGTCGATCAGCTCGGCGCGCAGGTCCAGTCGCACGCCACTGGCCGTGGCGACGTGGCCGAGGTCGGCGACCAGGCCGTCGCTGACGTCGGTCATGGCGGTGGCGCCGAGCTCGGCGGCGCGCGGCCCCTCGAAGTAGGGCGGCTCGGGGCGGCGGTGGGCGTTGACGACCGTGACCGGCGAGCGGAAGCCGCGCCCGAGGACCGCGAAGCCCGCCGCCGCCCAGCCGAGCCGGCCGCAGACCGCGACGACGTCGCCGACCCGGGCGCCGGCCAGGGTCACCGGGGCCCGCCCCTGCAGGTCGCCGAGCGCGGTGAGGCCGAGGGTGACGACGTCCGCGGCGGTGACGTCGCCGCCGACGATGGCGGCCTCGACGTGGGCGCACTCGGCGCGCAGGCCGGTCGTCACGCCGTCCACCCAGTCCAGGCCCAGCGTGCCCGGCGCGGCGAACGCGACGAGCAGCGCCGTCGGTACGGCGCCCATCGCGCTGATGTCGGAGAACGCCCGGGCGGCCGCCTTGTGCCCGACGTCCTCGGCGGTCGACCAGTCCCGGCGGAAGTGCCGGTTCTCGACCAGCATGTCGGTGGAGGCCACGACCCGGCCGTCCGGCGTCGCCACGACGGCGGCGTCGTCGCCGGGACCGACGACGGTCGACGGGACCGTCGCGAGGCCCGCGACGACGCGGGAGATGACGCCGAACTCGCCGGCCTCGGCCACGGTCCCGGTCTCGGGTGCCACGTGTCTGCCTTCGTCCCTTCGCTGCCGGTGCGGCGCCGCCGTCGGCGGACACCTCGGGTAGGTTCTACCGGTCCGCGGGTCTCGACGAGGAGACGACGCGCCGCGGCCGGCGACCGGCCCAGCGTGTCACACCGGACACGACCCGGAAGCGAGGCTCGACCATGGCCGTCAGCGCGTACATCCTCATCCAGACCGAGGTGGGCAAGGCCGCGGCGGTGGCCGCCGAGATCGGCGGGCTGACCGGCGTCACGACCGCCGAGGACGTCACCGGTCCCTACGACGTGATCGTGCGCGCGGAGGCCGGCACCGTCGACGAGCTGGGCAAGCTCGTGGTCGCGAACGTGCAGTCGGTCGACGGCATCACGCGCACGCTGACCTGCCCCGTCGTGCACCTGTAGGCGGTGGCGTAGGTCGTGGCGATCGATCCCGTCGTCCGGCGGGCCGCGCTCATCGCGACGGCGGTCACGCTGCCGCTCGTGGTCCTGCTCGCGCTGACCATCGGCAGCGTCACCGGCGACTCGGACCCCAGCCCGTCGCCGACGGCGAATCCCCGGGGTGCGCTGACCTTCGCCGACCCGCCCCGTGCGGACGTCGACGCCGCCGCCTGCGCGAAGGTGCTGGCCCAGCTGCCCATCACCCTCGGCCGGTTGTCGCAGCGGGTGGTGCGCACGCCCAAGAGCCCGTTCGTGGTCGCCTGGGGCGACCCGGCCGTCGTGCTGCGCTGCGGCGTGACGCGGCCGGCCAGCCTGAAACCCGGGGACGCGAGCACCTTCCAGAACACCGGCGACCTGTTGGGGCCGTACTTCGACGTCGTCCGGGACGGTGACGCGCACGTGTGGACGAGCGTCGACCGCGCCGCCTACGTCTCGGTGACGATCCCGTCGGCCTACCAGGGCGCCGACGTCATGCCGCCGCTCGGCGCGGCCATCGCGAAGGCGCTGCCGGCCGTCTGCACGACCGACTCGGCCACGGCCGACCTCGCCACGCTCTGCACCCGCCGCAAGTAGCGCTGACAGCAGCGGCGGGGCGGAGTGGGCGGGTCAGCGCTCCACGCGCCGGCGCGCCGCGTCGTCGACGGCGCGGGTGAACGCACCGACGAGCCCCTGCAGTGCCAGCGGACGCATGCGCTCGAGGATCGCGAGCACCTGGTCGTGATCGATCTCGCCGCGCTGGTAGGGTCCCCAGATCGCTCGGGCGAACAGCTCGGTGAGCCCCTCGGCGACCTGCGTCGCGTGGTCGTCGATGAGCGCGGCCGAGTCGGCCAGCACGCTCGGCGGCACCGGCAGCTCGAGCAGCTCGACGGCCTGGCCGAGCAGCGACGGCGCGGTCCGATAGCTGCCGTCGTCGTGGATCTCGAGCGCCCCGACGGAGGCGAGGAAGGCGAGCTGCCCGTCGTCGAGGACGCGACCGACCCGCCGCTCCAGCGACGCGCGGTCCAGCAGCTCGGACTGGTCGGGCAGCCACGGCGCGAGGACCGCGGCCTGCACCGCGAACTCGGCCGGCGCGGCGTCGGGGGGCAGGCGCGCGAGCACGCGGTCGATCGCGGCCAGGGTGTAGCCGTGCTCCTGCAGCGTGCGGATGAGCTCCAGCCGCATGCGATGCCGCGCGTCGTAGTACGCCACCCGGCCGCGCCGCTCGGGCGGCGGCAGCAGCCCCTCGCTTGCGTAGAAGCGCACCGTGCGTACGGTCAAGCCGGTGCGCGCCGCCAGCTCGTCGACGGTGAGGTCACCGTCCGCGGCGGTCTCGGCACCCGTCATGTGCCGCAACGTTAGACGCACGGGTTCCGCACACCACAAACACTGGCACTCCTCGACCGTGACAGTGAGACTGAGAAGATTCCCGGCTACCCGAACGAAGGACGGAAGCCCTCCATGACCGAAGCATTTGTCTACGACGCGGTGCGCACACCGCGCGGCCGCGGCAAGGACACCGGTTCGCTGCACGGCACCAAGCCAGTCTCACTGGTGGTCGGCCTGCTCGACGAGGTGCGCAAACGCAACCCCGAGCTCGACCCGGCCGCCGTCGAGGACGTCATCCTCGGCTGCGTCTCCCCCGTCGGTGAACAGGGTGCCGACATCGCCCGCACCGCCGCCCTCGCCGCCGGCTACGAGACGTCCGGTCCCGGCTTCCAGCTCAACCGCTTCTGTGCCTCCGGCCTCGAGGCCGTGAACGTCGCGGCGCAGAAGGTGCGCTCCGGCTGGGAGGACCTCATCCTCGCCGGCGGCGTCGAGGCGATGTCGCGGGTGCCGATGGGCTCCGACGGCGGCGCGTGGGCCCAGGACCCCGAGACCGCCTACGACACCAGCTTCGTCCCGCAGGGCATCAGTGCCGACCTCATCGCCACCACCGAGGGCTTCAGCCGCACCGACGTCGACACCTACGCCGCCGAGTCGCAGGACCGTGCCGCGAAGGCTATCGCGAACGGCAACTTCGCCAAGTCGATCGTGCCGGTGGTGGACCTCAACGGCAAGATCGTCCTCGACCACGACGAGTTCCCGCGCGCGGGCACCACCGTCGAGAGCCTCGCCGGCCTCAAGCCGTCGTTCAAGGCACTCGCCGAGATGGGCGGCTTCGACGCCGTCGCGCTGCAGAAGTACCACTGGGTCGAGAAGATCGACCACGTCCACACCCCCGGCAACTCGTCGGGCATCGTCGACGGCGCGTCCATCGTCGTCATCGGCAACGAGCAGGCCGGCCAGGCCAACGGGCTGCGGCCGCGCGCGCGCATCGTCTCGGTGGGGGTCGTCGGTTCGGAGCCGACGATCATGCTCACCGGCCCGACGCCGTCCGCGCAGAAGGCCCTCGCCAAGGCCGGGCTCACCGCCGACGACATCGACCTCTGGGAGCTCAACGAGGCCTTCGCGGCCGTCGTCCTGAAGTTCATGAAGGACCTGAAGGTCCCGCACGAGAAGATCAACGTGAACGGCGGGGCGATCGCGCTCGGCCACCCGCTCGGCGCCACCGGGGCGATGATCCTCGGCACGCTCGTCGACGAGCTCGAGGCCCGCGACCTGCGCTACGGGCTGGCGACGCTGTGCGTCGGCGGCGGTATGGGCGTCGCGACGATCGTGGAGCGCGTCTCATGAGCGACGTCATCCGCTACGACAAGGACGCCGACGGCGTCGTCACGCTGACCCTCGATGACCCCAACGCCCGCGCGAACACGATGAACGACGACTTCCGCTCGTCGCTGTCGGCGGTCGTCGACCGGCTCGAGGGCGAGGACGGCCTCACCGGCGTCATCGTGACCTCGGCGAAGGACACGTTCTTCGCCGGCGGCGACCTCAAGGCGCTCATCCGCGTCACCGACGACAACGTCGAGGAGTTCGAGGCCGGCGTCAACCGCATCAAGGCCGACTTCCGCCGGCTGGAGAAGCTCGGCAAGCCCACCGTGGCGGCGCTCAACGGCGCGGCCCTCGGCGGCGGCCTGGAGATCGCGCTCGCCTGCAACCGGCGCATCGCCCTGGACAACCCGAAGTCGCAGTTCGGGCTGCCCGAGGTCACGCTCGGCCTGCTGCCCGGCGCCGGTGGCGTCACCCGCATCACCCGGCTGCTCGGCGTCGCCGACGGGCTCATGAAGGTGCTGCTGCAGGGCACCCGCTACAAGGTGGCCGAGGCCGTCGAGGTCGGCATCGTCGACGAGGTCGCCGCCTCGCCCGAGGCGCTGCTCGCCCAGGCCCGGGAGTGGATCGAGGCCAACCCCGAGACCCAGCAGCCGTGGGACGTCAAGGGATACCGGATGCCCGGTGGCGCCCCGACGAGCCCGAAGCTCGGCGGCATGCTCCCCGCCTTCCCCGGCAACCTGAAGAAGCAGCTCAAGGGCGCGCCGATGCCCGCGCCGCACCACATCATGTGCGCCTCGGTCGAGGGCGCGACCGTCGACTTCGACACTGCGCTCGTGATCGAGGGTCGCTACTTCGTCAACCTGGCCAAGGGTCAGGTCGCGAAGAACATGATCCAGGCGTTCTGGTTCGACCTGAACTCCATCAACGGCGGCGGCTCGCGTCCCGACGGTCACGAGAAGCGGCTGCCGACCAAGGTCGCCGTCCTCGGCGCCGGGATGATGGGCGCGGGCATCGCCTACGTCACCGCGCGCAACGGCGTCGACGTCGTCCTCAAGGACGTCTCGCTGGAGGCCGCCGAGCGCGGCAAGGGCTACTCGCAGAAGCTGCTCGACAAGGCGGTCTCGCGCGGCAAGATCACGCAGGAGAAGGCCGACGAGGTGCTCGCCCGCATCACGCCGACCGCCGACTACGCCGATCTGGCCGGCACCGACCTCGTCGTCGAGGCCGTCTTCGAGAAGGTCTCGCTCAAGCACGAGGTCTTCGCCGAGGTCGAGAAGGTCGTCGGCGACGACGCGCTGCTCGGGTCGAACACGTCCACGCTGCCGATCACGTCACTCGCCGAGGGCGTGCAGCGGCGCAAGGACTTCATCGGCCTGCACTTCTTCTCGCCCGTCGACAAGATGCCGCTGCTGGAGATCATCCGCGGCGAGGAGACCTCGGACGAGGCGTTGGCCCGTGCGCTCGACTACGCGGCGCTGATCAAGAAGACGCCGATCGTCGTCAACGACAGCCGTGGCTTCTTCACCTCCCGCGTGATCGGGACGTTCGTCAACGAGGCGCTGGCGATGCTCGGCGAGGGCGTTCACCCGGCGACCATCGAGCAGGCGACGACGCAGGCCGGTTACCCGGTCGGCGCGCTGCAGCTGGCCGACGAGCTCAACCTCGAGCTGTTCCTCAAGATCCGCAACGAGACGCGGGACGCGATGGGCGACGCCTACGTGCGCCACCCCGCCGAGGACGTCGTCGAGAAGATGGTCGAGCTCGGCCGCGCCGGCAAGCTGGCCGGCAAGGGCTTCTTCGACTACGACGAGGCGGGCAAGCGCACCGGGCTGTGGAGCGGGCTCGCCGAGACCTTCCCGGTCAAGGGCAACCCGGCCGACGTCGACCTGCACGAGCTCGGCGAGCGCATGCTGGTCATCGAGGCGGTCGAGACCGCGCGCTGCGTCGACGAGAATGTGCTGATCACGACGGCCGACGCGAACATCGGCTCGATCATGGGCATCGGGTTCCCGCCGTGGACCGGTGGCGTGCTGCAGTACGTCAACGGCTACGAGGGCTCGACCGGTCACGGCGTGGCCGCGTTCGTCCAGCGCGCCGAGCAGTTCGCCAAGGCCTACGGCGAGCGCTTCGAGCCCAACCAGCTGCTGCGCGACAAGGCCGGGTCGGGCGAAGGCTTCTAGTTCATCCACTTTTGGCGGCGTGACGCGGTATACCGCGTCACGCCGCCAAAAGCGTGAAGGGAGGGTCGTCGTGCCCGGACCGCTCGAGAGTGTCCGTGTGGTCGAGCTGCCCGCCATCGGCCCCGTGCCGATGGCGGCGATGCTGCTGGCCGACCTCGGCGCCGAGGTGATCCGCATCGACAAGCTCGGCCGCGACGACAGCCTCGCCGGGGTGATGAACGCCAGCCCGATGGGGCGCGGGCGCCGCTCGCTCGGACTCGACCTGCGTCGGCCCGGCGCGGCCGAGGTGCTGCTGCGCCTGGTCGAACGCTCCGACGCGCTGATCGAGGGGTTCCGGCCGGGCGTGGCCGAGCGGCTCGGCATCGGCCCGGACGATGCGCTGGCCCGCAATCCGCGGCTGGTCTACGGCCGGATGACCGGATGGGGCCAGTACGGTCCGCTCGCCGCGACGGCCGGGCACGACCTCACCTACCTCGCGGTCACCGGCCTGCTGCACGGCATCGGGCCGGCCGACGGGCCGCCCGTCCCGCCGGTCAACTACGTCGCCGACTTCGGTGGCGGGTCGATGTTCCTGGTGTCCGGAGTGCTGGCGGCGCTGCTGCACGCGCGGACGAGCGGCGCGGGTCAGGTGATCGACGCCGCGATGACCGAGGGTGCGTCCTACCTGGGGTCGATGACCCGCGCGATGGTCTCGATGGGCGGCTGGCAGGACCGTCGCGAGGCCAATCTGCTCGACGGCGGATCCCCGAACTACCGCTGCTACGAGACCTCGGACGGCAAGTGGCTGGCCGTCGGGCCGCTCGAACCGCAGTTCTGGGCGACGCTGGTGACGACCCTCGGCCGCGAGGTCGAGGGCACGCCGGGCCCGTACGACCCGGCGCAGTGGGACGCCTGCCGGCAGTGGCTGACCGAGACCTTCCTGACCCGCACCCGGGACGAGTGGGCCGAGCTGTTCGCGCCGCTCGACGCCTGCGTCGCGCCCGTGCTCACGCTGGCCGAGGCGCTGGAGCACCCGCACAACGTCGCGCGCGGCTCCTACACCGAGGTGTCCGGCGCCCCGATGCCCGGCCCGGCGCCGTCCTTCTCGCGGACGCCGGGCGCTGCCGGGACCGTTCCTCGCTCGGGCGCGGACAGCGCGGCCGTCCTCGCCGAGCTGGGGTACTCCGACACCGCCCTTGCCGAGCTGCGCGACGCCGGCGCCATCGGTTGACCCCTCCGCTTTTGGCGGCTCAGCGCAGCATGCTGCGCTGAGCCGCCAAAAGCGGGTAGGCACGAGATATGGACTACCGACTCGGGCTGGTCTGCGTGCCGGTGAGCGACGTGGACGCCGCGAAGGACTTCTACGTGGACAGGCTCGGCTTCGTCCCCGATCACGACGACCAGCTGCAGGACGGCGTGCGCTTCGTCCAGCTGACGCCCCCGGGCTCGGGCTGCTCGATCTGCATCGGCGAGGGCCTGACGACGATGACGCCCGGATCGCTCGAGGGACTGCAGCTGGTCGTCGCCGACGCGGACGCCGCGCACGCCGAACTCAGTGCGCGCGGCGCGCCGGTCAGCGACGTCGAGGAGCTGCCCTGGGGTCGCTTCGTCTACTTCAGCGACCCCGACGGCAACGCCTGGAACATCCAGCAGCCGGTGTCACCGAGCCCGTAGGGCCGCTCACCCGAAGGTCGCGGGCTTGGTCTTGTCCCAGAGCCAGGTGCGGAAGAAGTCGTCCAGGTCCTGACCGGACACCCGCTCGGCGAGCCGGGTGAACTGCGCCGTGGTCGCGTTGCCGTAGCGGTGCTGGGCGGTCCACGTCCGCAGCAGCCGGAAGAAGGCCGTGTCACCGATGCGGTGCTGTAGGGCGGCGAGGGTCATGCCGCCACGGTTGTAGACGGCGCTCGAGAACATCGTGTCGCGCTGCGGATCGGCGATCGACTGGTTCCAGAACGGCGAGGACGCGGCGACTCCGTCGTAGGCGGCCTTCGCGCTGGCGTAGGCCGTCCTGCCGCCCGTGTGCTCCGCCCACAGCCACGCCGCGTACGTCGCGAAGCCCTCGTTGAGCCAGATGTCGCGCCAGGTGCGGACGGACACGCTGTCGCCGAACCACTCGTGCGAGAGCTCGTGCGCGATCGTGCCCACGCCGACGACCGAGCCGTACAGCGGCCGGGTCTGCGTCTCGAGGGAGAAGCCGACGTTGGGCAGGTTGTCGACGATGGCACCGGTGGAGGTGAACGGGTACTTGCCGAAGGTCTTCGCCCAGTAGTCGGTGATCTCGCCGGTCGTCTCGGAGAAGCGGGCGTCACGCGCCTTGGCCGCGAGGTCGGGGTCGACGGCGACCAGCTCGGAGATGCCGCCGGCGGTGCGGCCGCTGCGGAAGTTCCACCGGCCGATGTCGATGGTGGCGAGGTACGTGGCCATCGGCTTGACCTCGTTCCAGACGTAGCGGGTGCCGGCCGCGACGGTGTTCTCGGCCCGCAGCTCGCCGTTCGCGACCACCTTCGTCCCCTGCGGGACCGTGACGCGGAAGGTGTAGGACGCCTTGTCGCTGGGGTGGTCGCTGCTCGGGAACCACGTGTGCGCGGCGTTGGGCTCGTCGCCGACGAACGCACCGTCCTTCGTGTACTGCCAGCCGTAGTCGGCGCCGAAGACGATCGGCGAGCCGGTGATCGTCTTCGGCGAGCCGTCGTAGCGGACGGTCACGGCGAAGTGCTCACCCCGCACAAGCCCGTGCCGCGGCGTGATGACGAGCTCCTCGTCCTCGCGGGTGAAGCGGGCGGCGGCGCCGTCGACGCGGACGGACCGCACGGTCATGCCCGACAGGTCGAGGTCGAAGCGGGAGAGGTTCTGCGTGGCCCGGGCACGGATCGTGGCCGTACCCCGCAGCTGCCTGTCGGCGGGGACGTAGCCCAGGTTCAGGTCGTAGTGCTCGACGTCGAAGCCGCCGTTGCCCAGCTCGGGGAAGTAGGGGTCGCCGACCCCGGCCGCGCCGGGGGTGAAGTGCCGCGAGGCGGTCGCGGGCGCGGCGGCGGCCGCCGGCACGAGGGACACGGTCAGCAGTCCGCCGGCGGCGATGCCGGTGAGACGGCGCCAGGCTCGGTTCACGCCAGGATCCATTCGTCGCGTTTGGTCGGATCCTCCACAGTCGTCCCCCGGTGAGCCGTGGTCAACCCCCGCCGTAGGCTCGGTCGGTGCTCGCGGAGGTGGTGGCGACCCGGTACGTGACGCCGCTGCGCGAGGGCGGGTCGCTGCCGGGGCTGATGGAGGCCGACGACCTCGGGGTCTACGTCGTCAAGTACGTCGGGGCGGGCCAGGGTCGTAAGGCGCTGGTCGCCGAGATCGTGGCCGGCCAGCTCGCCCGCGCGCTCGGCCTGCCCGTCCCCCGGCTGGTCACGGTGGACCTCGACCCGGCGCTCGCGGCGAACGAGCCGGACGAGGAGGTGCAGGACCTGCTCCGCGCCAGCGCGGGCCGCAACCTCGGCATCGACTTCCTGCCCGGCGCGCTCGACCTGGACGCCGGCGCGTTCGCCGTCGACGCCGACCTCGCGGCCCGGGTGCTGTGGTTCGACGCGCTCGTCGGCAACGTCGACCGGTCCTGGCGCAACCCGAACCTGCTGTTCTGGCACGGCCGGCCGTACCTCATCGACCACGGCGCGAGCCTCACTTTCCACCACCGGTGGTCCTCGGCGGGGGCGGCCGCGGGCCGGCCCTACGACGCGAGCGAGCACGCGCTGATCGGCGCGGGCGGCGACGTCGCGGCCGCGGACGCCGAGCTCGCATCCCGCGTCGACGCGGACCTGCTGCGTTCGGTCGTGGCCGACGTGCCCGACGAGTGGCTCCGCGACGAACCCGGCTTCGCCTCCCCCGCCGCCGTCCGCACCGCCTACGTGGACGCGGTGCTGGCCCGGCTGGCCGCCCGGGAGCAGTGGCTGGGTCCGCTGCGCGACACGGCCGCCGCCGCGCCGCGACGGGCGGCCCGGCCATCGGCCCGATCGACCACCCGGCCGGCGTGGCTGCGATGAGGGTCCCGTTCGAGTACGCGGTGATCCGTGTCGTCCCCCGCGTCGAACGCGGGGAGTTCGTCAACGCCGGCGTCATCGTCTACTGCCCCGAACACGCCTACCTGCGCGCGGCCGTCCACCTCGACGAGGCGCGCCTGCGCGCGCTCGACCCCGACGCTCCCGTTGCCGACGTGCACGCCGCCCTGGCCGCGCTCGCCGGCACCTGCGACGGCGAGGACGGGCCGGCGGCGGCCGACCGCATCGGGCAGCGCTTCCGGTGGCTCACCGCGCCGCGCAGCACCGTGGTGCAGCCCGGCCCGGTCCACACCGGCCTCACCGCGGGCCCGGACGTCGAGACCGATCGGCTGCTGCGGACGCTCGTGCTGCGCTGACTCCGTCCGCTTTTGGCGGCTCAGCGCAGCATGCTGCGCTGAGCCGCCAAAAGCGGACGGAGTCAGGTGACGCAGAGCTGACCGCGGAGTGCCGCGAACTGCGGCTCCGTCAGCGCGACGGACGTTGCGAGGCACCAGTCCCACCCGTCGTCGCGCCAGCGTCGGACGTCGTCGTAGCGCAGCTGGTCGGCCGCCGGCCACGGCTCGTCCGATGCGGGACGGCGCAGCACCGCGCCGTCGAGCTCCACGAAGAAGTCGGCGTGGAACGCGCCCGCGTCGTCCGCGTCGCGCAGCTCCAGTCCCAAGGCGACCGGCACGGTCACGTCGGCGAGCCCGTGCGACGCGAGCCAGTCTCCCCGCCACGCCGTGTCGCCGTCGGGCTCCGGCTCGTCGGCGTCGGGATCGAACTCCACCACGGGGCCGGTCCAGCGGAAGGTGTCCTGGGGCAGGTCGACCCCGAACTCGACCGACGTCCACTCCGTGACGCTGCCGAAGTCGTCGTTGCGGTAGGACAGCACGCGTCCGGTCGCGGCGTCGACGACCAGCTGCAGCGGGTGCGGCTTGTGCCGCGGCGCAGCCAGCTCGAAGGCCCAGGCCGGCCGCCCTAGGAACTCGATCCGCGTGGCGGGCCCGGTCAATCTCGTGAAGTCGTTGCCCTCCCACCGGCTGGGCATCAGCCGGCCGACGAGGTCGTCGGGCCACCCGCCGGTGTAACCGATCGACAGACGGCTCCTGTCGTCGTGGCGAGCCTGCTCACCGCCCGGTGCGACGAGCCACCGGTCGTCCGGCGTCTCGATCAGCCAGGGCTGCCCCGACATTGACTCGAGGCGATGCGAGTCGCCCTGGACCGTCAGCCGACCGTGGTTCTCCACCACCGCCAGCCGACCGAGCGTCGGATGCGTCTCGACGTGGTCCCACCACACGTCCTCGTCCTCGACGTCCTCGTCCCCGATGTCGATGTCGTCGTCCAGCTGCGTCGTCTCGCGGACGTGGAACGTGCCACGCATGCCACCGCCGTCGTCGCCGAAGCCCATGAGCACGATGAGCTCCGGCCACCCGATGGACGCAGCGTCGTCGGCCATCCTCAGGCGGCGCGGCGCAGGGCGGCGGCGATCAACCGGTCGACGAGGGTCGGGTAGTCGACGCCGGACGCCGCCCACACCCGCGGGAACAGCGAGATCGGGGTGAAGCCGGGCATGGTGTTGACCTCGTTGACGACGACGCGCTCGCCGGCGAGGAAGAAGTCGACCCGCGCCAGGCCGGCGCAGTCGAGCGCGGTGAACGCGCGGCACGCCGCGTTGCGGATCTCCGCGGTGAGCTCGTCCGCAAGCCGGGCCGGGATGTCGAAGTCGCATGCGTCGTCGAGGTACTTGGCGTCGAAGTCGTACCAGTCGTGCCCCGGACGCAGCCGGATCTCGGCCGGGACGCTCGCGTGGGGGGCCCCGGCGTCGTCCTCGAGCACGCCGCACTCGATCTCCCGCCCGCTGACGGCGGCCTCGACCAACACCTTGTCGTCGTGGCCGAACGCGGTGGCCACGGCGTCGTCGAGGGCCGCCCAGTCGTCCACGCGGGTGATGCCGACGCTCGACCCCGCCCGCGCGGGCTTGACGAACACCGGCAGGCCGAGGTGGTGCAGGTCCACCGCCGAGTAGGGCCGGCCACGCCGCAGGACCGCGAACTCGCCGACGTCCAGGCCCGCGGCCCGCAGCAGGATCTTGGTGAACTCCTTGTCCATGCCGGCGGCGCTCGCGAAGACACCGGGCCCGACGTAGGGCACGCCCGCCATCTCCAGCAGGCCCTGGATGGTGCCGTCCTCGCCGAAACGACCGTGCAGGACGGGGAAGACGACGTCCACCGACCCCAGCGTCTCGACGGCGGCGCCGGCCTCCAGCGGGACGAGGCGCGGCGCGTCGGGGTCCTGCGCCAGCACGACGGCGGTGCCCTTGTCGACCTCGGGCAGCGTGCGGCCGGTGATCGCCAGGGTCTCGGCCGACGCGTCGGTGAGCACCCACTTCCCGGCCGGCGTGATGCCGACGGGAACGACGTCGTAGCGCTCGGGGTCGAGGGCGGCCAGCACGCTTCCGGCCGAGACGACCGAGATCCCGTGCTCGCTGCTGCGCCCGCCGTACACGACGGCGACCCGGATGCGGCTGCCCACGAGCAGCGACCCTACCGGCCGGGACGTCGCGGCTCTTGCACGCCGCGCGACACGGCAGCGCGCCGTGGTCGGCTCAGCTCTCGGACTTCATCGAGCGTGACATCAGCAGCTCGAGCATCTGGGCCGGGGTCAGCCCGCGGAAGCAGACCGCCTCGACGGCGGCGGTGATGGGGACGTCGATGTCGTGGTGGCGCGCGAGCTCGAGCACCCCGCGGCACGACTTCACGCCCTCGGCCACCTGCCCGTGCGTGGCCTCCTGGGCCTGGTCGAGCGACTCCCCGCGACCGAGCCGTTCGCCGAACGAGCGGTTGCGCGACAGCGGCGAGTTGCACGTCGCGACGAGGTCGCCGAGGCCGGCCAGCCCCGCGAACGTCACCGGGTCGGCGCCGAGCCGTTCACCGAGACGCGCCGTCTCGGCCAGGCCCCGGGTGATGATCGAGGCGAGCGTGTTGTCGCCGAAGCGCATGCCCTGGGCGATGCCGCACGCGAGCGCGATGACGTTCTTGACCGCGCCGCCGAGCTCGCACCCGATGACGTCGGTGTTCGTGTACGGCCGGAAGTAGGGCGTGCCGCACAGCTTCTGCACCTCGATCGCCCGGGTGTCGTCCGCGCAGGCGACGACCGTCGCGGTGGGGTGCCGCTGGGCGATCTCGAGGGCCAGGTTGGGTCCGCTCACGACCGCGACCCGGTCGGCCGGCACCCCCGCGACCTCGACGATCACCTCGCTCATGCGCTTGGTCGAGCCGAGCTCGACCCCCTTCATCAGGCTGACGAGGGTCGCGTCCGCCGGCAGGTCCGCCGCCCACACCGCGAGGTTCTCGCGCAGGGTCTGCGAGGGGATGGCGATGGCGACCAGGTCGGCGTCACGGACGGCCGCGACGGGGTCGTGGGTGGCGACGAGCTCGGCCGGCAGCTCGACCCCGGGCAGGTAGTCCTCGTTGCGGTGCTCGGCGTTGATGCGGGTCGCGAGCTCGTCGCGGCGCGCCCAGAGCGTGACGTCGTTGCCGGCGTCGACCAGCACCTTGGCGAACGCTGTCCCCCAGGATCCGGCCCCGAGGACGGCGGCGCGGGTCATGCCACGTCGCCGCGACTCTCGCCGGCGCGCGTCCAGTGGAACAGCTCGCCGTCGGGCGCGGGACGGTCACGCAGCTCGGCGACGTCGACGCGCAGCCGCCGCATGATGACGTCGGTGATCTCGCGCAGCACCCGCGGCGTCGGCTCCTCCCCGCGGAAGTCGCCGAGGTCGATCGGCTCCCCGACGGACAAGACGTGCTTCGGCCGCGGGAAGAGCTTGATCTTCTTGTGGTACAGGTCGACCTGCTCCTGGACGCCCCACTGGGCGACGGGGACCACGGGCACGTCGGGCGCGAGCATCGCCAGCCGCGCGGCACCGGCCTTGCCGGCCATCGGCCACCCGTCCGGGTCGCGGGTGACCGTGCCCTCCGGATGCAGCACGATGACCTTGCCCTCGTTCAGCGCCCGGGTCGCGGCCGCGAGCGACTGCCGCGCATCGGTCGTGCCGCGGCGAACCGGGATGTGGCCCATGATCCGCATGCCCCACCCGACGGCGGGCACCGCGAAGATCGACTCCTTGGCCAGGAAGCGCGGCACCCGGCCCGCGTCCAGCACGAACTTCGAGACCAGGAAGGGATCGACGTGCGAGACGTGGTTGACGACGACGATGACCGGCCCCTGCTTGGGCAGCCGGTCGATGTGCCGGTAGCGCAACCGGAACAGCGCCGAGACCGGGTAGTAGAGCACGAGCCACACGAAACGCCAGCCCGGGCCCATCGGCTCCCCGTGGCCGGGTCCGCGTCGCTTCTCCAGCTTCGGCACTGACCACCCTCTCCTTCGTTCGCGGTGCCGCCGTACGTCCGTGTCGGTCCGCGTCTTCGCCGTGCAGTCTGCCCCATGGCAGTTCGTATGCTCGTAACCATGCGCTGGACGGTTGTCATCCCGGCGAAGTCACTCCCGGCGGCGAAGTCGCGGCTCGCCCCGATGAGCGTCGACGCCGCCGCGCACCGGCGACTGGTCGAGGCGATCCGCGCCGACACCGTGGCGGCGGCCGCGGCGGCCGACGGCGTGGCCCGCGTGCTGCTCGTGACCGACCGCGACGTCACCGCCGCGGCGGGCGCGCCGGACCGGCCCGGCGGGGTCGGCGAGCGCCTGGTGCAGACCCGTCCGGGCCTGAACGGCGCGGTGCGCGACGCCGCCGAGCACGCGGCGGAACGCTGGCCCGACGACGGCCTGGCCGTGCTCGTCGGCGATCTGCCCGCACTGCGCCCCGAGGAGCTCGCCGAGGTGCTGGCCACCGCCGGCGCCGGGACCGGATTCGTCCCCGACGCCGACGGGGTCGGCACCACGCTGCTCACCGCGGCGCCGGGGCACCCGCTGCGACCGGAGTTCGGTGGGGGCTCGGCCGCCCGCCACGCCCGCCACGCCCGGCCGCTCGTCGCCGGTCCGGGCCTGCGGCGCGACGTCGACACCGCGGCCGACCTCCGCGGCGCGGCGACAGACCTCGGCGTCGGGCCGGCCACCGCCGCGGTCCTCGACGCCACCGACACCACCGCTGCCGGCACCACTGCCGGCCCCGTCTCGACCGACACCGACGTCACGGTCCGTTCAACTTGTCTTGGCATGATCGGCGAATGACCACGGAGTCCGCACTGCCCAGCGCCGTCGCCGCCCTCGACCCGACGGACGCGGTCCCCGACGGCGACATGGACGCCGAGGTCACGCACGTCGACGACCTGCCCGACGACCGCTTCAGCAACCGCGAGCTGTCCTGGCTCGCCTTCAACGCCCGCGTGCTCGCCCTCGCCGAGGACGACGCGCAACCGCTGCTGGAGCGGCTGAAGTTCCTCGCCATCTTCGCCAGCAACCTCGACGAGTTCTACATGGTGCGCGTCGCCGGGCTGAAGCGACGGTCGGACATGGGGTTGCAGGTGCAGTCGGCCGACGGGCTGTCCCCCCGCCTCGTCCTCGCCGCGCTCGCCGACCGGACGCGCGAGCTCGTCGAGCGCCACGCCCGCTGCTTCCGCGACGAGGTCACGCCGCGACTCGAGGCCGAGGGCATCCACGTCCGCCGCTGGGACGACCTCGACGACGAGGAACGCGGCCGGTTGGCCGAGTACTTCCAGGCGAAGGTCTTCCCCGTGCTGACCCCGCTCGCGGTCGACCCGTCCCACCCGTTCCCCTACATCTCCGGCCTGTCGCTCAACCTCGCCGTGCTCGTGCGCGACCCCGACGAGCAGGTGCAGCGCTTCGCGCGGGTCAAGGTGCCCAACAACGTCCCGCGCTTCGTGGTGGTGTCCCAGAGTGCCGTCGAGGCGGAGTACCTGCCGCTGGAGGACCTCATCGCGGCGCACCTGTCGATGCTCTTCCCCGGGATGGAGGTCGTCGAGCACCACGTCTTCCGGGTCACCCGCAACGCCGACTTCGAGGTCGAGGAGGATCGCGACGAGGACCTTCTGCAGGCCCTCGAACGCGAGCTCGTCCGCCGGCGTTTCGGCCCCGCCGTCCGGCTCGAGGTCACCGACGACATCGACGACGAGGTCGTCGACCTGCTCGCCAGCGAGATCGACGTCGATCGCGACGACGTGATCCGCGTCCCCGGCCTGCTCGACCTCGGATCGCTGCACCAGATCTACGACATCGACCGACCCAACCTCAAGGAGCGGCCGTTCGTCCCGACGACGAATCCGCGCTTCGCCGAGGGCGAGACGCCGAAGTCGGTCTTCGCGACCCTGCGCGACGGCGACGTGCTGGTCCACCATCCCTACGAGTCCTTCGCGACCAGCACGCAACGCTTCATCGAACAGGCCGCCGCCGATCCGCGCGTCCTCGCCATCAAGCAGACGCTGTACCGCACCTCCGGCGACTCCCCCGTCGTCGACGCGCTCATCGACGCCGCCGAGGCGGGCAAGCAGGTCGTGGCGCTGGTGGAGATCAAGGCGCGCTTCGACGAGCAGGCCAACATCAAGTGGGCCAGGGCGCTCGAACGTGCGGGCTGCCACGTCGTGTACGGCTTCGTCGGGCTGAAGACCCACTGCAAGACCGCGCTGGTGGTGCGCCAGGAGGGCAACCAGATCCGCCGCTACGCGCACGTCGGCACCGGCAACTACAACCCCAAGACCGCGCGGATGTACGAGGACCTCGGGCTGTTCACCGCCGATCCCGACGTCTGTGCCGACCTCACCGACCTGTTCAACGTGCTCACCGGCTACTCCCGCCAGACCGACTACCGGTCGCTGCTCGTCGCGCCGCAGGGCATCCGTGCCGGCCTCATCGAGCGCATCGAGCGCGAGATCGAGCACGCGAAGGCGGGCAAGGACGCGCTGATCCGCTTCAAGACGAACCATCTCGTCGACGAGCAGACGATCGACGCGCTGTACCGCGCATCCCGCGCGGGGGTGCGGGTCGAACTGCTCGTCCGCACCTTCTGCACCATCCGCGCCGGCGTCCCCGGCCTCTCGGACAACATCCGGACCCGCTCGATCCTGGGCCGGTTCCTGGAGCACTCGCGCATCTACTACTTCGGCGGTGACGGGTCACCCGAGTACTGGATGGGGTCCGCCGACCTGATGCACCGCAACCTCGACCGCCGCGTCGAGGTGCTGTGCCAGGTCGCCGACCGCAGCGCCCGGGCGCACCTGCAGAGCTGTCTGGACGCCGCGTTCGACGAGAACACCGCGGCCTGGGACCTGCAGCCCGACGGCAGCTGGAAGCACTCCGCCACCGGCCGCGACTTCCAGGAGCTGCTGACCAAGCGGCTCGCCGACCGCGGCGAGTGACGATGGCCTCCGACGTGGTCCGGGCCGCCGGCGGCGTCGTCTGGCGGGTCCGCGACGGGCAGGTCGAGCTCGCCGTCGTGCACCGACCTCGCTACGACGACTGGTCGCTGCCCAAGGGCAAGCTCGAACGGGGCGAGAGCGAGCTCGCGGCCGCCGTGCGCGAGGTGGGCGAGGAGCTCGGTTCGACCGTCGCGGTGTCGCGGCGGCTGACGCGCGTCGAGTACACCTACGGCGAGGTCGCCGACGCCGCCGGCGCGACGAGCAAGACCGTCGCCTATTGGGTCATGCGCCACGTCGACGGCACCTTCACGCCGTCGGACGAGGTCGACGCCGTGCAGTGGCTCGCCCCCAAGGCCGCGGCGGCGCAGCTGAGCTACGAGGTCGAGCGCCGGGTGCTCGACGAGTACGACGCGACGCCGTTGCCCGACTCGACGGTGGTGCTCGTCCGGCACGCCAAGGCGGGCAAGCGCAGCGAGTGGCGGGGCGACGACGCGCAGCGCCCGCTCGACGCCACGGGGGTCGAGCAGGCCGGGCGGCTCGTCGAGTTCCTCACCCGGTTCGTGCCCGACCGCGTGCTCTCGGCCGACCCCGTCCGCTGCGTGCAGACGGTGACCCCGCTGGCCGAGGCTCTCGGCGTGCAGGTGGCGGTCGACCCCGCGTTCTCCGACGACGACTTCGCCGCCGCGCCGATCGCGGCCGAACACGCCCTGCTCGCCCTGGCCCGGCCCGGACGGGTCACCGTCGTCTGCAGCCAGGGGTCCGCGATCCCCGGCCTGCTCGCCGCCGTGGCACCGTGGCTCGGCGACGTCGAGACCAAGAAGGGCGCCGCCTGGGTGCTCTCGACCGTCGACGGGGTCGTCTCGGCCGCGGACTACTACCCGCACGCGTCGCGCTGAGCGGCATCGCACCGACGCTCGGCGGGGACGGCCGAGGGCGTCCGATCCCGACCTGATCGGCCGCGGTCGGACGCCCTCGTCGTAGTGGCGGTGCGCGTCGTTACGCGCGCTTCTTCGCCGGGGCCTTCTTCGCCGCCTTGCGGGCCGGAGAGCCGCTCGCCAGGGTCTTGGCCGCCGCCTTCTTGACCGCAGGCGAGGACTTCTTCGCCGCGAGCTTCTTGGCCGCCGCCTTCTTCGCCGGCGCCTTCTTCGCGGCGGCCTTCTTGGCCGGCGCCTTCTTGGCCGGCGCCTTCTTGGCCGGCGCCTTCTTGGCCGGCGCCTTCTTCGCGGCGGCCTTCGTCGCCGGCGCCTTCTTCGCTGCGGCCTTCTTGGCGGGTGCCTTCTTCGCGGCCTTCTTCGCGGCCTTCTTCGCGGCCTTCTTCGCGGCCTTCGTGACCGGCGCGCCACTGCCCAGCGCGGAACCCGCGGCGGACTTGGTCGCCGGCCCGCTCGACGAGGACGCCAGCTTGCGGGCGGCCGACTTCTTGGCCGCCTTGGCCGGCGCCGCCGAGGCCGCCTGCGCCTTCTTGGCCGCGCGCTTCACCGACGGCGACTTGCGCACCGCGGCCACAATGTTGGCCGGCGCCTCGCGCACGGCCTCGACCGCGTCCTGCACCGCCGTCGACGCACGCTCCTGCGCGTCCTGCAGCACGGACTGCGCGTCCTTCACGACCGCGGCGGCCCGCGAGGGCGCCTCCCGTGCCGACTCGTAGGCCCGCGTCACCGCCGCCTGGGTGCGCTCGGAGCGCTCCCGCAGGACCTCGGTCGCGCCGCCGGCCACCTGCCGGAACTCGCTGCCGGGGCGGAAGGCCGGGACGCGCGAGGCCGCGACGCTCACCTGCTCGCCGGTCGCGGGGTTACGCGCGGTGCGCGCCGCGCGGTCCCGGCGCTCGAACACGCCGAAGCCGGTGATCGCGACCTTCTCGCCCCGCGCCACTGCCGCGTAGACGCTGTCGATGACCGCGTCGAGGGCGGCGGCCGCACGCTTCTTGTCACCGTCGAGACGCTCGGCAAGCATGTCGACGAATTGAGCCTTGTTGGGCACTAGTCCTCCCGGGGACCGGTTCGCTCGACCAATCGTGGTCTCGTCCGATCGTCACGCTAGGCCGTCAGGGCGCGTCGAACAACGCGAACCGCCTGTCTCACAAGGAAAAGGTCAGACCTTCGCCGTCGGGAGCCATCGGCTGCGCCGCGTCTCGAACGCGTCGACGGCGTCGGTGTGCCGCAGTGTGAGCCCGATGTCGTCGAGGCCCTCCAGCAACCGCCAGCGCGAGTAGTCGTCCAGCTCGAAGTCGTGGATCTCGCCCGCCCAGCGGACGTTGCGCTCGACGAGGTCGACGGTCACCTCGGTGGTCGGGTCCTCCTCGATGTCGTCCCACAACCGCTGCACGATTTTCTCCGGCAGCTGCACGGTGAGCAGACCCGCCTTGAGCGAGTTGCCGCGGAAGATGTCGGCGAAGCGCGGTGAGATGACGACCTTGAAGCCGTAGTCGTTGAGGGCCCAAACCGCGTGCTCGCGTGAGCTGCCGGTGCCGAAGTCGGGCCCCGCGACCAGGATTGTGGCGCCGTCGTAGCGCGACTGGTTCAGCACGAAGTCCGGCTCGTTCGTGCGCCAGGCGTGGAACAGGCCGTCCTCGAAACCGGTGCGGGTCACGCGCTTGAGGTAGACGGCCGGGATGATCTGGTCGGTGTCGACGTTGCTGCGGCGCAGTGGCACGGCGGTACCGGTGTGGACGGTGAAGGTGTCCATTGCTGGTCCTCGTCTCGGGTCGTCGGTGGCTAGAGGTCGGCCGGACTGGCGAGGTGGCCGGTGACGGCGGTCGCGGCCGCGACGAGCGGCGACACGAGGTGCGTCCGGCCGCCCTTGCCCTGCCGCCCCTCGAAGTTGCGGTTGGACGTGGAGGCGCTGCGCTCCCCCGGTGCGAGCTGGTCGGGGTTCATGCCCAGACACATCGAGCAGCCGGCCTGCCGCCAATCCGCCCCGGCCGCGACGAAGATCTTGTCGAGCCCCTCGTCCTCGGCCTGCCTGCGGACCCGCACCGACCCGGGGACCACGAGTACCCGCACGCCGTCGGCGACGCGGCGGCCGTCGAGAATTTTCGCAGCTGCGCGCAAATCCTCGATCCGACCGTTGGTGCACGACCCGACGAACACGGTGTCGACCGCGATGTCGCGCAGCGGCGTGCCCGCGGTCAGCCCCATGTAGGCGAGCGCCTTCTCGGCCGCCTGGCGGTCGTCGTCGTTCTCGAAGCTCCGCGGGTCGGGCACGTTCGCCGACAACGGCGCGCCCTGACCCGGGTTCGTCCCCCAGGTGACGAACGGCGTGATGTCGGCGGCGTCGAGCACGATCTCGGCGTCGAACTCGGCGTCGTCGTCGGTACGCAGGCTGCGCCAGTACTCGACGGCGGCGTCCCAGTCTGCCCCCTTCGGGGCGTGGTCGCGGTCCTTCACGTACGCGAAGGTCGTCTCGTCCGGGGCGATCATGCCGCAGCGCGCACCCCACTCGATGCTCATGTTGCAGACCGTCATGCGGCCTTCCATGGTCATGCCCTCGAACGTGGAGCCGCGGTACTCGACCATGTAGCCCTGGCCGCCGCCGGTGCCGGTGCGGGCGATGACGGCGAGGATGACGTCCTTGGGCGTGACGCCGTCGGCGAGCTCGCCGTTCACGGTGACGGCCATCGTCCTGGGACGATCCATGGGCAGCGTCTGCGTGGCGAGGACGTGCTCGACCTGACTGGTGCCGATGCCGAACGCGATGGCGCCGAACGCACCATGCGTGGACGTGTGCGAGTCGCCGCAGACCATCGTCATGCCCGGCTGGGTGATGCCCAGCTGCGGCCCGATGACGTGGACGATGCCCTGCTCGGCGTCGCCCATCGGGTAGATGCGCACGCCGAACTCTTCGCAGTTGTGCCGCAGCGTCTCGATCTGCGTGCGGCTCACCTCGTCGGCGATGGCCTGCGTGCCGACCAGGGGCAGGGTGTAGTCGGTGGGAGTGTTGTGATCCTCGGTCGCCAGCGTGAGGTCGGGTCGGCGCACCGGCCGTCCGGCGAGGCGCAGCCCCTCGAACGCCTGCGGGCTGGTGACCTCGTGGATGAGGTGCATGTCGATGTAGAGCAGATCGGGCTCGCCCGGGGCCGAGCGGACCACGTGACTGTCCCAGACCTTCTCCGCGAGCGTCTTGCCCATGTCGACCTCCGAGGTGCGCTTGCGTCTCATTATTCGAGACAATAGTATCGCTGTGTGGGACAGCCTAACAGTGATCCGGTGCAGAGCGGTATCGGTGTCGTCGACAAGGCGGTCGGCATCCTGGCCTCGGTGGCCGACGCCCCGCGTGCGCTCGCCGAGCTCGTCGACGTCACCGGGGTGCCCCGCGCCACCGCGCACCGGCTCGCCGTCGCGCTCGAGGCGCATCGCCTGCTCGCGCGCGACACCGAGGGCCGCTTCGTGCTCGGCCCGCGGGTCGGCGAGCTCGCCGCGGCCCTGCCCGATCCGGTCGTGTCCGCCGCGGCGCCCGTCCTCGCCTGGCTGCGTGACGAGTGCGGCGAGAGCACGCAGCTCTACCGGCGCGACGGCGCGGAGCGAGTCTGCGTCGCCGCGGCCGAACGCAGCTCGGGCCTGCGCACCACCGTGCCCGTCGGCAGCCGGCTGCCGCTCACCGCGGGCTCGGGTGCCCAGGTGCTGTGCGCCTGGGCCGACCCCGCGTCGCTCGCGGGCGTGCTCGACCTGGCCGAGTTCACGCCGCGGGCGCTGGCCGACGTGCGCCGCCGCGGGTGGGCGCAGTCGGTGGGGCAGCGCGAGGCCGGCGTCGCCTCCGTCTCGGCCCCGGTGCTCTCGGCGGACGGCGAACTGCTCGCCGCCATCTCGACCTCCGGCCCGATCGAGCGGCTCGGCCGCTCCCCCGGTCAGCGGCTCGGGCCGCTGCTCACCGCCGGGGCCCGTCGCATCACCCTCGCGCTCGCCGGTTGACCACCTCCCACCCCGTCCCCATTCCGCCGAGTGGTCGCTCACGCGCCGAGTGGTCGCTGTTTCGGTGACCACTCGCCGTCCTGATCGACCACTCGAAGACGGGGACGGTGCCCCAACAGCTCGGGGCGACGTCGCCGGACGATCGCGCGCAGCTCCGGGCCGATCTGCCAGGGCCGCGCGAACACCTCCGCCGGGCCGTACTGCAGCTCCAGCCAGCCCTCTGCCCGCAGGTCGGCCGATCGGGTGATGTCGCGGCGCATCCGATCGAGGCGCGCGTGATCGCCGCCCTGATACTCGAGCGCGATCTTCGCCGCAGCCAGCGAGAGGTCCGGTTCGGCGAGCCAGCCGCCGTCGCCGCGGTGCACCGGGACGTTGACGTCCCACCTCGGCAGATCCGGCGCCGATGCGGCGATTCGCAGGTGACTCTCCGGGCGTGATCGCGATCGCGCGTCCAGCAGCGGCAGTGCCGTCCGCGCGCGGCGCACACCCCGACCGCCCACGCTACGTCGCACGGCGGCCTCGAGCTCGGCCGCGGTGGTGCCGGCGCGCAGCGCGCTGTCCCCCGCCGCGACGAGGGCCGGCAGCGACAACAACGGCGCGAGGTCGACCCAGGTACGGGCGGGCGAGGTCACCGGCACGCCGTGGAGCACGACCACGTCACCCTCGACGAGCTGGCGCCGGTGGGCGCGGACGTCCGCGCGCCGACTACGCAGCATCGCGTGACCCGGCCGAAGCGGTTCGGCGACCGCGACGTGTAGGTCGTCGTCGAATCCCGGCAGCCAGTAGCGGTGCAGTCGCCCCGCGGTCGTCAGGCACACCGCGGACTCGTCTCCGCACGCCGCCAGCACCGCGGTGCAGCGCGCGAGGAGGTCCCACCATTCCTGCGTCGTCGTCACGGGGGCGACGGTGCCGCTCCGCGCAGCCGGGCGCGAGCCCACCGGACCGGGTGTGGACGGCCGCCCGTCGTCCACAGGCGTGGCGGCACCGATGACTCGACAAGTGCTCCCCCTTCGCCGAGTGGTCGCTCAGGCGCCGAGTGGTCGCGCTTTCTGCGACCACTCGGCATCCTGACCGACCACTCGGCGAAGGGGCACGGCGAGAAGGAACGGCCGGGTCAGGTCACCAGGACGTGGCGACGTAGGTGGTCTCCAGGTACTCCTCGATGCCCTCGAAGCCGCCCTCGCGGCCGAGGCCGGATTGTTTGACGCCGCCGAAGGGCGCGGCGGGGTCGCTGACGATGCCGCGGTTGAGCCCGACCATGCCGACCTCGAGCTTCTCGCTGACACGCAGGCCGCGCGCGAGGTCGCGGGTGTAGACGTAGCCGGTCAGCCCCATCTCCGAGCCGTTGGCGACGGCGATCGCGTCCTCGTCGTCGCGCACCGTGATGATGGGCGCGACAGGACCGAAGATCTCCTCCGTCGCGGCGGCCGAGTCACGCGGCACGTCGGTGAGCACGGTGGCCTCGTAGAAGAAGCCGGCGCGTTCGGGCGTCGACCCACCCAGGACGACGGTGGCGCCGGCGTCGACGGTGCGCGTGACCTTGTCCGCGATCCCGGCCTGCTGCTTGGCGTTCACCATCGGGCCGAGCTTGGTCGACTCGTCGGTGCCGGCGCCGAGCGTCAGCTCGCCCATCTTCGCGGCGAGCTTCGTGGCGAACTCGGCCGCGACGGACTCCGCGACGAGGAAGCGGTTGGCCGCGGTGCACGCCTGCCCACCGTTGCGCATCTTCGCGAGCATCGCACCCTCGACCGCGGCGTCGAGGTCGGCGTCGTCGAGGACGAGGAACGGGTCGTTGCCGCCGAGCTCCATCGAGGAGTCCACGACGCGGTCGGCGGCCTGCTTGAGCAGCAGGCTGCCCACCCCGGTGGAGCCGGTGAACGACAGCTTGCGCACCCGGCCGTCGGCCAGGGCGCGCTCCACGACGGGGCCGGGCACGTCACTGGTGATCACATTGACCACGCCGGCCGGCGCGCCGGCGTCGGTCAGCACCTGCGCCAGCACGAGCGCGGTCAGCGGGGTGTCCTCGGCCGGCTTGAGCACGACCGCGCAGCCGGCGGCGAGTGCCGGGGCCAGCTTGCGGGTCGCCATCGCCGCCGGGAAGTTCCACGGCGTCAGCAGCAGCGCGACGCCGAACGGCTTCTTGAACGTGACGATCCGGTTCGCTCCCGACGGCGACGTCCGTACCTCGCCGCCCACGCGAACGGCCTCCTCCGAGTACCACCGGAAGAACTCGGCGGCGTACGTCACCTCCGCCCGGGAGTCCGTCAACGACTTGCCCATCTCGAGCGACATCAGGTAGGCGATGTCCTCGCTGCGCGCGGTCATCAGCTCGAACGCCTTGCGCAGCACCTCCGCGCGTTCGCGCGGCGCCTTCGCCGCCCATCCCGGATGCGCGGCGGCGGCCGCCGCGATCGCGTCGTCCACGTCGGCGTCGCCGGCCTTGGCGACCGCTGCGACGACCGCGCCGGTCGACGGGTCGAGGACGTCGAAGGTGCCGTTCGCTCCGTCGCGCCATTCGCCGTCGACGTACAGCTGGGTCGGCGTGCCGGCAGGGAGGGTCATCGCTGCACCTTCGTTCTCGTCGATCGGGTCATGTCGTGTCGTGCCCACCCCCACCCGGCCCGAAACGTCACCGTGATGTGCTCCCGGCTGCCCGGTCGCTGCCCCTCCGTGCCCGGATCGTCCGATACCGGCCTGGCGGTGCGTTTGCCGGACGATGATCATCGTGCGCACTCAGCTTCCCGCGGGCCGGGCCGATGACTGGTACGAGGACCGGCATTGGGTCCGTACCAGGCCACAGCGGAGAAACGATGCACAAGCTGCGTAACCGGCGGATCGAGACCACGACCGCGAGCGTCGAACAGCCACGGGACGTCGAGGCCGTCGAGCAGGTGCTCGACCGGCTCGACCGCGGGGTCGCCGGCGGCGAGGAGGCCAGCCGGGTCATCGTCGAGACGCTGTCCGAGGCCCTCAACCTCTCCTACGGCGCCGCATGGGACCGCCGCCCCGACGGCCGCTTCCGGCTGACGGCAGAGACCGGCGAGCTGGTCGGCACGCTCAGCACCGTCATCCGACCGGGCAACACGCTCGAGCCGACGGACGGGCTGCTCGGCGACGCGGTCCGCACCAAGGACGCGGTGCGCTCCGACGCGACCGCCGACGCCCTGCACTGCGAGCGCTGGCAGACCGCCAAGCGGGCCGGCATGAACTTCGGCGCCACCGTGCCGATCGTGGAGGGCGACGCCGTCGTCGCGGTCTTCGAGTACTACAGCCGCGACGAGCTGCCGTTCTTCGGCCCCCGGGCCGAGAAGTGGCGCTCGCTGTCGCGCATCGCCGCCCTGGCCCGGCGGCAGGCCGTCGCCGCCGCCGAGCTCGAGCAGACCATCAACGACCGCTCGGCCGTCACCAAGGTCGTCGACCGCATCGGCGAGGTCAACGACGTCGACTCCGCCCTGCGGGCCGGCCTCGAGACGGTGCGCAGCGCATTCGGCTGGGCGTACGGCTCCTACTGGGCGCTCGACGAGGCCGACAACGTGCTGCGGTTCAAGATGGAGTCGGGCTCGGCCGGCGACGAGTTCCGCCGCGTCACGCTGGCCGCGTCGTTCGCCGAGGGCGTCGGGCTCTCCGGCCGGGCGTGGCAGACCCGCAAGCTGTACTTCGTCAAGGACCTCGCCGAGCTCACCGACTGCGTGCGCGCACCCGCCGCGCAGCGCGCGGGCGTCCGCTCCGGCGTGTGCTTCCCGATCATGGTCAACGGCAAGGTCATCGGGACGATGGACTTCTTCACCAGCGAGATGATCGACCTGTCTCCCTCGCGCGCCTCGGCGTTGAGCAACGTCGGTCAGCTCGTCTCGCAGCGGCTCGCGGTGCTCAAGCGGGTCGAGACCGACGCGCATCGGGCGCAGGACCTGCTGCAGACCGTCCACGACATGCGTGCCGCCTCGGCCGAGGCCGACTCGGTCGCCGCCCAGGCGAGCGCCCGCGCGAACGCCATGAGCGAAGAGGTGCAGCAGCTGCGGCAGGCCTCGACCGCGATCGGCGACGTCATCAAGATCATCTCCGACATCGCGAACCAGACGAACCTGCTCGCGCTCAACGCGACGATCGAGTCGGCGCGGGCCGGCGAGGCGGGCAAGGGCTTCGCGGTCGTCGCCGGCGAGGTGAAGGAGCTCGCCAACGAGACCGCCCGTGCCACGACTCGCGTCTCGGAGCAGGTGGCGGGCATCCAGCAGAGCAGCCGCTCGGTGTCCGAGGGCATCACGGGCACGCTGGAGACCATGACCGAGCTGGACTCCATCCAGCTGCGCATCGCCGACATCCTGGCGACGCAGGCCGAGATGGCCACGGCGTTCGAGCGCGACTGACACCACACCGCCCCGCGGCGACTTGCATCTCAGTGCACGACTGTGCACTGTGGCAGGACTGGCCACGGTGGACGGGGGTTGCGGTGCGCAAGGACGAGATGCGGGACGCGGGCACGCTCGCCGGAACCACGCTGCACGAGGTCGCGGGCACCGCGCGCGACGTCCACCGGGCCGTGGCCGACCGGTTGTTCGGGCTCGCCGGTCGGCCGGGCGCGGCTATCAAGCTGGCGCACGACGGCATCGCCGCGATCGCCTACGGCAGCACCCGTCTCGGGGTGAGGTACCTGCCGCCCGCCGTCGGGATGATCGCGGGCGCGGTGCAGGACCCGACGGCGGAGTCCGTCCACGACCACCGCACCGGCCGTTCGGTGCTCGGCGCGATCAGCGGCATCGTCGGCGACCGGATGGCCGTCGAGTCCGCCGCGGTCGCCCCGCAGATGCGCATGCGGCTCGGCAGCGGCCCGCTGCGGCGCGTCGCCGGCAACGTCGCCCACGACGCCCGCTCGGCGAGCGTCCCGGTCGGCGGCCGCCTCGTCGTCTTCGTGCACGGGCTGTGCGAGTCCGACCTCTGCTGGTCCTGGGCCGCGGAGCGGCGGTGGGGCGACCGCACCGCCACGTACGGCTCCAAGCTGCACGACGACGACGGCTGGACGCCGCTCTACGTGAACTTCAACACCGGCCTGCACATCTCCGGCAACGGCCTCGAGTTCGCCGAGCAGCTCGAGGAGCTGGTGGCGGGGTGGCCGGTCCGCGTCACCGAGATCGCGCTGATCGGCCACTCGCTCGGCGGTCTGGTCGCGCGCAGCGCGGCACACCAGGGGCACGAGCTCGGCCACGCCTGGGTCGGGCGACTGCGCCACATCGTCGGCCTCGGCACGCCCCACCTCGGGGCACCGCTCGAGCGCTACGTCAACCGCGGGACGCACCGGCTCGCCCGCCGGCCGGAGACCCGCCCGTTCGCCGCCCTGCTCAACCAGCGCAGCGTCGGGATCAAGGACCTGCGTCACGGCTCCGTCGTCGAGGCCGACTGGCTCGACTTCGAGGCCGACGACCCGACCGACAACTGCACGCCGGCCTCGCTCGTGCCCGGCGTCGCCTACTCCATGGTGTCGGCGACGCTGTCGCGCGAGCCCGACGGGATCTTCGCCCACGACCTGCTCGTGCAGCACGGCAGCGCGCACGGCGTGGGGGCGGTCCGCTCCATCGCGTTCGAAGCCGACCGCTCCCACACGATCGCCGGGGGCAAGCACCACTTCGACCTGCTCGCCGACGCGACGGTCTACGACAAGGTGCGGGGCTGGCTCGCCGGGGGCGACGGCGCCGCCGCCCCGGTCGACTCCCCGCGGACGACGAGCGGTGAGCGGCGTCGGTCACGGTCGTCTCGACCGAGGACCTGATCGAAGGAGCGCGCAATGCGGTAGGACACTCGGGAGACATCCCCGTCGCGAAGGAGCGCCCACCGTGAGCCGCAACCCCTACGCCGACCTCCCCGAGGTCCCGAGCTTCGACGTCACCAGCACCGACGTCGCGGACGGCCGCCCGCTGGCCGACCCGCAGGTGTCGGGGGTGATGGGCGCCGGTGGCGAGGACGCCTCGCCGCAGCTGTCGTGGTCCGGCGCGCCCGAGGGCACCAAGAGCTACGCCGTCACCGTGTACGACCCGGACGCCCCCACCGCCAGCGGCTTCTGGCACTGGGCGGTGTTCGACATCCCCGCCTCGGTCACCGAGCTGCCCACGAACGCGAGCAAGGACGGCCTGCCCGACGGGGCCGTGCAGCTGAACAACGACGGCGGTTTCGCCGGTTACGTCGGCGCCGCGCCGCCGGCCGGGCACGGCCCGCACCACTACTACGTGGTGGTCCACGCCGTGGACGTCGAGCGCCTGGACATCCCGGCCGAGGGGTCCTGCGCGTTCCTCGGCTTCAACCTCTTCAGCCACTCGCTCGGCCGCGCCACGCTCGTCCCGACGTACGAGGTGCAGGGATGAGCCAGCACGTCAACGGGGTGATCGCCCGCGCGAAGGGCGCCCCCGTCGAGGTCGTCACGATCGTCGTGCCGGACCCCGGGCCGGGCGAGGCCCTGGTGAAGGTCGAGGCGTGCGGGGTCTGCCACACCGACCTGCACTACCGCGAGGGCGGCATCAACGACGAGTTCCCGTTCCTGCTCGGTCACGAGGCGGCCGGGACCGTCGAGGCGGTGGGCGAGGGCGTCACCGACGTCGCGCCCGGGGACTTCGTCATCCTGAACTGGCGCGCCGTGTGCGGCGAGTGCCGCGCCTGCAAGCGCGGCGAGCCGCAGTACTGCTTCGCCACCCACAACGCCACGCAGAGGATGACGCTCGAGGACGGCACCGAGCTCTCCCCCGCGCTCGGCATCGGCGCGTTCTGCGAGAAGACGCTCGTCGCCGCCGGGCAGTGCACCAAGGTCGACTCGTCGGCGCCGGCCACCGCGGCCGGACTGCTCGGCTGCGGCGTCATGGCCGGCGTCGGGGCCGCGATCAACACCGGCGGCGTGAAGCGCGGGCAGAGCATCGCCGTCATCGGCTGCGGCGGGGTCGGGGCGGCGGCGATCGCCGGAGCCCGCATCGTCGGTGCGGCGAAGATCATCGCCATCGACTTCGACGACCGGAAGCTCGGCCTGGCCGAGGAGTTCGGCGCCACCCACACCATCAACTCCAAGGACCTCGACCTGGACGGCGTCGTCGCCGCCGTCCAGGACCTCACCGGTGGTTTCGGGGCCGACGTCGTCGTCGAGGCGGTCGGCCGGCCCGAGACCTACCAGCAGGCCTTCTACGCCCGCGACCTCGCCGGCACCGTGGTGCTCGTCGGTGTGCCCAATCCCGAGATGACCCTCGAGCTGCCGCTGATCGACGTCTTCGGCCGCGGCGGCGCGCTCAAGTCGTCCTGGTACGGCGACTGCCTGCCGTCGCGCGACTTCCCGCTGCTGATCGACCTGTTCCAGCAGGGCCGCTTCCCGCTCGACAAGTTCGTCACCGAGACGATCGGCATCGGCGACGTCGAGGCAGCCTTCGACAAGATGCACCGCGGCGAGGTGCTGCGTTCGGTGGTGACGCTGCCGTGACCGCGCGCATCGACCACACCACCACCAGCGGCACCTTCAGCCTCGACGGCGGGACGTGGGACGTCGAGAACAACGTGTGGGTCGTCGGCGACGACGAGCAGTGCGTGGTGATCGACGCCCCGCACGACGCCGCCCCGATCGCCGAGCTGATCGGCGAGCGGACGCTCCTCGCCGTCCTGTGCACGCACGCCCACGACGATCACGTGACGGTCGCGCCCGAGCTGGCCGACCGGTTCGCGGCACCGGTGTACCTGCACCCCGACGACGTCGAGCTGTGGCGCATGACCTACCCGGAGGGCGAGTTCTTCCCGCTCGCGGACGGTCAGACCTTCCCGGTGGCCGGCATCGAGCTCGAGGTCGTCCACACCCCCGGGCACGCGCCGGGCGCGGTCTGTTTCCGGGCGGCCGACCTCGACGCGGTCTTCACCGGTGACACCCTGTTCCAGGGCGGCCCCGGCGCGACCGGGCGGTCGTACTCGGACTTCGACACCATCGTCGCGTCCATCCGATCCCGGCTGCTCACCCTGCCGCCGGCGACGGTCGTCCACACCGGCCACGGCCCGGACACCACCATCGGCGACGAGGCGGCCGGCGCCGACGGGTGGACCAAGCCCGAGTAGCGCCGCCAGCCGGGCGAGGCGGCCGGCCGCGGACGTCAGTCGCGGGCGCGGACGACCAGCACGAGCGCGGTCGCGGCGAGCGCGGCCACCAGCCCCGCGAAGACGAGGCCGGCCGGGACGAGGCCCACGCCGGCGGCGAGGGCGCCCTCGCCGATGACCGGGACGGCGATGCCGACGTAGAGCACGACGAAGAACGTCGAGGTGATCGCGCCGCGTTCGTCGGCCGGGCTCGCCCCGGCGACCGATCCCAGCCCGGCGCGGAAGCTGAGGCCCTGTCCGTAGCCGGCGACCAGCGCGCCCGCGACGAGGAGGACCAGCTGCTCGGCGGCGAGGCTCGTGCCGACCAGCACCATGCCGGCGATGAGCGCGCCGCACCCCACGGGCAGCGCGCGGTCGAGCCCGAGGCGGTCCGACTGCGTCTGGCCCCCGACCGACCCCGCGAAGATGCACAGCACCACGGCCCCGACCACGGCCGCGTTGTGCTGCCCCAGCACGTCGCCCAGGAAGGCGGGCGACACGGCGGTGAACAGTCCGAGCACGGCGAAGCCGGCGAATCCCGCGACCGCCGCGCGGGTGAACGCGGCCCGCAGCTCGGGCGGCACGTGCAGCGCACGCGGTGCGAGCCGGGGCCGCCGAGCCCGCTCGACGGGCTCGCGGGTCGCGAGCACGCAGGCCGTGGCGAGCACGACGAGGCCGAGATCGACGACGAAGCACAGCCGCAACGGCAGCGGCGCGTATTGCGTGAGCACCCCGGCCAGCAGCGGGCCCAGGCCCAGGCCGCCCATGTTGACCGCGGCCGCGACGAGGCCGGCCCGGGCGCGGCCCCGCTCCGGGGCGAGGTCGACGATCGTGGCGGTGGCGGTGCCGGTGAAGATGCCGGCCGACACCCCCGACAGCAGCCGTCCCACGAACAGCCAGCCCAGCGCTCCGGGCAGCAGGAAGGCGCCGGCGGACAGCGCCGACAGCGCGAGCCCGAGCAGCAGCAGCGGACGCCGGCCGAGCTGGTCTGACCAGTGCCCGAACAGCAGCAGCCCACCGGTCACGCCGACGGCGTACGTCGCGAAGACGACGGTCGTGACGAGCTCGTCGAAGCCGAACTGCACCGCGTACTTCGGATACAGCGGCGTGGGCAGGGTCGTCCCCAGCATGGCGACGACGAAGGCCAGGCCGACGAGGGAGACGCCGGCCCATCCGGTGCGCCGGCCGAACGGGGCGGCCCCCGTCACTCCCCGGCGCCGGTCAGCTCCGCCACCTGCTCACGGGTCAACCGCACGCCGGCCGCGTCGACGTTCTCCTCGAGGTGGGCGACCGAGGAGGTCCCCGGGATCGGCAACACGATCTGCGCGCGGGCCAGCAGCCACGCGAGCGCGACCTGCGAATGCGTGGCACCGAGGTCCTTGGCGATCTCGTCGACCGGACCGCCCGGCTTGGCGAGCTCGCCCGCGGCGATCGGGAACCACGGGATGAACCCGATGCCCTCGCGTGTGCAGTAGTCCACGATGTCCTCGGACTTGCGCTCGGTGAGGTTGTAGAGGTTCTGCACGGTCGCGATCTCGGCGACCTCACGGGCCGCGTCGATCTGCTCGACCGTCACCTCCGACAGGCCGATGGCGCCGATCTTGCCCTCGTCCTGCAGCTTCTTCAGCTCGCCCACCTGGTCCTCGGCCGGCACCGACGAGTCGATGCGGTGCAGCTGGAACAGGTCGATGCGCTCGACGCCGAGCCGCCGTAGGCTGAGCTCGCACTGCTGGCGCAGGTACTCCGGACGCCCGACCGGCTGCCAGATGTCGGGACCGTGCCGGGTCAGACCCGCCTTGGTCGCGACAAGGACGTGCTCGGGGTACGGGTGCAGCGCCTCGCGGATGATCTCCTCGCTGACGTGCGGGCCGTAGGAGTCGGCGGTGTCGATGAAGTCGACGCCCAGCTCGACCGCGCGTCGGACCACCCGGACGCACTCCTCGCGATCGGCGGGCTCACCCCAGATACCGGGACCGGTGAGCCGCATCGCGCCGAAGCCGAGCCGGTGGACGGTCCTGTCCCCGATCTCGAACGTCCCGGAGCGGTGGTTGGCGAGCTCGGTGTCGACCATGGGCGGCAGTCCTTCCGTCACGAACGAAGTCCGTGAGGGCCTACCCGCGCCGCGTGCCGTCCTCCCGGCGCGGCGCAACCCCGAGGACCTGCGGCGAGCGGGCCGGGGTGGCCGGAACCTGCCGCACCCGCGATGTCGGATGGAAGGGACCCGTGACGGTCGTTACGGTGGTTAACCATGACGGACCTACCGCAGGCCGGACTCGCCGAGGATGCGTCCCTGGCCCTCGAGGACCAGCTCTGCTTCGCACTGTACGCCGCGAGCCGGGCCATGACCGCGCGCTACCGCCCGGTCCTGGACGAGCTCGGTCTGACGTATCCACAGTACCTCGTCATGATCGTCCTCTGGGACGACGGGACCTCGACGGTGAGCCACATCGGCGAACGGCTGCGGCTGGACTCGGGCACGCTGTCGCCGCTGCTCAAGCGGCTCGAGGCGCGCGAGCTCATCCGCCGCGCCCGGCGCACCGACGACGAGCGCTCGGTCGACATCTCCCTCACCGACGCGGGCCTCGCGCTGCGCGACCGCGCGCAGTTCGTGCCCCAGCGCATCAGCCGACTGCTGTCCGACATCGACATCAGCCGACTGCGAGGGCAGCTTCGCACGCTGGAGAACAGGCTGGCCGACCTCACCTGAGCCGCCCGCCCGAAGGGGCGGACGTCACGCGACACGAGCGTTGTCGCGGAATTAGGCGCGGGTACCACGTGGTTGACAGCGGTTGACGTATCACCGAGAAAAGCGAGGCAACCCATGCCCACCCGTACCGCACGCACCGCCTGGAACGGCGGACTCCAGGACGGCTCCGGCCAGGTCGAGCTCACCAGCTCGAAGGTCGGCACCTACGACGTGTCGTTCCCCAAGCGCGCGGCCGACGACGCCGGCGGCACCACCAGCCCCGAGGAGCTCATCGCCGCGGCCCACTCGTCCTGCTACGCGATGCAGCTCTCCGCCCTGCTCGCCGAGGCCGGCGGCACGCCGCAGTCGCTCGACGTCACCGCCGACGTGTCGCTGGGGCCGGACCCCGCCGGCGGCTTCCGCCTCACCGGCATCACGCTCACCGTGCGTGGTGAGGTCGACGGCCTCGACGCCGACGGCTTCGCGAAGGCAGCCGACGCCGCCAAGGCCGGCTGCCCGGTGAGCAAGGCCCTCACCGGCGTCGAGATCACGCTGGACGCCGCGCTCGAGAGCTGAGTCGGCACCCCCGGACACCATCCGACGACCCCAGCTGTGCTGCGGCGCAGCTGGGGTCGTCGTTCGTCCTCCTCGTCGTCCGTGGGGTCGCTCCGATCGCCACGCCGGTGACGGGTCAGCCGGCGAGGTCGACGGCCCGCCGGAGCGCAGCCGTCGCCCGCTCCTGCTCGTAGGCCCACACCACGCCGCAGCCGAACGCCGCCTGCCCGCGCGCCGTCGCGGCGGTCCGGGCGACGAAGTCCGCGGCCACCACCGAGTCCTGGTGCACGCCGAGGCGGGCCTGCAGCTTCCTGGCCCGCTTCTCGATGCGCGCCGCGTGCTTGCCCGCCGCGCCGCCGGCCTCGTCGACGAAGGCGACCACGTAGCGGACCCGCTTCGCGGCCTTCCGCGCGCCGTGCAGCCGGTGCGGCGAGTCGCCCGCCCTGGCGAGCCGGCGATCGAGGTCCTTCGCGCCGGCGCGCACGTAGCGGGCGAGGCGGGCGCGCGGCGCGTCGGCGACGGAGGTGAACGCCGGGTTGGTCGTCCACTGCCGCAGCGTGCGCAGCAGCGCCAGGTACCGGCGACCGGTCATGGCCTTCGTGAGGGCGGCCCGGGCCGCCGCCTCGTCGGCGCGCAACGCGCCGTCGAGCAGGTCGACCGTCCCGGCGAGGTCGAGACTCTCGCGCCGCGCAAGTTCGGCGTGCGTCTCGTCGAGGTGATCGCGCAACACCTGCGCGTCGCGCACCGCGCCAAGCAGCGCCGACAGCCACTGCAGCTCCGTGTCGAGCAGCTCGCGCGGCTCGGCCTCGGCGATCGTCACCACCCGCAGCGCGCTGCGCACGCGGCGGATCGCGACGCGGAAGGGATGGATCGCGTCCTCGCCGCGGCGTAGGCCGAGGTCGGCGAGCACGATCGCGGTGCGCTGCTCGGCGAGGAAGGCACGCACCACGTCGCCCACCGTCTGACCGGGCGCCGGGGGGACGTCGCGCCGCTCCACGGCGCCGGCGCGCACCAGCCGCGCGACCGCGGTGTCGAGGAACGGGCCGTCCCACCCCGCCACCTCGACGTGACGCCGCTCGGCCAGCTCGGCACCCGACCCGCCGTCCCGGGCGGCACCGGAGCGGACGTCGGTGCTGCGGACGTCGGTGATCGTCCCGACCTCGACGCCGTCGGCGGACAGGACGCGGTGCACGGTGCGCTCGGCCGTGGTGCGGCCGGCGGAGCGCAGGGCCCCGCCCGCGCGCACGCCGAGCAGCAGCTCGCGCAACGCCGCGGGGACCCCGCGACCCTCGGCGGGGAACTCGCTGCTGGCGCCGCCGACGGTCAGCGTCCACGTCGCGTCCGTGCCGGCGGAGCGGCGCAGCGACACCCCGGCCGCGGCGAGATCGCCGTCGGCGGTGTCGTGGGTGGTCACGGTGTCGTGCCCGCTCGCGGTCTCGACGCTTCCGCCCGGGGGGACGATCCGCTTGCCGAGCTTGGGCATCGTCCAGTCGAGCGGGACGTCGAGGACGCGCGCTTCGTCCGCAGTACCGGTCATGGGGTTTCGCGAGGCTCCGTCCACGGGTCGAGGGGCGGGTCCGTCGGACCCGGAAACCGGCAAGTGTAGGGACGCCGGGTGAACGAACCGCACCGGTGCACGCCGCCACCTCGCCGCGACGACGGCACGTTGTGACGTCGTGGGCCGCGCCGCGGTGATGCTCTACGTTGACGATGATGAGCGCCGACCGAGCCGAGCCGACGGGGCGCCCCGACCGCTCCGGCCGGCAGGTGCTCACCGTCGGCGCGTCCGGTGACGCGGGAGCCGTGTTCGCCGCGCTCTCGGCCGCCTACACCGTGCACGCCGAACCGGCCTCCACGCTGCGGTGGACGTGGCTCGACACCGCCGACTGGCGCCTGCACCGCGCCGGCGTCGCGCTGCGCGAGGAGCGTCGCGGCCGGGGGCGCGACCTCGTCCTGGACCGTCCGGGCCGGCCGGCCGAGGCCGCGTCCTGCCTCGGCATCCGCTGGCCGGCGCGACTCGACCGCGTCTCCCCCTCCCCGGTACGCGACGCGATCGCCCCGACGGTCGGCGTGCGCGCGCTGCTGCCGGTCGCCGAGGTCGAGACCCGCCACGTCCTGCTGCACCTGCGCGACGACGCGGGCAAGACGCGGGTGCGCGTGTCGGTCGACCAGCAGCGGCTGCTCTCGCCCCGACGTGCCGCGCTGCCGCTGCACGTCGTCGTGCGTCCGCTACGCGGGTACGACGGCGACGCGCGGCGCTGCGTCGAGCTGCTCGCCGACGCGATGGGCGCCGAGCCCACCGAGCTGTCCGCCACCGCCGCGGCGCTGGCGGCGGCGGGTCACCTGCCGGACACCGTCCTCGGCGGCGGGATCGACGCGGCGCCGGCCGCCCTGGAGCCGACCGCGCCCGCCGTCCGCGTCGTCGCCGCCGCGCTGCTCGCCGACGTCGCCGTGGTCGACGGCACGCGGGAGGGCGCGATCGCCGATCACGACACCGAGTTCCTGCACGACCTGCGCTCGGCCGTCCGGGCGACCCGGGCGCTGCTGGCCGTGGCGGGTCACCTGCTGCACGGCCGCTCGGCCGTGCGCGTCGAGCGCGATCTCGCCTGGCTCGAGGAGATGACGGCACCGCTGCGGGCGGTGGACATCGCGCTGCTCGGCCTCGCCGAGGGCAGCGGCGACACCGCGATCGACGGCCTGGCGGCCGACGCGATCGAGCCGCTGCGCGAGGAGCTGCGGCGTCGTCGGCAGCGCGAGCTGCGGCGGATGCGCGCCACCTTGCGCGCGTCGCGCGCGCCGGCCGCGTTCACGGCGTGGCGGCGGGACCTCACGACGATGCTCGACGCCGACGTCATCGGTCCGGCCGCGATCGAGGCGGCGACGGCACTGGCCGACGCCGCGTTCGACGCGCTCGCCGGCGCGAGCCCCGCCGTCGGCGAGGGCGGGTCCGACGGCCTCGCGCCCGCGGTCGCCTCGCTGCGCGCCGTCCTCGCCGCGTTCGTGCCGCTGTACCGCTCCCCGGTCGAGCAGCTGCGGCGCGACCTCGACGAGCTGTACGAGACGCTGCGCCGGCGCGAGGGGGTACGCATCACCCACATGCACGTGCACGACGCGGCGCACGCCGGCGCGATGCCGGTCCCGGCCGTGCTCGCGGCCGGGGCGATCGTCGACCGGCTCCGCCGCGAGGAGGCCGCGCTCGACGAACGGGTCCGCGACGCGCACCGCGACGCCGTCCGGCCGCGGTCACGGCGCCGGCTCGCCACGGAGGTGACCTCACGATGAGGGTCGCCGCGGTCTACAACATCAAGGGCGGCGTCGGGAAGACGACGACCGCGGTCAACCTCGCCTACGAGAGCGCGGCCCGGGGACTGCGCACGCTGCTGTGGGATCTCGACGCGCAGGGCGCCGCGACCTACGTGCTGCGCGTCGACGCCCGGGTGAAGGGTGGCGGCAAGCGGGTCGTGCGCGAGACGCGGCCCCTCGTCGACGCCATCAAGGGCAGCGACTACGACCGTCTCGACCTGCTGCCGGCGGACTTCACCTACCGTCACCTCGACCTGCTGCTCGACGAGGCGAAGAAGCCCACCCGCCGCCTGGCGCGACTCCTGGAACCGCTGGCCGACGAGTTCGACCTGGTGGTGCTGGACTGCCCGCCGAGCATGTCCCTGCTGTCGGAGAACGTGCTGCGCGCCGCCGACGTCGTGCTGGTCCCGCTCATCCCCACCACGCTGTCGGTCCGCACCCTGGACCAGTTGACGGAGTTCCTCGCGACCGTCCCCGAACCCCACCCGCGGCTGCTGGGCTTCTTCTCCATGGTCGACACCCGCAAGCGACTGCACCGCGACATCACCACCGAGCTCCCCGGTCGCCGGCCCGACCTCGCGCGGACCACCGTCCCGGCGCTGTCGGTCGTCGAGCAGATGGCACAGCGGCGGCAGCCCGTCGCGGCCTACGCACCGCGCAGCGCGGCGGCCCGGCGCTACCGCGAGCTGTGGGACGAGGCGTTCGGCTGACGCGGTTCCCGGGGGCCAGCTTCGCCTTTGCGAAGTCAGCCGTGTTGGATGGGGGCATGCCGCAGGACACGACGGCGCCGGCCGTCCCCACCTTCGCCCGCGTCAGCGCCGTCGAACGCACCGAGCCGGACCACGTCGGCGCCGCCGACGCGGCGGCGGTCGGGTTCACCGCCGAGCTGCACCCGGACTGGACCATCGGCGGGAAGCCCAACGGCGGGTACCTGCTGGCCATCCTGGGGCGCGCCGCCACGACGGTGGGCACGCACGCCCACGTGCTCGCCGCGAGTGCCCACTACCTGCACTCGCCGGAGCCCGGGCCGGTCCAGGTCACCGTGGAGGTGCTGCGCGCCGGCCGGACGGCCAGCCAGCTGCGGGCCCGCATGGCGCAGGACGGCCGTCCCTGCGTCGAGGCGCTGCTGACCGCGACCGACCTCGTCCCCACCGAGCCGTATTGGGACGCCGCCACCCCCGATCCCGGCACCACCCCGTACGCCGACGCCGTGCGCATCCCGGGCACCAGCCCGACCGGCGTCCGGGTGGCGATCATGGACCAGGTCGAGGTGCGCCTCGACGCCGAGACCCTCGACTTCGCCGCCGGTCGGCCCCGTGGCCACGGCGAGCTGCGCGGCTGGCTCTCGCTGCCCGACGGCGAGGCGTTCGACCCGGTGTCGCTGCTCTACGCCGTCGACGCCTTCCCGCCGGCCACGTTCGACATCGCGCCCAGCGGCTGGGTGCCAACGCTGGAGCTCACCGCCTACGTCCGCGCGCTGCCCGCGCCCGGGCCGCTGCGGGTGCTGCACCGCGCGCACCTGGTCGACGGCCAGCGGGTCGACGAGGCCTGCTGGCTGTGGGACTCCCGCGGCCGCGTCGTAGCCCATGGCGTGCAGCTCGCCGGCATCCGGCTCGGCTGACGCGTCGCACCCCCGCCGGCACCGATCCGGGCACAATGGTCGGCGTGGGAGGTGCCGGTGAGGACTAGCGCGCTGCGGCTCGTCACCGCGGGGCGCGCGTGGTGGGGTCGCAGCCTCGGCGGGCGCGGCCTGAACCGCATCCGGGAGCTCGACCTCGACACCCACGCCCTCGCGCTGTGCGCCCAACAGGTGCTGTGCACCGCCCCCCTCGTCGTCGCGGTCTCCGCGGTGCTGCAGCGCACGACCGGCCAGGGCGTCAGCGTCTACGTGTCGCGCTTCCTCGGGTTGCGCGCCGAGGCCACCGGCGACATCGAGCGGCTGCTCGGTCGCTCGTCGAACTCCATCAGCACCACCGCGCTCGTCGTCGGCATGGTCACCGCCATCGCGCTGTCCACGAGCGTGGCGGCGGTGCAGCAGCGCGGCTTCGAGCTGATCTGGACGCTTCCCCGCGTCACCGGCATCCGCTCGTGGGCCCGGCAACTGGCCTGGACGCCGGCGCTCGTGCTGCTGACCGTGGCCGTGCTCGGCGCCGGCCGGGTGGGCCGGTGGTTCAACGACGCCGTGGTGTACACCGGCCCGGTCGCGGGCTCGGTGCTGCAGGGCGTCACGGTGTTCCTCTTCTACTGGTGGACGCAGTACTGGCTGCTGCGCGGCCGGGTGGAATGGCGCGCCCTGTTGCCGGGCGCCCTCGCCACGGCGTTGCTGACCGTCGCGATGGTGCGCATCTCGCGTCTGCTCATGGACAGCCAGATCTCCTGGCAGGTCCATGCCTACGGCCTGGTCGGTGCCGTCTTCGTGCTGTCGGTCTGGCTGATGGTGCTGAGCGTGGTCATCTTCGCCGGCGTGCTCATCGGGGCGCTGTTCGTGGAGCGGCGCCGCGCCGAGGCCACCGGCCGCAGCGGCGACGTCCTCGGCGAGCATCCCCTCACCGTGCGCGGCATCGTGTCGGCCGAGCGCGGTGAGGGTGTCACCCCGTCGGCGCGGGTCAGGAATTCGCCTTGATGTACTCCTCGGCGTCCTTGTCCTCGTCCGAGACGCCCTCGCCGGCGGGGTGCGCCGCGTAGAACTGCAGCCACTGCATGCCGAGCTCGTGGCGCAGCTCGAGCGTGGAGCTCTTGATGAAGTCCGGCAGGGCCTCGCGCTCCTCCTCGTCGAGGTGCTCGCCGTTCTCCGAGCGCGCCTTGCCCACCGCCTCGTACCACTCGTCGCTGCCGACGTCGTGCTTGCCGGCCTCGCGGACCGCGTCGCGGATCTCGTTGTGGTCGGTGATCGCGTCCTCGGTCTCGTCCTCGGGGTCCCCCTCCTCCGTCTCGCCGCCGTGCTTGAGCAGCGCCGGGTAGAACACGGTCTCCTCGGCCTCGGCGTGGGTGTCCAGCCTTCGCGCGAGCGGTTCCCAGACCGCGGTCAGCTCGGCGACGCCCTTCGCGTCGTCCAGGCGGAAGAACTGCCGGCGCAGCCAGTCGTGGTCGGCGTAGATCAGGTCGATGATGTCGGCCATGGTGGGTCCTCTTCGAAGATCGTCGTTCGGTCGTGGAGACGACTACCCGGCCTGCCCGCGTGACGAACCACCTGACGCGGTGATCCGCCTTTCCGGCTCGGGTAGGTCGGGCCCATGACCGAAGAGCAGGGTCGACGGATCGCCGTCGCGGGTGCCACCGGCTTCGTCGGACGGGCGCTCGTCGCGGCCCTGCTCGAGCAGGGCGACGAGGTGCTCGCGCTCACCCGGCACGCCGAGCGCTACGACGGGCCGGCCGTGCCCGTCAGTGCCGACGTCACCGACGAGGCGGCGACGGTCGGGGCATTGCGCGACTGCGAGCTCGCCTACTACCTCGTCCACTCGCTCGACCACGGCGACTTCGCGCGCCGGGACGCGCTGGCTGCCCGGACGTTCGGGGCCGCGGCGGCGCGCGCCGGAGTGCGCCGCATCGTGTACCTCGGCGGTCTGGGCGACGACGCCGACGCGCTGTCCCCACACCTGCGCAGCCGCCGGGAGGTCGAGACGCTGCTCGCGGCCGGTGGCGTGCCCGTGACGACCCTGCGCGCCGGGATCGTGATCGGCCACGGCGGCGCGTCCTGGGAGATCATCCGCAACGTCGTCGAGAAGGTGCCGGCGCTCGTGGTGCCGCGCTGGGCGCTCACCCGCACCCAGCCCATCGCGCTGTCCGACGCCGTGCGTTACCTCGTCGGCGTGGGCGTGCCGGACGCGCTGGCCTACCCGCAGTCCCGGGTCTACGACATCGGCGGCGCCGACGTGCTGCGCTACGTCGACGTGCTGACCCGCGTCAGCGCGATCGAGGGACGTCCCGCGCTGGTCGTCCCGGTCCCCGTCCCGGCCCGACGACTGGCAACGCTCGTGGCCTCCCAGGCGCTGCCCCTGCTGACCGGCGTCGACAGCCGCACCATCCGCACCCTGCTCGAGTCGATGCGCAACGAGGTGGTCGTGCGCGACGAGCGCATCCGCGACGTCGTCGACATCACGCCGCTGGACTACGACCACGCGGTGCTCGAGGCGCTGGCCGAGCGCGCCCGGCGCAAGCGCGCCCGCTGAGCACGCCCGCTGAGCACGACCGTCGAGCATGCGGCGACCCCGTCGGCGCGAACGCCCCGGCCGATGGGTGGGTCGGCCGGGGCGCCGTGTCGAAACGCGTCCGTTCCGGCAGCGTCGACGCTACGAGCCCCGCCGGGCTCGGACAAGGCGTACCGGCCCGTAACCCGGCCCGTACAGCCGCCCGGCCGGCGTCGCGGCGGTACGGCCCGCGTGGCCGTCCACAGGGTCGCCGCGACCGGCGCCGGGGACGGTTAGCGTGGGGAGGTGGCCTCGCCGGAACCGACCGCCGCCGCGGCCGATCGCGCGGACCCGGCGCGCCGGCTGACCTCGACCGACGTGTTCTGCGCGGTGCTGCTGCTGGCCGTGCTCGCGCGGCTCACGCTGCCGCGGGTGTGGTCGGAACCCGGGGTGCAGGCCTGGACGACCGTCTTCGCCGCGTTGTGCATCCAGGCCGCGCCCTACCTCGTGCTCGGGGTGACGGTCTCCACCCTCATCGCGGTGCTCGTGCCACCGTCCTTCTTCGCCCGGGTGCTGCCGGCCCGCCCCGCGCTCGCGGTGCCCGTGGCCGGCCTCGCCGGGGTCGCGCTCCCCGGCTGCGAGTGCGGGTCGGTGCCGGTGGCGGCCTCGCTCATGCGCCGCGGCGTCGCTGCCGCTCCCGCCGTCGCGTTCCTGCTCGCGGCGCCGGCCATCAACCCCGTGGTGCTCGTCGCCACCTCCGTCGCCTTCCCCGGCCGCCCCGAGATGGTGCTCGGCCGCTTCCTGGCCTCGCTGCTCACCGCGCTCGTCGTCGGCTGGCTGTGGTTGCGGTGGGGGCGTACGCCGCCCCTGCCCGCGCGCTACGCGGCGCCGGCGGGCAGCGGCCGGCTCGAACGCGCGCGGGCGACGGCCGCCCACGACCTCGCGCAGTCACTCGGTCTGCTGACCGTGGGCGCGGCGGCCGCCGCCACGGTGAACGTGGCGCTGCCGTCGTCGTGGCTCGACGGCGTGGCCGGGCACGCCGTGGCCGGGGTGGTCGCGCTCGCGCTGCTCGCCGTGGTCGTCGCGGTGTGCTCCGAGGCCGACGCCTTCGTGGCCTCGTCGTTCGTGCGGTTCTCCCCCACCGCGCAGCTCGCGTTCATGACCGTCGGTCCGGCGGTCGACGTCAAGCTGATCGCGATGCAGGTGGGGACGTTCGGCGCCCGGGTCGCCGTCCGGCTCGCGCCGCTCGCGTTCGCCGTCGCCGTCGGGTCGGCCGTGCTCGTCGGCTGGTGGGTCACGTGAGCACCCGAACACAGGGCTTCGTGCTGCTCCTCTTCGCCACGGCGCTGCTGCGTCTCGGCACGAGCGACGTGCTGCTGCGCTTCGTCAAGGCGAGCGCGCGGCCGTGGGTGCTGCTCGCCGGGGCGGCGGTCCTGCTGCTCGCGCTGTGGTCACTGGTCGTCTCGGCCCGCCCCGACGAGCACCCGACCGACGAGCACCCGACCGACGAGCACCCGACCGACGAGCACCCGACCGACGAGCACGGCCACGGCGCGGTCTCCCGCGCCGCCTGGCTGGTCGTGCTGCCGGTCGTGGCCGTGCTCGTCATCGGGCCGCCCGCACTGGGGCAGTTCACCGCGAACCGGCGGGCCCCCGTCACCGCGACCTCCGCCGACACGGCGTTCGGGCCGCTCCCCCGCGCCGACCCCGTCCGGCTGCGCATGTTCGACTTCGCGCTGCGCGCGGCCAGCGACGGCGGACGCACGCTGGCCGGGCGCCGCGTCGCCCTCACCGGGTTCGTCGCCCGGCGTGCCACGGACGGGTTCGTGCTCGCCCGCTTGGTCATCACCTGCTGCGCGGCCGACGCGTCCCCCGTCACCGTGCGGGTGCGCACCGCCGATCCGATCCCCGCGCGCGGGTCGTGGGTGCGGGTGACGGGCCGCTACGCCGGCCAGGACGCCGCCGCCACGGACGTGCCGCTGCTGATGGCGACGGCCGTCGGCTCGGTCGCCGCCCCGGCCGAGCCGTACGACTGACCCGGCGCCGTCGACAGGCGACGGGCCGGATGACCGGCGACCCGCGGGTCGCCGGTCGATCAGGTGTGGGTGAACGAGCCGTAGGTCGCGGTGGTGTCCCAGATCCGCTGGTAGTCGACGCCCTCGCTGGGGTCGATCGCGGCCACGCTCAGGCCCGGCTTGACGAACACCCCGACGTGGTACACGTCGCCGACGCTGTCGTGGTAGAAGACGAGATCGCCGGCGCGCGCGTGCGAGGCAGGGATCAGCCGGGCGGCCTTGATCTGGTCCTGCGAGACGCGCGGCGTGCGGTAGCCGTACTTGCCGTAGGCCCACATCACGAGCCCGGAGCAGTCGAAGGACTTCGGCCCGGTGGCTCCCCAGACGTAGGGCTTGCCGATCTGCTTCTTCGCCAGCGCGAGCACCTTCGCGTTGGCCGCCGGCGCCGCCGTCGCGGCCGGCGTCCTGGGGCTGCGAGTGTCGACCGACCGGCATCCCAGGTAGGTGTTCGAGCCGAGACCGACGTTGACGACCCACACGCAGGCGATGTGGGTGCCGGTCGAGACCGGCACGCTGACGTCGATGGCGGACGACCGGCCGGCGCCGGCCGGCCGGGTCCCGGCGTAGCGCGTCGTCGCCCGCGTCGCCGCCGGCGCGCCGTCGACGTAGAGGACGGCCAGGCTGCGGCGGCTGACGAGGTCGGGGTCGCTCGCCCAGCCGCGCGCCCGGACCGTCGTCGTCGTGGCCGAGATGGCGGCGAACCTGCCGACCGGGTTGTGCTTCGCCGTCTGCGCGGCGGTGAGGGTCCGCCCGAGCGGGGTGGCCACGCAGCGCTTGACCGTGCGCATGCCCCGACCGACGTTGCCGAGCACTAGGCAGACGGTGTGCTTGCCGGCGGGCGCGGCCACGCTGAGCGAGTACCCGGCGGTCGCGCCGGCGCCGGCGCGCTTCGCCGCCTTCGACGAGGGCAGCGAGGTGGTCACCGTGCCGAGCGACGTCGTGCCGTCGACGTAGGCGGAGACGGGGATGTTGCTGGCCGGCGCGTCGGGGTCCGACCCCCATCCGGTGACGCGCAGCGTGCGGCCCACGGCACGGATCGTCGGCGTCGATCCGATGGGGTCGTGTGCGGTCGGCCCGGCGGCGTGCGCGGCGGGCGCGGCGGCGAGACCGCCGGCGGCCACGATCCCGGTCGCGCACAGGGCTGCGGCGACCGCGGTCGTCGTCGCACGGACGCCGAGACGGCGTCGGACGGTGCTGGTGTTCGAGTGGTGCGAGAGGGCACTGGGGCGCATGCGGATCACTTTCGTCGGGTTTTGTGGTGCTTCGGACCCCCGGCCCGCACCTGATCGATCCCCGTCGAGCAGCGTAATCAAGACCTAAAGTAGAGGTAAAGAATTACGATGCTGTCATTTGCCTACGATCGAGCCATGAGACCGCGCGCGGGCATCGTCGTCACCGGCACCGAGGTCCTCACCGGACGCGTCGCCGACCGGAACGGGCCGTGGCTGGCCGAGCAGCTGCGCACCGCCGGCGTGGACGTCGCCCAGGTGATCGTCGTCGGCGACCGCCCCGACGACCTCCGGCACACCCTCGGCTTCCTGGCCGGGTCGGGAGTGGACCTCGTCGTCACCTCGGGCGGCCTCGGCCCCACCGAGGACGACCTCACCGCCCAGGTCGTCGCCGACTTCCAGGGCCGCCCGGTCGCGGTGGACGAGCAGTGGGCCACCCGCATCGGCGAGATCGTCGCGCGGTTGAGCGCGGGCCGCGGCTGGCGACTGGACCCCGAGGCGACCCGCACCGCCACGCGCGAGCAGGCGGCCGTCCCCGACGGCGCCGGCGTGCTGGCACCGGTCGGCACCGCTCCGGGACTCGTCGTGCCGGTCGCCGCCGGCCGCACCGGGCCGCCGGTCGTGGTGCTGCCCGGCCCGCCGCGCGAGCTGCAGCCGATGTGGCCGGCGGCGCTCGACCACCCCGCCGTGCGAGCCGCGCTCGGCGCGCCGGACGAGCTGCGGCAGCGGACGCTGCGCCTGTGGGGGACGCCGGAGTCCGAGCTCACCGCGGTCCTGCGCGACGAGCACGACCGCCTCGACGGCCTGGAGATCACGACCTGCCTGCGCGACGGCGAGCTCGAGATCGTCGCCCGGTACGCGCCGGCGGCGCAACCGGCGTACGACCGGCTGACCGCGCTCGTCGGCGACCGTTTCGCCGACACGCTCTTCTCCCCCGACGGACGCACGATCGACGAGCTCGTCGCGGACCTGTTGCGCGAGCACGGCCTCACGATCGCGACGGCCGAGTCGTGCACCGCCGGGCTGCTGGCCGGCCGGCTCACCGAGCTGCCCGGCTCGTCCGCGTACGTGCTCGGCGGGCTCGTCGTCTACTCCAACGCCGCCAAGCACGATCTCGCCGGCGTCTCGACCGAGCTCATCGACCGCGTCGGCGCGGTCAGCGCCGAGGTCGCCGAGGCCCTGGCGCGGGGCGCCCGCGAGCGGCTCGGCACCGACGTCGGCGTCGGCGTCACCGGCGTCGCCGGCCCCGGCGGCGGCACCCCCGACAAGCCGGTCGGCCTCGTCCACTTCTGTGTCAGCACGCCGAGCACGACGCTCGCCCGAGCCGTCACCCTGCCGGGCGACCGTGCGGACGTCCGCGCCCGGTCCGTGGTGCTGGCGCTGCACCTGGTGCGAGCGGCGATCACCCCGCAGCCCTGACTCTTCTTGCCGAAACGGCAAGCAGCTTTGCCGCTTCGTCAGGAGGACGGCACCGTGGAGCGCATGACCGAGACCCGCGGCACCGCCGCTGACCCCACCTCCTTCGACGTCGTGGTGATCGGCGGCGGCGCCGCCGGGCTGAGCGGCGCCGTCACCCTCGGCCGCTCGCGCCGGCGCACCCTCCTCGTCGACGCGGGTGCCCAGCGCAACCGGCCCGCCGGGGGGATCCACAACCTCGTCACCCGCGACGGCATGACCCCGGCCGACTTCGTCGCCGCGGGCCGCGCCGAGGTGGAGCGCTACGGCGGCGTCGTGCGCGACGGCACGGTGACCGGCGTCGAGCGGAGCGACGCCGGCTTCCGCGTCACCGTGGACGACGATGCCGCCGCCACCGTGACCGCCCGTCGCCTGCTGGTCACCACCGGCCTGGTCGACGAGCTCCCCGACGTGCCGGGGCTGTCCGAGCGCTGGGGCAGGGACGTCATCCACTGCCCGTACTGCCACGGCTACGAGTTCCGGGACCGGCGGATCGGCGTGCTCTCGACCGGGCCCATGACGGCCCACGCCGCACTGCTGTTCGGTCAGCTCAGCGCCGACGTCGTCGTCCTCGCGCACACCGGGCCGCAGCTCGAGGACGCCGACGCCGCGCGGTTGCGCGCGCTCGGCGTGCGGGTCGTCCCGGGGCGGGTCGAGGGACTGGTCGTCGCCGGCGACCGGCTCTGCGGGGTCCGGCTCACCGACGGCACCGTCGTCGAGCGGGACGCCCTCGCCGTGGCTCCCCGCGCGGTCTCGCGCGCGACGCTGCTGGGCGACCTGGGGCTGACCACGGCCCCGCACCCGCTCGGGGCCGCGCTGGGCGAGCACGTCCCCACCGTCGACCCCACCGGCCGCACCCGGGTCGACGGTGTGTGGGTGGCCGGCAACGTCAGCGACCTGATGGCCCAGGTGGTCACGGCCGCCGGTCAGGGCGTGATGGCGGCCGCGGCGATCAACGCCGATCTCGCGCTCGCCGACGCCGATGCGGCCGCCGCCACCGTGGCGGCAACTACCAGCCATCGGCACTCGGTGTAGCGCCGGAGGTGGCGCAGCGACGGGCTCGGCTCCTAACGTCGTCGGGGTGACCGCGCAGGAACCGACGCCGCTCGTCGGCGACCCACCCCCCGAGGCGCTCGCCGACCAGGCCCGCATCAGTGGCGAGATCGCGGCCGAGCACCGCCGGGCGCAACCCGGGCTGCACCGGCCGCTGCTCGCCTTCGAGCCCTACCGCAGCAGCCGGCTGCGCCACCCGAACGCGCCGGCGCTCGTCGTGGACCCCGAGGGCGTCGAGCTCGTGGCCCCGGTCTTCGGCACCGCGGACGTCGACGCCGACGAGGCCGACCTGACCAGCGGCCACGCGGGCGAGCCGCTGGGCGAGCGCATCGTGCTCACCGGGCGCGTGCTCGACGGCACCGGCCGACCGGTGCGCAACCAGCTCGTCGAGGTGTGGCAGGCCAACTCGGCCGGTCGTTACGCGCACGCCCGCGACCAGCACCCCGCTCCCCTGGACCCGAACTTCACCGGCACCGGTCGCTGCCTCACCGACGACGACGGCACCTACCGGTTCGTGACGATCAAGCCCGGGCCCTACCCCTGGCGCAACCACCGCAACGCGTGGCGCCCCGCGCACGTGCACTTCTCGCTGTTCGGCACCGCGTTCACGTCGCGGCTCGTCACCCAGGTGTACTTCCCGGGCGACCCGCTCTTCCCGCTCGACCCGATCTACCAGTCGATCACCGACCCGGCCGTGCGCGAGCAGCTCGTCGCGAGCTACGACCACGACGTGACGATCCCCGAGACCGCCACGGGCTACCGCTGGGACATCGTCCTCACCGGCAGCCGCCGCACCTGGACCGAGCAGTGACCGGCGCCGACGCCGACCGCCGGCTGCCACCGACCCCCGGCCAGACGGTCGGGCCGTTCTTCGGAATCGCGCTGCCCTACGACGGCGGCCCCGATCTCGTGCCCGCCGATCACCCCGGCGCGATCCGCCTGCACGGCCGGGTGCTGGACGGCGCCGGCGAGGGCGTCCCGGACGCGTTGCTCGAGCTGTGGCAGGCCGGCCCGGACGGCGCCGCGGTGGGCGCGCCCGGTTCGCTGCGGCGCGACGGGCACACCTTCACCGGGTGGGGGCGGGCCGCGACCGACGGGACGGGGCACTACGCGTTCACCACCGTCGTCCCCGGCGCGCTCGACGCGGCCGCCCCGTTCTTCGCCCTGACGGTCTTCGCCCGGGGCCTGCTCGACGCGCTCTTCACCCGCGTCTACCTGCCCGGCGAGGCGGCGGCGACCGACCCGCTGCTCTCGGCCGTCGACCCGGACCGGCGCGCCACGCTCGTGGCCGCCCCCGAACCCGGCGGCTACGTCTTCGACGTCGTGCTGCAGGGGGGCGGCGACCGTCCCGAGACGGTCTTCCTCGACCACCGCCCGCCCCGGTGACGGGGCGCCGCCGCACCGACACGGCGGTGGCCGTGGTCGGCGCCGGCCCGGCCGGGCTCATGCTCTCGCACCTGCTCGCCCGCGAGGGGATCGACAGCGTCGTCGTGGACCACCGCAGCCGCCGCGAGATCGAGCTGACGGCACGGGCGGGGATCCTCGAGGCCGACAGCGTGGCCCTGCTCGTCGACAGCGGCGTGTCCGACCGCGTCCTGCGCGAGGGCAGCGTCCACGAGGGCATCGCGCTGCGCTTCGGCGGGGCCAGCCATCGCATCGACTTCCGCGAGCTCGTCGACGCGACGGTCACGCTGTACCCGCAGACCGACGTGTTCGTCGACCTCGCCGACGCCCGGGAGCGCGACGGCGGCGACGTCCGCTTCGACGTCGCCGACACCGAGGTCGTGGACGTGACCGGTGACCGGCCGGGCGTGCTGTTCACCGATGCCGCCGGGGTCGAGTGCGAGGTCCGGGCCCGCGTCGTGGTGGGTGCCGACGGCTCGCGCAGCACGTGCCGCTCGCTGGTGCCCGAGACGCTGCGTGAGCAGGTGGTGCGCGAGTACCCCTACGCGTGGTTCGGGATCCTGTGCGACGCCCCGCCGAGCGCGCCGGAGCTCGTGTACGCGCGCTCCGAGCGCGGCTTCGCCCTGGTCAGCCAGCGCACGGCCAGCGTGCAGCGGCTCTACTTCGAGTGCGATCCGGACGAGGACGTCGACGCCTGGCCCGACGAACGCATCTGGGCCGAGCTGCAGGCCCGGGTGGCCGGCGACGACGGCTTCGCGCTGCGGGAGGGCCCGGTGACCGACAAGGCCGTCCTGCGCTTCCGCAGCAGCGTCTGCGAGCCGATGCGCTACGGCACCCTGCTGCTCGCCGGCGACGCGGCGCACACCGTCCCGCCGACCGGCGCGAAGGGACTCAACCTCGCCCTCGCCGACGTCCGGGGGCTGGCCGAGGTCGTCGCGGCCGCGCTCGGCGCGGGCGACCTCGACATCCTCGACCGGTACGCGCCCCGCGCGCTGGAACGCGTCTGGCGCGCACAACACTTCTCGTACTGGCTGACCTCGCTGCTGCACCGCACGCCCGGCGGCAGCGAGTTCGACGCCCGGCGCCAGCTGGCCGAGCTGCGCTCGGTCGTCGCCTCCGAGGCGGGACGCCGCTACCTCGCCGAGGGCTACACGGGTCGCTTCGCCGGCCTGTGACCGGACGGCTGCCCGCCCGTCGCGCCCGGATGGCAGGATCGGGCGGATGGGACTCGCAGCGGTCAAGGTCCGTGTCGCCGGCGCCGACTTCTTCCTGCTGCCGGAGGACGACTCCGGCGCCGGTGCCGAGCAGCTCGCCGCCGAGCTCACCGGACTGCGCAAGCGCACGGGCGGGGCGCTGCGGCTGCGGCCGCGCACGGCTCCCGAGCACGCGCCGTGGACGAACGGCACCGCGGAGTCGCTGCTGCCGGTGACCTCCGAGCGCGCTCTCACCGGTCACGAGGACCCGGGCACGTCCTGGCGTGACGTGCTCGGCGCGGACATCACGAGCGTGGAGACGGTCGACCTGGACGCGCCGGTGGCGTTGTGGCACTGGGCGGTGGCCGAAGGGGCCGGCGGATTCGAGGTCGGGTGACCCGACGGGCGGGGCGATGCGCTGGGGGCCGCCCGCCGGAAAAAGTAGGCGGCAGGCTGCGCGATCGAGCGATCTCGACGCATCCCCCCGGTAGCGGAGACGCGATCACACAGACACGGGCCAGAAACTGGGTCCGAGGCCGACGCGTGCAGATCCCCCGATTCGCCGCGCCGAACTGCCTGGAGCCAGTCTAACCGGCTTCACGCAGGGGCAACAAGAGGTCGGCCCAAGATCTTTCCCCTCGTCTGATCACGATCGGCAAGGGCCACCGGTCACGTCATCGACGACCTTCGTCCCGCGTTCGCGGCGCGGGCCAACGGCGAGACGACGCGATCGACCGTCCCCACACACGAGAAAGCGGACCCTCCGTGGTGACGGAGGGCCCGCGTGCGTAGCCCCGACCGGATTCGAACCGGCGCTACCGCCTTGAGAGGGCGGCGTCCTGGGCCACTAGACGACGGGGCCCCAGAAACTTCCTGTACTGCGCTGGGGTACCAGGACTCGAACCTAGACTAGCTGAACCAGAATCAGCCGGGCTGCCAATTACCCCATACCCCATGGGTCGGACCCTGCGAACTGTCCGCCGGGCCGGGAACAGACTCTACCGGACGCCCGCGACCGGTCACAAAACCGGTACCGCCGCCGCGCCGGGTCACAGGAACCGGCTGATGATCTCCTTCATGATCTCGTTGGTGCCGCCGTAGATCTTCTGGATGCGCGAGTCCGTGAACATGCGCGAGATCGGGTACTCCTGCATGTAGCCGTAGCCGCCGAACAGCTGCAGGCACTCGTCGGCCACGTCGCACTGCATCTGCGTCGTCCACCACTTCGCCATCGAGGCGGTCGGGATGTCGAGGTCGCCGGCGACGTGCTTGGCGATGCAGTCGTCGAGGAACACCCGGGCGATCTTGGCCGTCGTGGCCATCTCGGCGAGCTTGAACTTCGAGTTCTGGAAGGCGAACACCGGTCGGCCGAACGCGTGCCGCTCCTTGGTGTAGCGCAGCGTGTGCTCGAGCGACACCTCGATCGCCGCGACGGCCGCGACCGCGATCGCCAGCCGCTCCTGCGGCAGCTGCTGCATGAGTTGGACGAACCCCTGCCCCTCCTCGGTGCCGAGCAGGTTGGCCGCGGGCACGCGCACGCCGTCGAAGAACAGCTCGGCGGTGTCCTGGCCGTGCATGCCGATCTTGCGCAGGATGCGCCCGCGACTGAAGCCGTCGACGACCCCGTCGGCACCGTCGGCGTCGTCGGTCTCGACGACGATCAGCGAGATGCCCTTGGCGCGGTCCGCGGGATCGGTCTTCGCCACCACCACGATCAGGTTGGCCAGGTAGCCGTTGGTGATGAAGGTCTTGGCGCCGTCCAGGACGTAGTGCGCGTCGGCACCGTCGCCGGTCCGGATGGCCTTGGTGGTCACGCTCTGCAGGTCCGACCCGGTGCCCGGCTCGGTCATCGCAACGGCCCCGACGAGCTCGCCGGTGGCCATGCGCGGCAACCAGGCCCGCTTCTGCTCCTCGGTGCCGTAGGCGTTGAGGTAGTGGGCGACGATCGTGCTGTGCACCGACGTGCCGAGGCTCGGCGACAGCGTGCGCGCCTGCTCCTCCATCATCACGGCCTCGTGCGCGAAGCTTCCCCCGCCGCCGCCGTACTCCTCGGGCACGGACGGGCAGAGCAGACCCAGCTCACCGGCCTTGCGCCAGGTCTCGCGATCGATGTGCTGCTGCTGGGCCCACCGCTCCTCGTTCGGGGCGCACTCCTTGGTCATGAAGGTGTTCGCGAGATCCCGGAAGGCCTCGACGTCCTCGTCGCTCCAGGCGGGCACGGTGGCGTTGCTCATCGACGATCCTCCGCAGAACGTTGACAGTGATGATGTCAGCACTTGACGATGACAGTAATACCGTCACGGTCGGCGGTCGAGGGCTACGCCGTCACGGGACGAGCACGTCCTCGAGCCGGTCCAGCGCCTGCCGCGCGTAGCCCTGCCAGGCCCGGGCGAACAGCGGCAGCAGCGCCGCCGTCGCCGCCGTCCGCGGGTGGACCGTCCAGGCCCACGTGACGCGCACGCCGGTGCCGGCCGCCGCGAAGTCCCATCGACCCTCGACCCACGCCGCGAGTGCGCGCATCGGCCCGGTGACGTCGGTGATGGTGTAGGCGAAGGTCTCGGGCCGCTGCACCCGGGTGAGCTCCTCGCACATCGTCCCGCCGTCGGCGAGGTGGATGGTGCGGCTCTGCCCGACCGTCCCCCACGCGCCCTGCTGACCCGCGGTGCCCCGGATCGGGGGCAGCGGCCCCCAGCGTCGGTCGAACAGCTGCTCCAGCGGCAGGACCAGCACGGCGTCGAAGGCGGCCTCGACGGTGACGGGGAAGGTGCGCGAGCGCTGCATCGGCACGGCGGCGTCAGCCATGACCCGCACGGTAGCGCTTCTGCCGGCGGTCAGGCCGTCGCGGCGTGCTCCGGCTCGCCCTGCTCCGCGGCCGTCGCGTGCAGGAACGGCCCGATGTGCTCGAGCAGCAGGGCGGGCTGGTCGAGCTGCGGGCAGTGACCGCAGCCCGGGATGACCACGGCCCCGCCCTCGCGGCCGATACGGCGCAGCACCCGCGACGGCGTGAGGATGTCGCGCGAGCCGAACACGACCAACGCGGGCGCCCGCAGCTCGCCCACGACGTCGGCGAGGCCGGCCGCGGCGAGGTCGGTGAGCAGCGCGCGCCCGATCGGCAGCAGGTCGGGCACGCTCCCCCGCCGCGAGTACGGGGTGGCGAAGCCCTCGCGGGCGAGCAGGTCGATGCGGCGTGGGTCGGCGGCCGCGACGACCCGGTAGGCGGCGCCGAGCGTCCAGGCGGCCGAGCGGTGGCCGACCGCGCCGAGCGTGGCCCGCATCCCGAACTCGACCGGCCGCGACAGCGCCATGCGCCACAGCCGCGGCACGCCGCGCAGGCCCGGCATGTCGATCAGCACGACGCGGTCGGTGCGGTCGGGGAACCGGTCGGCGAACACCGTGGCCACCGCCGCGCCCATGGAGTTGCCGACCAGCGCGACGGGCCAGTCGACCCCCTCGGCGTCGAGCACGTTGCGCACGACGTCGGCGTACCCGTCGAGCAGCGGAGTCGGGAAGCCGCGCTCGCTGCGCCCGAAACCGGGCAGGTCGATCGCGACGACCCGGGCGTCGACCGCCAGCGGGCCGACCAGCCGCGACCACGTGGTCAGGTTGTCGGCGAAACCGTGCAGCAGGACGACCGTCCGGGTGCCCTCGCCCGTCACCACGTAGTGCACGCCCGGGACCGCATCGCGGGACCGGACGGTCGGGACGGCGGCCGGCAGGCTCGTGCTCACGGCGACTGTGTTACCCGGCTCACACCGAGCCTTCACACCACCGCGTCACACCTACCGGTCAGCTCCTGGCGGCGGCCCGCAGCCGGGCCAGCGACCGGTCGCGCCCGAGAAGCTCCAGCGACTCGAACAGCGGCGGGGAGACCGTGCTGCCCGTGACCGCGACCCGGACCGGGCCGTAGGCGTGCCGCGGCTTGAGCTCGAGGCCGTCGACGAGCGCCGAGCGCAGCGCCGCCTCGATCGCGTCGGTCGTCCAGTCGGTGACGTCGTCGAGCGCCGCGAGGGCGGCGGCGAGCACGGGCGCGCCCTTCTCGCCCAACTGCTTGGCCGCGGCGGCCTCGTCCACGACGAAGTCCGCCCCGTCGACGAGCAGGAACCGCAGCATGTCGGCGCCCTGCGCGAGGGTCTGGATGCGCTCCTGCACCAGCGGTGTCGCCGCCGTGACGAGCTCGGCGTCGGCGGGCAGCCCGGCCAGCTCGCACTGCCGGGTCAGTCGCGCGGCGAGATCGGCGGGCGCGAGCTCGCGGATGTAGTGGCCGTTGAGCCAGTCCAGCTTGGCGAGGTCGAACACCGGCCCGACGGTGTTCACGCGCGCCCAGTCGAAGCTGGCGCTGAACTGGTCGAAGGTGAAGATCTCCGAGTCGTCCGCGGGGCCGTAGCCCAGCAGGGCGAGGAAGTTCAGCAACGCCTCGGGCAGGTAGCCCTGCTCCACGAACCAGCTCAGCCGTGCCGCCGGGTTCTTGCGCTTGGAGATCTTGGACTTGTCGGTGTTGCGCAGCAGCGGCATGTGCGCGAACGCCGGGGTCTCGAAGCCGAGCCAGCGGTAGAGCAGCAGGTGCTTCGGGGTCGAGGAGATCCACTCCTCGCCGCGCACCACGTGGGTGATGCCCATCAGGTGGTCGTCGACCACCACGGCCAGATGGTAGGTCGGGAAGCCGTCGGCCTTGAGGACGACCTGGTCGTCCGGCCGGGGCGCCGACACCTCGCCGCGGACGACGTCGACGAAGGTGAGCGGCGCGTCGTCGGGGACGAGCATGCGCACGACCGGCGTGTCGACGGTGCCGCCGAGCGCCTTGCGCTCCTCGGCCGACTTGCCGAGGCACAACCGGTCGTACCCCGTCGGCAGCTTCCTCGCCCGCTGCTGCTCGCGCATCTCGGTGAGCCGCTCGGGGCTGCACCAGCAGTGGTACGCGTGACCGTCGGCGAGGAGCTGATCGACGAAGGGCTGGTAGGTGTCGAGCCGCTCGGACTGACGGTAGGGCGCGTAGGGCCCGCCGCGGTCCGGACCCTCGTCCCAGTCGAGCCCGAGCCAGTGCAGGGTGTCGTAGATCTGCTGCTCGCTGTCGGCGCGGAAGCGCGCGCGATCGGTGTCCTCGATGCGCAGGACGAACTGCCCGCCGTAGCGGCGGGCGAAGCCGAGGTTGAACAGCGACATGTACGCCGTGCCGACGTGCGGATCGCCGGTCGGCGACGGGGCGACGCGGACGCGGGGCGGGCGGGCCGAGGTCTCGCTCATGCGGTGCGCACCGGGTTGGTGAGGGTGCCGATGCCCTCGATCTCGACCGAGACGGTGTCGCCGGCGACGATCGGCCCGACGCCCGCGGGCGTGCCGGTGAGGATCACGTCGCCGGGCAGCAGCGTCATGACGCCGGAGACGAACGCGATCTGCGTGGCGATGTCGTGGATCATCTGGCTCGTCCGGCCGTCCTGCTTGATCTCGCCGTTGACCCGCGTGACCACGCGCAGGTCGCCGGGGTCGAGCACGGTCTCGACCCACGGGCCGAGCGGGCAGAACGAGTCGTGGCCCTTCGCCCGGGTGAACTGACCGTCGCTGCGCTGCTGGTCGCGGGCGGTGACGTCGTTGGCGACGGCGTAGCCGAAGACGTGGTCGAGCGCGGCCTGCCGGGTGACGTGGCGGGCGGGGGTGCCGATCACGACGGCGAGCTCCCCCTCGTAGTGGACCTCGTCGGACGAGGCGGGGAGCCGGATCGAGTCGCCCTCGCCGATGACCGACGTGGACGGCTTGAGGAAGATCAGCGGCGTGGTGGGCGCGTCGCCGCCCATCTCCTGGGCGTGGTCGGCGTAGTTCTTGCCGAGCGCCACCACCTTGCTCGGCAGGAACGGTGACAGCAGCCGGACGTCGGTGAACGCCCACCGGTCACCGGTGAACGCGAGCGGCCCGAAGGGGTGCCCCTCGATCGCGGCGACGGTGAGCTCGTCGGGGCCGGCGTCGGCCGACCCCTCGACGGTGCCCCAGGCGACGCCGGACGTCGCGGTGGCCGAGCCGGGATGGACGAAGCGGGCGATGCGCACGATGACCCAGACTACCGGCGACCGGGGACGGCCTGTCGGGCCGCCGCCGGCCGGGGGCGCGGGGCCGCGACGGCGCACTGCGGACGCGGTCGGCCATAATCAAGGGGTGAGTAGCTCGTTGTCGCGTGTTCCCGCGCGCAGGAGGCGGCAGGCCGCCGCCACGCTGGGTCTGTTCGCGGTGCTCTTCGTGGCCATCGGCGCGGTCGCCGCCACCGGCGCGACGACCGCCCTGCTCAAGGCGTTCGTGGTCGTCGCGCTGCTCGTGGCCGTGCTGCTCGGACTCATGGCCTGGGGCATGGCCAGCTCGCTTCGCCAGGACGCCACGCACAGCGCCGACGCGGAGCTCGACGCCGCGATCGAGGCGGCCGTGCGGGCCCAGGGCGACACGATGTGCGGGTGCGGGCACGACCACGACCCGACCGAGCTGCACGTGCCCGACGACCCGTGTGCCCGCGACGGGCACGGCAGCGGCTGCACGCACTCGTGCGAGACGTGCGTCCTCGCGACCATGGCGCGCACCTCGCCGCGGCCGGCCGCCACTCCGCGGCGTCCCTCCCCCTCGCCGCGCTAGACGCTGCCCGCGCTGCGCAGCAATCCGAAGCGCACGGCGTCGTGCAGCGCCAGCCACGACGCCTCGATGACGTTGCCGTGCACGCCGACGGTGGTCCATTCGCGTTCGTGGTCGGAGGTCTCGATCAGCACGCGGGTCACCGCATCGGTGCCGTGGCGTCCCGGCATGATGCGCACCTTGTAGTCGGTGAGCTCCATCTTGGCCAGCTGCGGGTACGCACGTTCGAGCGCCTTGCGCAGGGCGCGGTCGAGGGCGTTGACCGGGCCGTTGCCCTCCTCGGTCGAGATGACGCGGCTGCCCGCGGCGTGCAGCTTGACCGTCGCCTCGCTGACGAGCCTGCCGTCCTCGCGGCGGTCGATGATGACCCGGTACGACTCGACGGTGAACGGCTCGCTGGCGCCGTCGAGCTCGTCGCGCAGGAGGAGCTCGAACGAGGCGTCGGCGGCCTCGTAGGACCAACCGGCCGCCTCGCGCTCCTTCACCCGCTCCACGACCGTGCCGACGACGTCAGGCCGGCCCGTGACGTCGACGCCGAGCTCCGCGGACTTGAGCTCGACCGAGGCCCGGCCGGCCATCTCGGTGACCAGGATGCGCTGGTCGTTGCCGACCCGTGACGGGTCGAGATGGTTGTACAGCTCGGGGTCGACCTTGATCGCCGACGCGTGCAGCCCCGCCTTGTGCGCGAAGGCCGCCGCCCCCACGTAGGGCGCGTGCGTGTCGGGAGCCAGGTTCGCGATCTCGGCGATCGCGTGCGACACCCGCTGCAGCTCCGTCAGGCAGCCGTCGGGCAGGACGTCGTGACCCATCTTGGTGACGAGACCGCCGATCACGCTGAAGATGTTCGCGTTGCCGGCCCGCTCGCCGTACCCGTTGGCCGTGCCCTGTACGTGCGTCGCGCCGGCATCCACGGCGGCCAGGGTGTTGGCCACTGCGCAACCCGTGTCGTCCTGGGTGTGGATACCGAGCCGGATGCCGGCGCGACGCCGCACGTCCGACACGATGTCGTGCACGCCCATCGGGAGCATGCCGCCGTTCGTGTCGCACAGCACCCCGACGTCCGCCCCGGCCGAGGCGGCGACGTCGAGGACACGGACCCCGTACTCGGGGTCGTGGTGGTAGCCGTCGAAGAAGTGTTCGCAGTCGACGAAGACGCGGCGCCCCTCGGCACGCAGGAAGGCGACGGTGTCGCGCACCATCGCGAGGTTCTCCTCCAGCGTGGTGCGGAGCGCGCGCTCGACGTGCCGGACGTCGGACTTGGCGACGAGCGTGACGACCGTCGCCTGCGAGTCGAGCAGCGCGCGCACCTGCGGGTCGTCCTCCACGCGCACGCCGGCCTTGCGGGTGGCGCCGAAGGCGACGAGGACGCCGTGGCGCAGCGACAGCTCGCCGGCCGCCGCCCGCGCGAAGAACTCGGTGTCCTTGGGCAGCGCACCGGGCCATCCGCCCTCCACGAATCCGACGCCGATCTGGTCGAGCAGCCGGGCGACGGCCAGCTTGTCCGCGACCGAGTACGTGATGCCCTCGCGCTGCGCGCCGTCGCGCAGCGTGGTGTCGAAGACGTGGAACTCGTCGGTCTGCATGCGTTCTCCTGACAACAAAAAACCCCTCGCCCGGAGGGCGGAGGGGTGAGCGCGTCGGCGGTGGGCTGCCGGCGCGCTAGACGATGATGATGCTGAACTGCACGGCACGAGTGTGCCACAGCTCCCGGCCCACCGCGAGGGGCCGGTCAGCCCGTGGGCAGCGCACGGTGCTCGGCCAGGACCTCGCTCTGCTTGTTGTGCAGGGAGCCGAAGTAATATGCGCCGCCCACGAGGACGACGAAGCCGAGGAACACGAACGCGCCGTACTGGAAGTACCACGCCTGGCCGTGCCCGTACACGTCCGGCCGCGGCCAGGCCAGGTCGACCACGACGACGGTCTGGTAGACGACGGCGACGATGTTGACGACCAGTCCGGCCCGTCCCAGCGAGAAGTACGGTCCGTGCTCCTTGCGCGGCCACTCCCCCCTGAGTCGGCGCAGCAGCAGCGGCCCCGTGACGCAGAGGTAGGCGACGTAGAACAGGATGATCGCGACCGAGGTCAGCACGAGGAACACCTGCTGGTTGCCGATGTTGATGAGCAGCAGGATGACGGCGAGCACGCCGATGACCAGCGCCGGCACGATCGGCGTGCGCGACGTGCCCGAGACCCGGGCGACCTTCGAGCCGAACGGCAGTCGTCCGTCGCGGGCCATCGTGAACATGATGCGGATGCCGGCGGTGTGCACGGCCAGCGCGCACACGGTGATGGCCACCGCGGAGCAGGCGAGGAACACGTCGCCGAGGCCGTCCCCGAGGGCGTACTTGACGATCACCGGCAGGCCGCCGTTGCCCTGCGTCAGGTTCTTCATGGCCATCATCGCGAACAGGATCAACAGAGCGCCGAGGACGAAGGCCGCCACCATCGCGCGCAGGATCGCACCCGGAGCGTGCTTGCGCGGGTTGTTCGTCTCCTCGGCCAGCGACCCCGCGGTGTCGAAGCCGTAGAAGATGTAGGCGCTGGCGATGCCGGCCAGCAGGAACGCACCGGTGTAGCCCCAGGTGCGGCCGTCGCCGGTGTTGTTCGTCTCCATGATCACGCCCGGGCCGCGCTTCGCGTGGAACGCCAGGAAGACGACCAGCAGCGTGGCGCCGATCAGCTCCACGGCCACGCCGACGTTGTTGATGATCGCCATGACCTTCACGCCGATCATGTTGATCACGGTGGTGAAGACGACGAGGAGCAGTGCGAGCACGACGGCGTTCTTGGCGCCGTCCGGCGTGCCGTAGGAGCCGATGTCCTCCGCGCCGCCGATGAACTCGAAGCGGTCGCTGATCTGCGGCAGGATCACCTGGTAGGCCACGGCGACCGCCGCCACCGTCACGATCGCGCCGATGAGGATGATCCAGCCGGCGAGCCACGACGTCAGTGGCCGCGCCACCTGCTTGGACCACTGGTACACGCTGCCCGCGAGCGGGAACTGACCGGCCATCTCGGCGAAGCAGAGCGCGACGAGGAACTGGCCGACGAACACGATCGGCCACGTCCACCAGTAGGCCGGGCCGCCGAAGGAGAACCCGAAGCCGAAGAGCTGGAACACGCCGGTGAGGATCGAGATGTAGCTGAACCCCGCCGCGAAGGACGAGAACTTCCCGAGCGACCGGTCGAGCTCCTGCTTGTAGCCGAAGCCTGCGAGCTCGTCGTGATCGGTCTTGGAAACGCTCACTGCAACCTCCGGGGACTGTTCAGCGGGGGAACCAGTACTGCGGCTGGGGATCGATGTTGTGCCAGACGTGCTTCGTCTCGCGGTACTCCGCGAGTCCGGCGAGGCCGAGCTCGCGGCCGACACCGGAACGGCCGTAACCGCCCCACTCGGCCTGCGGGAGGTACGGGTGGAAGTCGTTGATCCACACCGTGCCGTGCCGTAACCGCGCGGCGACCCGCTGCGCCTTGCCGGCGTCCCGAGTCCACACCCCGCCGGCGAGGCCGTAGTCGGTGTCGTTGGCGATGCGCACCGCGTCGTCCTCGTCGGTGAACGTCTCGACCGTCAGCACCGGGCCGAACGACTCGTCGTGCACCGCGGCCATGTCCTGCCGGCACTCGTCGAGCACGGTGGGCAGGTAGTAGAAGCCGTCGGCGAGCTCGGGGTCGTCGGGTGCCCGTCCGCCGCACCGCAGCACCGCGCCGTCGCCGACCGCGCGACGCACGTAGGCGTCGACCTTCTCGCGATGCGCGGCCGAGATCAGCGTGCCGGTCTGCGTCCGATCGTCGAAGGGCCCGCCGAGCCGGATGCGTTCGGCGCGCCGGACGAGCTCGGTGACGAACTCGTCGTGCAGCGACTGCTCGATCACGAGCCGCGCGCCGGCCGAGCAGACCTGCCCCGAGTGCAGGAACACCGCGGTCAGCGCGAAGTCGAGCGCGGTCTCGACGTCGGCGTCGGCGAACACGACGTTGGGGTTCTTGCCACCGAGTTCCAGGGCGACCCGTTTGACGGTCGGCGCCGCCGCGGCCGCGATGCGCGTGCCGGTCTCGACGCCGCCGGTGAACGACACCAGGTCGACCCGCGGGTCCTCGGCCAGCGGCGCGCCGGCCACGGCGCCCGCGCCGAGCACCAGGTTGCCGACGCCGGCGGGCAGCTCGACCTCGTCGAGCGCGCGCAGCAGCAGGATCGCGGTGGACGGCGTCAGCTCGCTGGGCTTGAGCACGAAGGTGTTGCCGGCGAGCAGCGCCGGCGCGACCTTCCACGACACCTGCAGCAGCGGGTAGTTCCACGGCGTGATGAGGCCGCACACGCCGACCGGCTCGTGGACGATCCGGCTCACGACGTCTGCGCGGCCGGCGTCGACGACGCGACCGGCCTCGCTGCCGGCGATGCCCCCGTAGTAGCGGAAGCAGGCGGCGATGTCGGCCATGTCGTACTCGGACTCGACGAGCCGCTTGCCGGTGTCGAGCGACTCGGCCCGCGCGAACGCGGCGACGTCGCGATCGAGCACGTCGGCCAGGCGCAGCAGCAGCGCGCCGCGCTCCCGCTCCGGGGTTTGCGGCCAGGGCCCGCCGTCGAACGCGGACCGGGCCGCGGCGATGGCGTCGCGGACGTCGCCGTCGGTTGCCTCCGCGACCGTCGCGACGGGCTCTCCGTTCGCGGGGCAGCGGATCTCGCGCGTGCCGCCGTCGGCGGCGTCGCGCCACGTCCCCCCGATGAACAGCTGGGTCACGCGGGCCGTCCGGGTGTGGCGCGGTGGAACTCGATCGGGTCGGCGGCGAGCGGGGTGTTGCCGAGGACGATGTCGGCGGCCTTCTCCGCCGACATCATCACCGGCGCGTAGATGTTGCCGTTCGGGATGTAGGGGAAGATCGACGCGTCGACCACCTTGAGGTTCTCGACGCCGTGCACGCCCATCGTGAGCGGGTCGACGACCGCCAGGTCGTCCGTCCCCATCTTGGCCGTGCACGACGGGTGCAGCGCGGTCTCGCCGTCGTTGCGCACCCACTCGAGGATCTGGTCGTCGGTCTCGACCGACGGCCCCGGCGAGATCTCGCCGCCGTTGTACGGCGCCATCGCCGGCTGGTTCAGGATCCGCCGCGCAACCCGGATCGCCTCGATCCACTCGCGCCGGTCCTGGTCGGTCGAGAGATAGTTGAAGCGCAGTGCCGGTTTGGCCCTCGGGTCGGTCGAGGTGATCTTCACCGATCCGCGGGAATCGGAGAACATCGGCCCGATGTGCACCTGGTAGCCCTCGCCGCCGGCGGGTGCCGAGCCGTCGTACCGCACGGCGACGGGCAGGAAGTGGAACATCAGGTTGGGGTACCGCTCGTCGTCGTTGCTGCGCGCGAACCCGCCGCCCTCGAAGTGGTTCGTGGCGCCGGGGCCGGACCGCAGGAAGAGCCACTGGGCACCGACGGGCAGCTTGTAGCGGTGCTGCAGGTAACGCTGCATCGACACCGGCTGCGTGCACGCGTACTGGATGTAGACCTCGAGATGGTCCTGCATGTTCTCGCCGACGCCGGGCAGGTCGACGCGGGGCGTGATGCCCAGCGCGCCCAGCTCGGCGGCGTTGCCGATGCCCGAGAGCTGCAGCAGCTGCGGGGTGTTGACCGCGCCGCCGCACAGCACCACCGTCTCGGCGTCGACCGTCTCGTGCCGTCGGCGTCGCAGGTACTCGACACCCGTCGCGCGGGTGCCGTCGAAACGGATCTTCGTCACGTGCGCACCGGTGACGAGCTCGAGGTTGGGACGATCGAGCACCGGGTGCAGGTAGGCCCGCGCGGCCGACCAGCGACGACCCCGCCGCACGTTGCGGTCGAAGGCGGTGAAGCCCTCCTGCCGGGCGCCGTTGACGTCGGTCGTCCGCGGGTAGCCGGCCTGCACGGTGGCGTCGAAGAAGGCCTGGAAGAGCGGGTTCGTGGCCGGCCCGCGTTCGAGCGTCAACGGCCCGCCGTGACCCCGGAACGGGTCGTCGGGCTCCGCCGCCAGGCAGTCCTCCATGCGCTTGAAGTAGGGCAGGCAGTGCGCGTAGTCCCACGTCGCCATGCCGGGGTCGGCGCCCCATCGCTCGTAGTCCATCGGGTTGCCCCGCTGGAAGATCATGCCGTTGATGCTGCTGGAGCCGCCGAGCACCTTGCCGCGCGCGTGGTAGACCCGGCGCCCGTTCATGTGCGGCTCGGGCTCGGACTCGTACTTCCAGTCGTAGAACCGGTTCCCGATCGGGTACGTGAGCGCGGCGGGCATGTGGATGAAGACGTCCCACCGGTAGTCGCGACGTCCCGCCTCCAGCACGAGGACGCGGTTCGCCGGATCGGCCGAGAGCCGGTTCGCGAGTGCGCAGCCCGCCGAGCCGCCACCGACGACGACGTAGGTGTACCGCCCGGATGCAGCTGTCACGAATGGGGAATCTAGACCCGCGCGGGGTGGCTCGGATAGCTCCCGAGGTCCCGTCCTGGGTCAGTCGGCCGCGGCCGCCGCCAGGCGCTCGCCGATCTCGCCGGTCGAGCCGGGTCGCTTCGGGTCGCGGCTCGCCAGGTCGGCCGCGACGGCCGACTCGACGCGGGCCGCGGCTGCCGTCTCGCCGGCGTGCGCGAGGAGCATCGACACCGAGAGCACGGCGGCGGTCGGGTCGGCCTTGCCCTGGCCCGCGATGTCCGGCGCCGACCCGTGGACCGGCTCGAACATCGACGGGTTGGTGTGGCTGACGTCGAGGTTGCCGCTGGCGGCGAGCCCGATACCACCGGCGATCGCGGCGGCGAGGTCGGTGATGATGTCGCCGAAGAGGTTGTCGGTGACGATCACGTCGTAGCGGGCGGGGTCGGTGACGAGGTAGATCGTCGCGGCGTCGACGTGGTTGTAGGCGACGGTGACGTCCGGGAACTCCTCGCCCACGCGCTGCACGGTGCGGAACCAGAGGTCGCCGGCGTTGGTGAGCACGTTGTTCTTGTGCACGAGCGTCAGGTGCTTGCGCGGCCGCGCCTGGGCCCGGCCGAAGGCGTCGCGCACCACACGTTCGACGCCGAAGGCGGTGTTGACGCTGACCTCGGTGGCGATCTCGTGTGCGGTGCCCCTGCGCAGCACTCCCCCGTTGCCGGCGTAGGGCCCCTCGGTGCCCTCGCGCACGACGACGAAGTCGATGGCGGGCTCGCCCGCCAGCGGCGTCGCGACGTTGGGGTAGAGCTTGGCCGGACGCAGGTTCACGTGGTGGTCGAGCTCGAAGCGCAGCCGCAGCAGCAGCCCGCGCTCGAGCACACCCGAGGGCACGGACGGGTCGCCGACCGCGCCGAGCAGGATCGCGTCGTGGCCGCGGATCTCCTCGAGCACCGAGTCGGGCAGCACCTCGCCGGTGTTGTGCCAGCGTCCGGCACCGAGGTCGTACTGCGTGCGCTCGACCCCCGGCAGGACCGCGTCCAGCACGCGCAGTGCCTGCTCGGTGACCTCGACACCGATGCCGTCCCCGGGAACCACCGCAAGCCTCATGCTCGGGAGCCTAGCCGAGCATCAGGACGCACTCTCAACTGGTGAACTGCGCGTCTCATCATCCGAGACATACGTCGGAAGCTCGCGCTGCCACCGCAGCGGCGAGAAGAACACCGGCAGCACCGGCAGGCAGCCGCCGATCGCGGCGACGAGCAGCGTCCCGCGCACGCCGACGGCCGAGCCGAGCGCGCCGCCGATCACCCCGCCCAGCGGCATCGTCCCCCAGACCAGGAAGCGCATCGTCGCGTTCATCCGGCCGAGCAGCTGCGGCGGGCACAACCCCTGCCGGAAGCTCACCTGCGTGATGTTGTAGACGACCGAGGTCCCCCAGAAGACGACGAAGGCCACGGCGAGCAACCCGAGCGACCAGTCGCGGTGCACGAACGGGGCGACGAAGCCCGTCGGCATCGACACCGCGATCGAGCCCCAGATGGTCGGCCCCTGCCCGAAGCGGCGGGCGACCCTCGTGGCGACGAACGAGCCGAGCAGTCCGCCGACGGCCGCGGTCGACATGATCAGCCCGATCGCCCCGGCCGACAGCGACAGGTCGCGCGCGAGCAGCACGAAGAACACCGCGAAGCCCATGGTGTTGAACAGGTTGGCGGTGCCGGTGCACATCGCGATGGCGCGCAGGTTGCGGTCGTGCAGGACGAAGGCGAGCCCCTCCCTGATCTCGCGCCCGAGGTGGCGGTCGGGCCTGCGGGCCGGCTTCGGCGGGCGCGCGCGGATCGCCGCGACCCACGACGCCGACCACAGGAAGCTCAGCGCGTCGACGAGAACCGCGTAGGGCGCGGTGAGGGCCTGGACGAGCAGGCCACCCGCGCTCGGTCCGGCGATCTGGGACACCGACTCGCTCGCCTGCAGCTTGGCGTTGCCCTCGACGATCCCCCGCCGGTCGACCAGCTGCGGCAGGTAGGACTGGTAGGCCACGTCGAAGAACACCGTGCCGACGCCGACGACGAGTGCGACGACGTAGAGCTGGCCGATCGTGAGCGCACCCATCGCCTGCGCCGCGGGGACGGAGGCGAGCCCCGCGGCACGGACGACGTCGTTGACGACGAGGACCCAGCGGTAGCGCATCCGATCCACCCAGGCACCGGCCGGCAGGCCGACGACCAGGAACGCGATCGACTCGAAGGCGGTCAGCAGACCGACCTCGAAGGTCGACGCGTGCAGCGCGAGGATCGCGACCAGCGGCAGGGCGACCTGGCTGATCTGCGTACCGAACTGGCTGACCGTCTCGCCGATCCACAGCCGCCGGAAGTCGAGGTGGTGCCACAGGCCGCCCCGGCGGCGGACGGGCTCGACGGTCCTCACCCCTGCAGCCTCGACGACTGATTGGGATATGTCAATCACTTACTACGATGGGCGCATGACCTTCGTCGACCGCCCCGGTGAGCACCCGCGCCGTCCCGCGACCGACGAGGAGCTGCGCGTGCTCGCCTCCACCCTGCGGCTGCGCGTCCTGCGCATCTGCCTGCACGAGCCGCACACGAACAAGGAGGTCGCCGAGGCGCTCGGCAAGGATCCGGCGACCGTCCTGCACCACGTGCGCCGGCTGGTCGACACCGGGTTCCTGACCGCGCAGCCGGCGCGGCGCGGGACGCGCGGCGCGCGCGAGATCCCCTATCTCGCGACCGGCAAGTCGTGGCGGCTGGACTTCCCGCCCACCGACCGGCTGTTGCTCGACACCTTCCTGGAGGAGGTCTCGCTCGTCCCGGTGGAGCAGGTGCACACGATGCGCGTGGGCCTGCTGCTGACCGACGGGTTGCGCGAGGAGTTCGAGGAGCGCATGCGCGACCTCGTCGAGGAGTACCGCGCCCGCACCGAGAACACCGGCGACGGACGCGCCTGGTCGCTGTTCCTCGCCGTGCACCCCGACCCCAACCGCCCCTGAGCGCTTTTGGCGCCCTGGCGCAGCATGCTGCGTCAGGCCGCCAAAAGTGAGCTGATCTGGGCGATCACGTAGTCGGGGCGGTCGACGATGTCGGCCCAGGTGAAGCGCAGGACGCGCCAGCCCGCGGCCAGCAGCGCGTTCTGCTTGGTGCGGTCGCGCTGGAAACGGTCGTCGCCGGAGTGGTACGCGTAGCCGTCGACCTCGACGGCCAGACGCAGGTGCGGGAAGGCGACGTCGACCCGGAACCGCCCGGCCGGGGTGACCACCGGATGCTGCGCGACCCACCCCGGCAGGGCGGCGCGACGGAGCAGGCGCTGCAGGCGACGTTCGGACTCGGCCTCGGCACCCCGCTCCAGCACCGCGCCGATCCGGCGCAGCTGCCGATTGCCCCATCGGCCGGGCGCCTCGTCGAGCCGGCGGGCGATGTCGGCCCGGGTGAGCCAGCCCTGCTGCACCGCCCGGTCGGCGAAACTCAGCGCAGGGCCGGGTGGGAGCCAGCCGACGCAGTCGAGGGCGGTGACAGCGCGGGTGGTGACCCACAAGCCCCGATGCTGCACCACGTCGGAGCGGTCGAGCGCCACGCGATGGACGCGGACGCCCGCCGGCCAGTCCAGGCGACGTCGGTCGAAGCGGGTGATGTGCACCAGCCCGTCGAGGGGCACCGGCATCCCCCACCAGTCGGCCCCGGACAGGTACGTGACGGGCGATCGCGTCGACAGCGCCGCGAACCAGGCCGCGCCCAACTCGGTGTCGGCCGAGCCGCCGACCCGGTAGACGCCCTGCGTCCGGGTGGCCTCGAGCCTGCCGACCGACAACCACAGGTCGACGGTGCGGGCGGGCACGTCGGCGGCCAGCAGCTGACCGCGCGCGACGAGCCCACCCTGTCGACGCGCGACGCTGGTCCAGGACACCCGCCGATCCTGGACGACGAAAGCGCCAGGACAGCGGTTGTCCACAGCCCCGAAGCACTTTTGGCGGCTGAGCGCAGCATGCTGCGCTCAGCCGCCAAAAGCGGTGGGGTGGGGGTCAGCGCGCGGCGGTGCCCTCGGTGTAGTCGTCGTTCTCGGAGTTCACCCAGGACATCAGCCCGCGCAGCTTGCGGCCGACGTCCTCGATCGGGTGCTGCTCGCCCTTGGCCCGCAGCTCGCGGAACTCCGGGGCGCCGGCGTCCTGGTCGGCGATGAAGCGCTGCGCGAACGTGCCGTCCTGGATGTCGGACAGCACGGCCGACATGTTGTCCTTGACGCGGGCGTCGATGACCCGCGGGCCGGAGACGTAGTCGCCGTACTCGGCGGTGTCCGAGCAGGACCAGCGCTGCTTGGCGATGCCGCCCTCGTACATGAGGTCGACGATCAGCTTGAGCTCGTGCAGGCACTCGAAGTAGGCGACCTCCGGCTGGTAGCCGGCCTCGGTCAGCGTCTCGAAGCCGTACTGGATCAGCTGCGACGCACCACCGCACAGGACGGCCTGCTCGCCGAAGAGGTCGGTCTCGGTCTCCTCGGTGAAGGTCGTCTTGATGACGCCCGCGCGGGTGCCGCCGATGGCCTTGGCGTAGGACAGCCCGAGCTCGAAGGCCTTGCCGCTCGCGTCCTGTTCGACGGCGACGAGCGCGGGCACGCCCTTGCCGTCGACGAACTGGCGGCGGACGAGGTGCCCCGGGCCCTTCGGCGCCACCATGATCACGTCGACCGACGCCGGCGGCTTGATGTAGCCGTAGCGGATGTTGAAGCCGTGGCTGAAGAACAGCGCGTCGCCGTCCTCGAGGTTGGGCTCGATCGCCTCGGCGTACAGCCCGCGCTGCGCGGGATCCGGGACGTTCACCATGATCACGTCGGCCTCGGCGCACGCCTCCGACGGCGTGACGACCCGCAGGCCCTCGTCCTCGGCCTTCTTGCGGCTGCGCGAGCCCTCCTTGAGCCCGACCCGGACGTCGACGCCCGAGTCACGCAGCGACAGCGCGTGCGCGTGCCCCTGGCTGCCGTAGCCGAGCATCGCGACCTTGCGGCCCTGGATGATCGACAGGTTGGCGTCGTCGTCGTAGAAGATCTCCACTGCCATGTCGGGTTGTTGCCTCTCTCGCGGGTTGTCGGGTCAGGCGCTGCGCTCGACCGAGCGCAACGCCGCCTGGGTCATTGAACGGTGACCACGGCCGAGCGCGACGGTGCCGGACTGCACCATCTCGCGGATGCCGTGCGGTTCGAGCATCGTGAGCATCGCCTCCAGCTTGTCAGGCCGTCCGGTGAGCTCGACGGTCAGTGCCTCGGTGGCGACGTCGGCGACCTTGGCCTTGAACAGCTCGACGATCTGCAGCACGTCGCTGCGGTTGGTGTCGTCGGCGCGCACCTTGACCAGCAGCAGCTCGCGGGCGACGGCCTGCTTCTCCTCGAGCTCCACGATCTTGATGACGTTGACGAGCTTGTTGAGCTGCTTGGTCACCTGTTCGAGCACGGCACCCTCGACGCTCACGACGATCGTGATCCGCGAGATCTCTTCGTGCTCGGTGGGGCCGACGGCGAGCGACTCGATGTTGAAGCCGCGACGCGCGAACAGACCCGCGACGCGGGTGAGCACGCCGGGCTTGTTCTCGACCAGCACGGACAGCGTGTGGGTACTCATGCGGGGTCTCCGGCCAGGATGAAGTCGAGCAGCGCCCGACAGTGGACGTCGGTGGTATCGACGAGCGGTACGGGCGACCGCTCGTCGAGATCGAGCATCGCGAGCTCCGTGCAGGCGAGGACGATCGCCTCGGCGCCGTCGGCCACGAGCTTGTCGATGACGGCGAGGTAGTCGTCGCGTGCCTGCTCGGTCACGACGTCGCGGGTGAGCTCGTCGTAGATGACGTCGTGCACGCGGGCCTGCGCGTGCTCGTCGGGGACGAGCACGTCGATGCCGTCGCGCGCGAGCCGCTCGGGGAACATCGCGCTGCTCATCGTGAAGCGGGTGCCGAGCAGCCCGACGCGTCGGCGGCCGGCGAGCGCCGTGGCGGTCAGGTCGACGAGATCGAGCAGCGGCGTGGACCCGAGCGCGACGCGCACGTCGTCGGCCACGAGGTGCGTGGTGTTCGCCGCGAGCGCGACGCCCTCGCAGCCGGCGGCCGCGAGCGCGCGGGCCGCGTCGCACAACACCCGCGAGACGCCGGCCCAGTCGCCGTCGTGCTGCAGCCGGGCGACCTCGCCGAACTCGACCGACCAGAGCGTGACGGGCGCGCTCGCACTGCCGCCGATCGCGGCCGCGACGCCCTCGTTGAGGGCGCGGTAGTAGTGCGCACTCGACACCCAGCTGGTGCCGCCGATCAGTCCTACGCGACGCATCACACCTCGCTCTCGAAGGTGGGACGGATGTCGCGCGCGGCCTGGATCTCGTCGTTGCTGGCCCCGGCCGCGACCATCGGCCACACCATGGCGTCCTTGCCCACGGTGAAGTCCACGACGACGGGCTGGTCGTCGATGGCCATCGCCTTCTCGATGGTGGCGTCGACGTCGGCCTTGGTCTCGCAGCGCAGCCCGACGCAGCCGTAGGCGTCGGCCAGCTTCACGAAGTCGGGGATGCGGTGCTTGTGAGTGCCGAGCTCGGTCTGGCTGTACCGCTCGTCGTAGAACAGCGTCTGCCACTGCCGCACCATGCCGAGGTTGCCGTTGTTGATGACGGCAACCTTGATCGGGATGCCCTCGATCGCGCAGGTGGCGAGCTCCTGGTTGGTCATCTGGAAGCAGCCGTCGCCGTCGATGGCCCACACCAGCTTGTCGGGGCAGGCGACCTTGGCCCCCATCGCGGCCGGCACCGAGTACCCCATCGTCCCGGCGCCACCGGAGTTCAGCCAGGTGTAGGGGTTCTCGTACTTCACGAACTGCGCGGCCCACATCTGGTGCTGCCCGACACCCGCGGCGTAGATCGCCTCGGGCCCGGCGAGCGCACCGAGTCGCTCGATCACGTACTGCGGCGCGAGCGTGCCGTCGGCGGGTTCGTCGTAGCCGAGCGGGTAGGTCTCGCGCCACTGGTCGAGCTGGCGCCACCAGCCGGTGAGGTCCGCGCGACGGTCGGCGTCGAACTCCGCCTGCAACGCGGGCAGCAGCTCGGTCAGCACCTCGCGCACGTCCCCCACGATCGGGACGTCGGCCACGCGGTTCTTGCCGATCTCGGCGGGGTCGATGTCGGCGTGGATGACCGCGGCGTGCGGTGCGAAGGTGTCGAGCCGGCCGGTGACGCGGTCGTCGAAGCGAGTGCCGAGCGCGATGAGCAGATCGGCCTTCTGCAGCGCCGTCACCGCCGAGACCGACCCGTGCATTCCCGGCATGCCGAGGTGCTGCCGGTGGCTGTCGGGGAACGCGCCGCGCGCCATCAGCGTCGTGACGACCGGGATGCCGGACAGTTCGGCCAGCCGCCGCAGCTCCGCCGTCGCCCGACCCTTGAGCACGCCACCGCCGACGTAGAGGACCGGACGGCGCGACGCCGCCATGAGCTTGGCGGCCTCGCGGATCTGCTTGCCGTGAGGCCGGGTCACCGGTCGGTAGCCGGGCAGGTCCAACCGGGGCGGCCAGCTGAAGGTCGTCCGGGCCTGCAGGACGTCCTTGGGCAGGTCGACCAGCACCGGTCCCGGCCGGCCGGTGGACGCCAGGTGGAAGGCCTCGGCGATCGCCCGCGGGATGTCCTCGGGTTCCTGGACGAGGAAGTTGTGCTTGGTGATCGGCAGGGTGATGCCGGAGATGTCGGCTTCCTGGAACGCGTCCGTGCCGATCAGCGGACGGCCCACCTGCCCGGTGATGGCCACCATCGGCACCGAGTCCATGTAGGCGTCGGCGATCGGCGTGACCAGGTTGGTGGCGCCGGGGCCGGAGGTGGCCATGCAGACGCCGACCCGTCCGGACGCCTGCGCGTACCCCTCGGCGGCGTGGCCGGCGCCCTGCTCGTGCCGCACGAGGATGTGTCGCACCCGCGTCGAGTCGTAGAGCGGGTCGTAGGCCGGCAGGATCGCCCCGCCCGGAATGCCGAAGACGACGTCGGCGCCGACCTCCTCGAGGGACCGGACCAGCGACTGCGCGCCGCTGACGGAGGTTTCCGGTGTCTGCTCGGGCGTCGGGGCCATTCGCCGTGCCTTTCGTGACTGACCGGGACCGACTGCGTCGGTGCCGGCTCGGGGCCGAGGGAGAGCAACAAAAAACCCCTCGTGCCGGGGCACGAAGGGTCAGCGCGTCGCAGGGGCGGGGAGGAGCTAGGCCCGAGCGACGCGCTCGATAACGAGTACGAGGAGGTTGGCTATGCGCACGGGCGGAACAGTACACGCCCCGCGGAGCCGCCATCAACCGCCGTCACCCGGCGCAGTCACCGCTTCGTTCGGGCGACATGGTCGCCGTGCGAAGCGGATGGTCAGCGCGCGAGCCCACCCCGGGCCCGGGACCAAGGGACCGGCGGACACCCGCAAGCCGGGCATCGGCACCCGTCACGGCCGTCACGACGGTCGGGCGCGGGCACGAATGCCCGTCATGGCAGTATTCGCCCTCGTCCATCGACCGATCCCACCCCCGCACCAGGGACGTTGGTCCCGCAATCGTGAAACTTTTGTCGCGCGTCCCCTTGTGAAGAGCTAGTGAGCCGTGTTTACATCAGGTAGCGGTCACGGCAAGGTCGTGACCAGCCGCATCTGGGGTAGGTGCGGCACATCCCGCCGCGAGGCGGGGGCACGTCCGTCGGGGGACAGCAGAAGTCCGTTCATCCCCCAGATGGAGCTCCCCGCCATGTCGACCCCCGCTCGCACGACCTCCCGCCCGTCCGACGCCGCCGAGAGCGCGCCCGTCGTCACCGTGCGCCCGCGCCGTTCGCGCGTCCTCATCGCCACCCTCCTGCTGGGCCTCCTGGCCCCGCTGTTCAGCGTCGCGTCGCCGGCGGAGGCCGCCGGCGTCAAGGCGCGCACGAAGTACGAGCGCTCGATCCAGAACTCGGTGCTCAAGCTCATCAACGCGCAGCGCAAGGCCCACCACCTGCCCAGGGTCAAGATGAACAAGCACCTGCAGGTGAGCGCGCGCCGCCACAACGCCTCGATGGCCCGCGCGAACCAGATGTCGCACCGGGTCCGCGGCGAAGCCGAGTTCTCCCGTCGCATCTCCAAGGCCGGCTACAACTGGTCGTGGGTCGGCGAGAACATCGCCTGGAACTCGCAGATGAACCGCAAGGGCGTCCTGGTGCTGCAGAAGCTCATGTACAACGAGCGCGCGCCCTACGACGGGCACCGCCAGAACATCCTCAGCCGTCACTTCCGCGAGGTCGGCGTGGACGTCTACTTCGACAGGAAGCACCACAAGGTGTGGCTGACCACCGACTTCGGCCACCGGCGCTGACCGCAGCGCCGCCCTGGGGGCCCGAACTACTGCCGAAGCCTGGACCCTGCCCTGGATCCAGCCCTGGTGGGGGGAGACGGGGCCGTCACCACCGGTGACGGCCCCGTTTTCGGCGTCCGGACTCAGTCGCAGACCGCGCCGATGGAGGCGCTGCCGACCAGCTTGGCGTACTTGCGCAGGACGCCGAAGTCGAACTGCGGCTCGACCGGCTTCCAATTTGCGCGCCGCCGCTCCAATTCCTCGTCGTCGACGAGGAGATCGAGGGTGCGGGCCGACATGTCGAGCCGGATGGTGTCGCCCTCCTCGACGAGGCCGATCGTCCCACCGACGGCGGCCTCCGGGGCGATGTGGCCGATGCACGGCCCCGTCGTGCCGCCCGAGAAACGCCCGTCGGTCAGCAGCAGGACGTCCTTGCCGAGCCCGGCTCCCTTGATGGCGCCGGTGATCTGGAGCATCTCGCGCATGCCGGGGCCACCCTTCGGGCCCTCCCAGCGGATGACGATCACGTCGCCCGCGGCCAGCGTGCCCGCCGACAGCGCGGCCATCGCCGCCTGCTCGCGATCGAACACGCGCGCACGACCCTCGAAGACGTCGTACTCCAGACCCGCACTCTTGACGACGGCGCCGTCGGACGCGAGCGACCCGCGCAGGATGGTCAGCCCGCCGGTGCGGTGGATCGGGTCGGACATCGCATGGATGATCTTGCCGTCGGGGTCCGGCGGCTCGATGTCGGCGAGGTTCTCGGCCAGGGTGCGGCCGGTGACGGTGAGCGCGTCGCCGTGCAGCAGTCCGGCGTCGAGCAGCGCCTTCATCACCACCGGCACGCCGCCGATGGCGTCGATGTCGGTCATGACGTACTGCCCGAACGGCTTGACGTCGGCCAGGTGCGGCACCTTGTCGCCGATGCGGTTGAAGTCGTCGAGGGTGAGCTCGACCTTGGCCTCGTGGGCGATGGCGAGCAGGTGCAGGACGGCGTTGGTCGACCCGCCGAGCGCCATGACGACGGTGATGGCGTTCTCGAACGCCTCCTTGGTCATGATCGTGCGCGCGGTGATGCCGGCGTCGACGAGTCGGACCGCCGCCTCGCCCGAACGGATCGCGTACTCGTCGCGGCGGCGGTCGGGCGCGGGCGGCGCGGCGCTGCCGGGCAGGGACATGCCGAGCGCCTCCGCGGCGGACGCCATGGTGTTGGCGGTGTACATGCCCCCGCAGGCGCCCTCGCCGGGACAGATCGCCTTCTCGATCTCGGTGACCTCGTCGCGTGTCATCCGGCCGGCGAGGCAGGCGCCGACGGCCTCGAAGGCGTCGATGATGGTGACGGTCTTATCGCCGTGCTTGCCCGGCAGCGTCGACCCCGCGTAGAGGAACACCGCGGCGACGTCGAGGCGGGCGGCGGCCATCAGCATGCCGGGCAGCGACTTGTCGCACCCGGCGAGCAGCACGCCGCCGTCGAGCTGCTCGGCCCGGAAGACCGTCTCGACCGAATCGGTGATGACCTCGCGCGAGACCAGCGAGTAGTGCATGCCGCTGTGACCCATCGAGATGCCGTCGGACACCGAGATCGTCCCGAACTCGAGCGGGTAGCCGTCGGCGGCGTGCACGCCCTGCTTCGCGCCCTTGGCGAGCCGCGCCAGCGACAGGTTGCACGGGGTGATCTCGTTCCACGACGAGGCGACGCCGATCTGCGGCTTGCGCCAGTCGTCGTCGCCCATGCCGACGGCGCGGAGCATGCCGCGCGCCGCGGCGCGCTCCAGACCGTCGGTGACGATCGCGCTGTGCGGCTTGCGATGCTCCTTGCGAGGCTGCGGGCTGCTCGACTCGGACCCCGGCTGACTGTCGCTGCTCACGCGAGAAAGCCTACGGCGTACCGTCCACCCATGCCCTCAGGCCCGCCCCCCGGTGACGGGTCCGAAGGCCCGGTCGGCCCGGCGCAGCCCGTCGTCATCCGGCTGCCGCGGACGTCCTACCTGATCATCGTCTTCCTCGTCCTCGGTGCCGTGCCGGTGGCGTTCTCCGGCGGCGGGGCGGGCGACGTGCGCGACGTCGCGTCGGGCTCGACGAACGGCTTCTCCCTCGGCCCGCAGCTGCTCGTGCTGCTCGTCCCGGTGCTGGCCGCGTTCTTCGTCGCGCGCACCGCGACGATCGTGACGGCCGACGGGCTGACGGTGCGGGCGGTGTTCGGGTCCCGGCTGCTGCCGTGGCCGACGCTGCGCGGGCTCTCGGTACGTGGCCGGTCGATCTATGCCGTGCAGGACGACGGCGTCACCCGGTTGCCCTGCGTGCGGCTGGCCCATCTCGGTCCGCTGTCGCGGTTGAGCGGCGGGCACCTGCCCGAGCTCGCCGACGCCACGCCCAAACCGGCCCCGCAACGGCGCCGTCGGCGCTGACGTCGCGCCGACCTCCCTGCGGTCGGGACGCCGGTGTCAGTAGGTGTCAGTAGTCGCCGGCCACCCGGTTGACCAGCGACTCGACTCCCCCGTCGGCGAGCCGGCGCACCTGCTCGGCGACGAGCCGGTACGCGCGCTGCTCCCACCCCGACGTGCCGCCGCCGAGGTGCGGGGTCAGCAGCAGCCCGGGGGCGTCCCACAACGGGTGGCCGGCGGGCAGCGGTTCGGGGTCGGTGACGTCGAGGAAGGCCGAGAGGCGCTCTGCGCGCAGCTCCGCGACCAGGGCGTCGGTGTCGACGTGACGTCCCCGGGAGATGTTGACCAGCACCGCACCGTCGGGGAGGGCGGCGAGGAACGCGGCGTCGACCAGTCGCTCGGTCTCCGCGGTCAGCGGCAGCGCCACCACCACCACCTGCTGGCGCGGCAGCAGGTCGGGCAGCTCGGCGAGAGCGTGGACGCCCTCACGCGCCGTGCGGGCGACGTAGGTGACCTCGGCGTCGAGCAGCTCGGCGACGCCGCCGATGCGTCGGCCGATGTCGCCCGCACCGAGCACGAGCACGCGGCGCCCCGCCAGACCGCGGGCTTCGCGGCGCTCCCACCGCCGGTCGCGCTGCGCGTCGAGCTGGGCGGGCAGCTCGCGCAGCAGCGAGAGCAACCCGGCGACGGCGAGCTCGGCCGTGGAGCTGCCGTGGACGCCACGGCCGTTGCACAGCGCGACCCCGTCGGGGACGACGGGCAGCCACGGTTCGACGCCGGCGGAGACGAGCTGCACCACACGCAGCACCGGGAGTTCGGCAAGGGCCTCCCGCGCCGGCGGGGGCGCGTTGTACCGGCCGACGAACAGCTCGATGCGCTCCGCGCCGTCCGGTGCCGTCCCGGTGCCGTCCCACACGACGATGTCGACGTCGGGCGCGGCACCGGCCCCGTCGCCCGGTCCCCCGTCGCCCGTTCCCCCGTCGCCCGGTACCGCGGCGGCCAGCCCGTGTCGCAGCAGGTCACGCTCGTCGTCGGTCGGCACGCTCACGGTGATCGTCACGGTGTCGAGCCTAGAGACCGCGGGCGGCCGCCGGGCCCACAGCTTCGCCGGGCAGACTGGACGGATGCGACGTGCCGCGACCGCGCTCCTCGGTGCTTGCGCCGCCGGCGCCGCCGTGCTCGCCGGATGCTCCGCCGGTGGCTCCGAGGCCCCCGACTACCGGCCGAGTCCGGGCCGCTCGGTCGTCGAGCACAGCCCCGGCGTGCAGATCACGCCCATCCTGCCCGTGCCGTCGCTACCGGGGTCCGGCGGCAGTGGCGGGGGCAACGGCGGCGGCGGCGGTGGTGGCAGCGGCGGCGGCAGCGGCGGCAGCAGCTCGACGCCCACCCAGAAGGGCGATCCCCTGGTCGTCGCCACCAAGCTGCGCGCACCGGTCGGGCTGGCGATGCTGCCGGACAACACCGCACTCGTCGGCGAACGCCGCACCGGACGCATCGTGCGGGTGCAGCCGACGGCCGGCAAGGCGGTGCCGACCGTCCGCACGCTCCCGGGGGTGGACGGCTCCGGCGACGGCGGCCTGCTCGACCTCGCGCTGTCGCCCACCTACGGCGAGGACAGCCTCGTCTACGCCTACATCTCGACCAAGAAGGACAACCGGGTGGTGGCCTTCACCCTCGACGGCCCGGTGACCCCCGTCGTGACCGGGATCCCGCACGGCCGGTCGGGGAACACCGGCCGGCTGCAGTTCTCCGCCACCGGGACGCTCGAGATCGGCACCGGCGACGCCGGCCGCACCTCGCTGGCGACCAGCAGCCGCAGCCTGGCCGGCAAGCTGCTGCGGGTGGACGACATCGGGTCGCCGGCCGCCGGCAATCCGCGCGGCTCCTCGCCGATCTACGCCAGCGGGCTGCGGCAGGCCGACGGCCTCTGCGCGCAGTCCTCGACGCTGCTGCAGGTAGAGCGTTCCGCGGCGGGCACCGGGGAGGTCAACGTCGTGGGCAAGGGCGACGACCTGTCGCGGACCGCCCCGCTCGCGTCGACACCGGCCGCGACCGGCGCCCCGGGTGACTGCGCCGTCCTCAACGGCCGGCTCTACGTCACGTCCCTCGACGGCAAGCAGCTGCTCGCCGCGCCGCTGACCGGGTCCGCGACACGACCCAAGGTCGGCAAGTTCACCGCGGCGCTCAAGAACCGCTACGGCCGCCTGCGCACCGTGGTCGCCGCCGCGGACGGCGCCCTCTGGCTCACGACGTCCAACCGCGACGGCAACGGCAAGCCGGTCGCGGCCGACGAGCGCGTGATCCGCTACGTGCCCGACGGCGGGGGCGGCGAGGGCAACCCGGGCTGAGCGGCCGACGGAGCGGGACGTGCCCGCTCAGATCTCCCGGTCGCGCACGGCGATGCGGATCTGGTCGATGTTGTCGCGCAGCACGTCGGAGACGAGCTCGTCGGTGCGCGGGTCGGCCAGCACCTCCAGGATGACGCGGAGCGTGGTCTCGCTGGCCTGCTCGATGATCCGGTCGTGGAACGGGACGATGCTGATGTGGCCCGCCGCAGGGTCCTCCTTGATCTTCTCCGAGATCATCTGCTTGAGCTCCTCGCGGTTCTCCTGCAGCGCGGACGCGACGTTGCGGGTGTAATGGCCGGTGCGCAGGACGTCGGCGACCTCGTCGAGCACGGCGATCGTGAGCGGCCGTTTGACGACGTCCACGACGTTCTCCGAGACGCGGTTGACGAGCCGGACGAAGAACGGCTCCCGGATGCCGCGCTTGACGAGGTGGTGGCCGACCATCGCCGCGACGACCGCCAGCACGACGAGGCCGCCGGCGATCCAGAGAGTGAGCGCCAGCAGCGGGTGCTGGTAGGCCGCGGTGCGGGTCATGCGGTCATCCTGCCGTGTTTCGCCCCGCCGGGTCCGTCACCGGCGGCGCGTCACGGCGAGGACGACCCCGGCCAGCACGATGACGAGCGCACCGCCGACGAGATAGCGCACCACCTCGTCGCCGTCGCCGTCGCTGTCGCCGCTGCCACCGTCACTGCTGCCGGCCGCCATGGTCCGTGGCGACCGGGTGGCCGGCGACCGGGAAGGCGATGACGTCGGCGCCGGGGTCGAGTCCGCCGTCCCGACGACGGCGGCGGGGAGCGGGACCGACCACACCCGCTGCCGCGTCCCCTCGGAGTCCACGAGCAGCCGCCGGCCGACGATCGCGATCCCCTCCCCCTGCGGCTGCGCGGGCAACGCGACCCGTGTCGGCGTCGCGCGGAGCGCCGCGGCCAGGTCGCCGCCGGCGCCGACCCGCCACACGTAGGCGTCGGTGTACGTCCGCACCGCGAACAGCCGCCCGTCGGTCGAGAACGCCGCACCGGTGGCCGTCAGCTGCCCGAACGCGTTCGGACCGCCGGGTGTCCCGGTGAACGAGAACGTGACCCGGGCGACCCGGGTCAGGGCGCGGACCCGCTCGCGGCTCGGCCGGGCCGGCACCCGGTAGACCGTCGAGGTGCCGGTGAGCGACTTGGTGACCACGTAGGCGGTGCCGGCCGGGCTGACCGCGAGCGACTCGGCGTCGACCGGGCCGCCCGGGTAGCGCAGCCGCCACACGTCCGCCCGCGCGGTCGTGACGTCGCCGTCCCGCTCGTCGGCCGCGAGCCGCGGTTCGCGCACGCGGTACACCCGGACCTCGTCGCGCTGCGCGTCGTTGTCACCGATGTCGGCGAGCCAGACCGCCGCCGCGGTGCCGCGGCCCGCGGTGGCGATGTCCTCCCAGTCGACGTTCGTGGCGCCGGCCACGTGGACCGTCGCCACGGTCGCCCCGGTACGGGCGTCGATGCCGAAGAACCGGTTCTCGTCCCCGCTGTCGTTCTGGACGTAGTAGACGCCCGGCGAGCGGTGCCCGGGCGCGAGGCCGCTGACCTCGTCGAGCCGGGGGTCGGTGATGCGCAACAGCGCCCGGGCACCGCCGGTCGCGGCCGCGGGAGTCGGCGTCGTGGTCATCGCCACCGCGATCACGACGACGGCGGTGCGGCGTCGAGCGGCGGCCCGCCTCACTGGGCGAGGGCGGCGTAGTGGCCGCCGTGCGGGGCGGTCACCGCCACCGGCTCGCCGTCACGGGTGAGGACGAACGAACCCGGGCCGGCGAGGTGCTCGGCGCCGGGCAGCACGACACCGCGGCCCTCGTTCGCGAGCCAGACGGTCGGTCTGCGCCGGGCGAGCGCTCGTACGACGTCGACGAACTCGCCCCTGGCGTCGGCCGGGACGTACGGGAGGACCGCGGTGTGGAAGACGACGAGGGTGGCGTCGGCCGGTGCCGCCGCGGCGAGCTCGGCGACGTCGCGGGTCAGGTCGCCGCGCACGACCCGGGCGGGGTCGCGGCGGGCCACGGCGAGCGCGCCGCGCAGCGTGTCGAAGCGCTCGGCCTGCTCCGGCCAGACGAGCGACTCGAGCCACCGCACGTCCTCGTCGTCGGTGACGTCGAGGGGGTTCAGGTCGAGGCCGGCCCGCCACACGACCTCCGGCCGGCGCGACGGTGGCGGCGCGCCCTCAAGCCGGCACGACAGCACCGGCGGCCCCTCCCCGAGCCGGGTCTCGCCGCCGTCGTGGTGGTAGCGGTAGCCGTAGCGATCGGGGTAGAGGCACAGCCCGGCCGATGCACCCACCTCGAGCAGCGCGAGCGGCTGCGGCAGCGCGGCGAGCACCGGCAGCAGCACCGCGCACCGGCCGGCCTCGTTCGTCTGCGTCGCGTGCGTGAGCACGACCTGCTCGACGTCGTCCCAGTGACCGTGGACGAACTCCCGGAATGCCTCCCACGACGACACCGGCCCGCCCACGTGCCGGACGGCGGCGAGCAGCAGGTTGGGCTGCCGTTTCGGTCGCGGCAGCCGGTCGATGAGCGCCTGCACGTCGGTGTCGTCGGCGATGCCCAGGCAGATCCGCTCGTAGGACGGCGAGACGCCGTGCAGCTGGTCGGCGGCCATGGCCCGGTAGGTCGACGCCGTCGACCTGCCGTCGCCGCCGATCCAGTCGGCCCCGGGGCTCGCCACGCCGCTACCGCGCGCCGAGGCGTTGCAGCAGGATGTCCTTGACCGCGGCGGCGTCGGCCTGCCCGCGGGTGGCCTTCATGACCGCGCCGACCAGCGCGCCGACCGCGGCGACCTTGCCGCTGCGCACCTTGTCGGCGACGTCGGGGTTCGCGGCGATCGCGTCGTCGGCCGCCTGCTCCAGCGCGCCGGTGTCCGAGACGACCGTCAGGCCGCGGGCCGCGACCACGGCGTCGACGTCGTCGCCGGTCTCGAGCACGCCGTCGACCGCCTGCCGCGCGAGCGCGGTCGTCAGCTCCCCCGACGCCACGAGCGCGACCACGCGGGCCACCTGCGCCGCGGTGATGCCGAGGTCGGCGACCTCGACCTCGCGCTCGTTGGCCTTCTGCGCGAGGTACCCCATCCACCAGTTGCGGGCCTCGCCCACCGGCGCGCCCGCCTCGACCGTCGCGCCCACGAGGTCGACGACACCGGCGTTCGTCATCTTGGCGAGGTCGTCGTCGGAGAGCCCCAGCTCGTCGCGCAGCCGGGCCCGGCGCGTGGCCGGCAGCTCGGGCAGCGTGGCCCGCAGCGACTCGACCCACGCGGCGTCGGGCGCCATCGGCACGAGGTCGGGCTCGGGGAAGTACCGGTAGTCGGTCGCCTCCTCCTTGCTGCGGCCGCTGCGGGTGTCACCGGTCTGCTCCTGGAAGTGCCGGGTCTCCTGCCGGATCCGCTCCCCGGCGTCCAGCAACGGCGCCTGCCGCAGGATCTCCGAACGCACCGCGCGCTCGACGCTGCGCAGCGAGTTGACGTTCTTGGTCTCCGTCCGCGTGCCCCACGCCTCGCCCGGCAGGTTGAGCGACGTGTTCACGTCGCAGCGCAGCGAGCCCTGCTCCATCCGCACGTCGCTGACGCCGAGGGTGCGCAGGATGTCGCGCAGCGCGGTCACGTAGGCCCGGGCGACCTCGGGCGCCAGCGCGCCGGTACCGGTCACCGGCCGGGTGACGATCTCGACGAGCGGGATGCCGGCCCGGTTGTAGTCGACCAGCGAGTAGTCCGCACCGTGGATGCGTCCGGACGTCCCTACGTGGGTGTTCTTGCCGGTGTCCTCCTCGAGGTGCACCCGCTCGATGCCGACCCGGTGCGTGGTGCCGTCGACGTCGACGTCGAGATAGCCGTCCACGCACAGCGGCTCGTCGTACTGCGAGGTCTGGAAGTTCTTCGGCATGTCGGGATAGAAGTAGTTCTTGCGCGCGAACCGGCACCACGTGGCGATGCTGCAGTTGAGCGCGAGCCCGATGCGGATCGTCGACTCGATCGCCTGCTCGTTGGCCACCGGCAGCGCACCCGGCAGCCCCAGGCAGACCGGGCAGGTCTGCGTGTTCGGCTCCGCGCCGAAACCGGTGGCGCAGCCGCAGAACATCTTCGAGGCGGTGCCGAGCTCGACGTGGGTCTCGAGACCGATGACGGGTTCGTAGCGCTCGATCACGTCCTCGTACGTCATGCCAGCGCTCCCGCGGGAAGGGTGAGTGGTTCGGTGGCCGCCTCGAAGGTCGCGGCGACCCGGTAGCAGCGGTCGTCGGCCAGCGCGGGCGCCATGATCTGCAGCCCCACCGGCAGGCCCTCGGACAGCCCGCACGGCACCGAGATCGCCGGGGTGCCGGCGAGCGAGGCGGGCAGGGTGCAGAGGTCGTTGAGGTACATCGCCATCGGGTCGTCGACCTTCTCCCCCAGCCCGAACGCCACCGACGGTGTCGTCGGCGACACGAGCACGTCGGCCCGCTCGAACGCGGCGGCGAAGTCGCGGGCGATGAGGGTGCGCACCTTCTGCGCCTGCCCGTAGTACGCCTCGTAGTAGCCCGACGACAGCGCGTAGGTGCCGATCATGATGCGACGCTTCACCTCGGCGCCGAAGCCCGCCTCGCGGGTCAGGGACATGACGTCCTCGAGCGAGCGGGCGCCGTCGTCGCCGACGCGCAGGCCGTAGCGCACCGCGTCGAAGCGGGCCAGGTTGGACGAGCACTCGCTCGGCGCGATCAGGTAGTACGCGGCCAGCGCGTAGTCGAAGTGCGGGCAGCCGACCTCGACGACCTCGGCGCCGAGCCCGCGCAGCGTCTCGACCGCGGCCTCGAAGGACGAGAGGACGCCGGGCTGGTAGCCCTCGCCGCCGAGCTCGCGCACCACGCCCACGCGCACGCCGGCGAGACTGCCGGCCGCGGCGCCCTCGCGGGCGGCCGCGACCACCGCCGGCACCGGCGCGTCGATCGACGTCGAGTCGGCCGGGTCGTACCCCGCGACGGCCTCGTGCAGCAGCGCCGTGTCGAGGACCGTCCGGCCGAACGGGCCGGCCTGGTCGAGCGAGGAGGAGAACGCGATCAGGCCGTAGCGCGAGACCGCGCCGTAGGTGGGCTTGTGCCCGACGATGCCGGTGACCGCGGCGGGCTGGCGGATCGAGCCGCCGGTGTCGGTGCCGATCGCGAGCGGAGCCTGCAGCGCGGCGACCGCCGCCGAGGAGCCGCCCGACGAGCCGCCGGGCGTGCGGGTGAGGTCCCACGGGTTGCGACTCGGGCCGAAGGCGGAGTTCTCGGTCGAGCTGCCCATGGCGAACTCGTCCATGTTGGTCTTGCCGAGCATCACGATCCCGGCGTCCTTGACGCGCCGGGTGACCGTGGCGTCGTAGGGCGGGCGCCACCCCTCGAGCATCCTCGAGCCGGACGTCGTCGGCAGCCCCTCGGTCACCACGACGTCCTTCATCGCCAGCGGCACGCCGGCCAGCGGGCCGAGCGGCTCGCCCGCGGCACGCCGCTCGTCGACCGCCCGCGCCGCCGCCAGCGCGCCCTCGGTGTCGACGTGCAGGAACGCGTGGACGGCGGGATCGTGCGCGGCCACGTGGTCGAGGTGAGCCTGCGCGACCTCGACCGCGCTGGCCTCACCGCTCGCGATCACCTCGGCGAGCTCCGCGGCGGTCCTGCCGACGAGGCTCATTCCGCGTCCCCCAGGATCCGGGGCACGCGGAACTTGTCGTCCTCGACGGCCGGGGCGCCGGCCAGCACCGCGTCGCGCGGCAGCGACGGGCGCACCTCGTCGGCGCGGTAGACGTTCGTCATCGGCACGGCGTGCGACGTCGGCGGGATGTCGGCGGCCGCCACCTCGGCGACGCGCGCGACCGAGCCGAGGATGACGTCCAGTTGGCCGGCGAAGACGTCGAGCTCGTCGTCGGTGACGGCGAGCCGGGCGAGACGGGCGAGATGGGCGACGTCGTCGCGGCCGATGCCGGCGCCGTCCGGGGTGGGTGTCGACACGCTCCGGAAGTCTACGGACCCCGCGGACCCCGGCGGCGCCACCGTCGGCCCGTCGCGCCCGGCGCCCGTCCCCGGGGGCCCGTAACGACCGCGTCACAGGGGTGCGGCAGGCTGTGCGGCGTGTCGTTCCTGCTCCGGCTGAAGCTGCCCGACCGCCCCGGCGCGCTCGGCGCCGTCGCGACGGCGCTCGGCACCGTGGGCGCCGACATCCTGTCCGTCGACGTCGTCGAGCGCTCCCCCGGCCACGCCACCGACGACTTCGTCGTCGAGCTGCCGCCGGACCGGCTGGCCGACTCGCTGGTGTCGGCCGCGGCCACGGTCGAGGGCGTGCACGTCGAGTCGATCCGCCCCTACGCCGGGCAGCTGGACGCGCACCGCGAGCTGGAGCTGCTCGACTCGCTCGGGCACGGTTCGGCCTCGCTGCAGACGCTGGCCACCGGTGTGGCCCGGGTGTTCCGGGCCGGCTGGGCACTGGTGCTGGCCGCGCCGGTGTCGGGCCAGTCGGCGGTGCTCGCCTCGGGCGGCGCCGCCCCGGAGATCGAGTCGCTGCCGGTGCCGTGGTGGCCCCCGGCCCCGAGCCGGCCGCTGGACCCGGACGCGTCGTGGGCGCCGCCGGACTGGGGGCGGCTCGGCACCGAGCTCGCGGTCACCTGCCTCGGCGAGGCGGCGCTGCTGGTGGGACGGCCGACATTGCGGTGGGTGCCCTCGGAGCTCGTCCGGCTGCAGTACCTCGCCGCCATCGCCGCGAGCGTCACGCCGCTCGAGCCCTGACCCGGGTCAGCGCGTGGCGTCGGTGCCCTCGCGACGCCGCCGCCACCGCTCCTGCGCGCGTTCCACCCAGGGGTCGGTGCGCGGCCTGACGCGGGCGTAGCCGGCCGCCACCCACCGCTCGGCCGTCGGCACGAACCACGGCAGCGCGAGCAGGACGAGGGCGCCGGCCAGCCAGCCGCCGACGATGTCGCTGAACCAGTGGGTGTTGACCATGACGGCGGCGACACCCACCGACACCGCCAGCCACACGGCGATCGCGGTGAACAGCGTGCGGTGACGCAGCGAGATCCAGGCGATCAGGCCGTAGAGCACCACCGTGTTGGCGACGTGCCCGGACGGGTAGATGTCGCCGCCCATGTGCACGTCGAAGTAGTGGACGGTCAGCCGCGGGCCGAGACGCCCCACGGCGAGCTTGACCGCGCCGACGCTCACGTTCAGCAGGATCAGGGCGACCACGAGCATCACCAGCGGGCGGGCGTTGCGCAGCCGCCAGGCCGTCCACACGAAGTAGGGCAGGAAGACGACGGTGGCGACGCCGCGCTGGCCGAAGTAGACGTACTTCAGCAGCAGGTCGTAGAGCCAGGTCGGCAGGACGTCGCGCCGGAAGTGGATCGTGTAGACCCAGCGGTCCATCCGCCCCACGTCGCTGGGGTGCAGCACCCCGAGGGTGTAGATCACGTACGCGACGAGCAGGACGGCGAAGGCCACCAGCTGCCACCGGGCGACACGGACCGACGGCAGCCTGCTCGTCCCCGGCCGTTCCCGCTCGCCCACCGTCGCCACGCGACCTTCCTTCCAGAGTCCGATGAGAGGCACCTAATCCGACGCGAGAATCCCTCAGGGTCGCGCGCCGGGAAGGCTACGGACGGCGAGTCACGGGTTCGTCACGACCGTGTCGGCCGGCTCGGCCGGATCGCCCTCCGACGCCGCCGGCCCCTCGGCCAGCAGCGTGTGGAAACCGTCCTCGTCGAGGACGGGAACCCCGAGCTGCTCGGCCTTCTCGGCCTTGCTGCCGGCGTTCTCCCCCACCACGACGTAGTCGGTCTTCTTCGACACCGAGCCCGACGCCTTGCCACCGTGAGTGATGATCGCCTCCTTCGCCTCGTCGCGCGAGAACCCGGCGAGCGAACCCGTCACCACGACCGTGAGACCGGCGAGCGTCCTGGGGGTGGCGTCGGCCTCGTCGGCGGTCCGCACCCCGGCGGCGGCCCACTTGCGCACGATGTCGGCGTGCCAGCCGACGGCGAACCACTCGACCACGGCCTCGGCGATGACGCCCCCCACGCCCTCGGCCTCGGCGATCTGCTCGACGGACGCGGTGCGCAACGCGTCGATGCTGCCGAAGTGGGTGGCGAGCGCCCGGGCCGCGGTCGGGCCGACGTGCCGGATGGACAACGCCACCAGGATGCGCCAGAGCGGTCGCGTCCGCGCCTGGGCGAGGTTGCCGACGAGCTTCTCGCCGTTGGCCGAGAGCACCCGGCCGTCGACCACGTGCTCGGCGGCGTCGTTCTTCCTGGCCGCGCGGGTGTAGGCGGGCACCCGCGCCAGGAGCTCGCGGGCCGACGTCTCGTCGCCCGTGGCGTCGTCGGGGGCGAGCGCGAACAGGTCTCCCTCGTCGGTGATGACGCCGGCGTCGAGCAGTGCGGTGGCCCCTTCGTAGCCGAGCGCCTCGATGTCGAGGGCGGAGCGCGAGGCGAGGCTGAAGAGACGCTCGCGCAGCTGCGCGGGGCAGTGCTGCGAGTTCGGGCAGCGGTAGTCCTTGTCGCCCTCCTTCTCGGGGCGCAGCACGGTGCGTCGACCGTCGGTACGGCAGCCCGGCTCGGGGCAGTGCTTCGGCATCGTCCACTTGCGCGTGCCCTTGGGCCGCAGTGCGACGACCGGCGCGACGATCTCGGGGATGACGTCGCCGGCCTTGCGCAGCACCACGGTGTCGCCGACGCGGACGTCCTTGCGGGCGACCTCCCACTGGTTGTGCAGGGTGGCGTTCTCGACGGTGGAGCCGGCCACCTTGATCGGGCGCATGATGCCGTACGGCGTGGCCCGGCCGGTGCGACCGATGTTGACCTTGATCGCGAGCAGCTCGGTGTTGACCTCCTCGGGCGGGTACTTGAAGGCGATGGCCCACCGCGGCGCGCGGCTGGTGGAGCCGAGGCGACGCTGCAGGCCGAGGTCGTCGACCTTGACGACGACACCGTCGATCTCGTGCTCGACGTCGTGGCGGTGCTCGCCGTAGTTAGTGATGAACTCCTGGACGGCCTCGGCGTCGGCGAGCACGCGGGCGCGGTCGGACGTCGGCAGCCCCCACCTCGCGAGGTGTTCGTACCACTGCGACTGCGCGCTGACCGCGGGGCCGCCCTCGACGCGACCGACTCCGTGCACGACCATCGACAGCCGCCGCTGCGCGGTGATGCGCGGGTCCTTCTGCCGCAGCGAGCCGGCGGCGGTGTTGCGCGGGTTCGCGTACGGCGTCTTGCCGGCCTCGATCAACGCGGCGTTGAGCTCCTCGAAGCGCGCGACCGGGAAGAACACCTCGCCGCGCACCTCGAGGACGTCGGGGACCTCCGGCGTGTCGGGGTCGCCGGCCAGCGTGTCGGGCACGACGCCGATGGTGCGGATGTTGCCGGTGACGTCCTCACCGGCACGGCCGTCGCCGCGGGTGAGCCCGCGCACGAACCGGCCCTTCTCGTAGAGCAGGTTGACGGCGAGACCGTCGACCTTCAGCTCGCAGAGGTAGGCCGGCGACGTCCCGGCGTCGCGCTCGACGCGCTGCACCCAGGCCGCCATGTCGTCGGCCGAGAACGCGTTGTCGAGGCTGAGCATGCGCTCGAGGTGGTCGACCGTCGTGAAGAGCGTCGAGAACGTGCCGCCGACGCGCTGCGTGGGCGACTCGGGCGTGCGCAGGTCGGGGAAGTCGGCCTCGAGCTCCTGCAGCCGCCGGAGCCATCCGTCGTACTCGGCGTCGCTGGCCGTCGGCTCGTCCAGCACGTAGTAGCGGTAGGCGGCGTCGTCGACCTGCTGCGCGATGCGGGCGTGCTCGTCGCGGGCCTCGGTGGACGCGCTGTCGGGCACCTCGGTCATGGTGGCGAATCTAGTGGGCCGCTCCGACACGCCTTCCTCGGCGAGTTGGTCGATCCACAGCCCACTTCTTCGACCAACTCGCCGAGGAAGGCGACGGGACGGGGTCAGAGCTCGCGGTCGGCGAGCTCCACGGCCCGATCGATGATCTGCTGCACGGCGACCTTCTTGGTGGTCGACGTCGTCGCCAGGAACGTGAACGAGACGATCCTCGCGCCGAGCCGGACGATGGCCAGGGTGGCCTTGTAGGACTTGCCGACCAGGTCCCAGCCCTGCCCGGCGTCGATGTCGACCGTCGAGACCTGGAGCCGTCCGGGGCCCGTGATGCGGTAGGTCTCGCCGGAGATCCGACCGCTGTCGCAGCCGAGTCCCGCATCCGCGGCCCGGTAGTAGCGCTGCGCGGCCGCGTCGTCGGCGAACACGACGACGTTCTCGCTGACCTGGACGTCCTGGTCGGGGTGACGGTAGGTGGCGCCCAGGTAACGCTGCGGCGGGACCTGGACCTGCAGCGACGGCTTGTCCGGCGTGCAGGGCAGCGGGTCGCGGTCACCGGTGTCGGACACGGTCCGGGTGAACTGCGCGCCGACCGCGGCGGCGGGCAGCAGCGCCGATTCCAGACCGGCGTTCCCGCCGGCGGAGGAGGAGCCCGACGGCGCCGTCGAGGTGGTCGTCGAGGACGGTGATGCCGGTGACGAGGACGCGGCGCCGCTCGACGGCTTCGACGAGGACGATGTGTCGCCGATGCCGTCGGTGCTCGAACAGGCGCCGAGCAGTCCCGCGCCGAGGACGGGGACGACGAGGGCGGCGAGAGGGCGTCGGACGGCAGCGTGCACGGTGGATCCTCCGCGTCGGGGCTCGGGGAGCGACACGCTACCGGTCGTCGCCGCTGCCGGCCCGGTCAGCGCGCGCTCGGCCCGGTCGGCGTTCCGCGTCAGCCCTGGTCGTCGAGCAGGCTGCGGCCGACGTCGCGGACGGTGCGGAGCGCACGCCGCGCCGCGGCCGCAGTGACGCCCGCGAGGCCGCAGGCCGGGGTGGGCACGACCGACGCCGCGAGCTCGCGGGGCGCGAAGCCGAGGTCGCGCCACAGCGAGCGGACGGCCGCGCGGGCGTCCTCGAAGCCGCGCTCCCCCGTGCTCGCAACGACCCCCAGCCACAGCGAGACCCCCGCGTCGACGAGGTCGCCGAGGAGGTCGTAGTGCGACGTCCGCAGCAGGTCGGCGTCCACCGCCACGGCATCCGCGCCGGCCGCCGCGAACAGCGCGAACGGGACGTCGGGCGCGCAGCAGTGCACGACCCGCGCACCGGGCGGCGCCACCGCCAGCACGTCGCGCAGCGCCTGCTCCGCCACCGGCGCGGCGACCGAGCGCACCGTCCCGTAGCCCGACGGCGTGGGGACGCGGCCGGCGAGCACCGCCGGCAGTCCCGGCTCGTCGAGCTGCAGCACCGGACGCGCCCCGGGAACGCGGCCGACGACGTCGGCCAGGTGGCCGCGCACGCCCTCGGCGAGCGACGCGGTGAGATCGCGGACGGCACCGTGGTCGCCGACCGCCCGATTGCCGTTCGGCAGTTCGAGGGCGGCCGCGAGCGTCCACGGGCCGGTGACCTGCAGCTTCAACGGCCCCTGCCAGCCGTCGGCGGCCTCCTCGAGCGCGTCGAGGTCGCGGGCAAGCAGGTCGCGCGCGGCACTCAGGTCGCGCCCCGGGTGCGCGGCGAGGCGCCAGCCCGTCGGGACGATCTCGACCGGCAGCTCCACGAGCAGCGCGGCGGCCCGGCCGATCATGCCGGCCCCGGGGCCGCGCGCCGGCAGCTCGACGAGGTGCGGCAGCCCGGGCAGCTCACCGAGCACGAGCGCGGCGGCGTCGCGGGGATCGGTGCCCGGCAGCGAGCCGACGCCGGTCGCCGCTCCCGGCGCCCAGGGCCGCTCGGTCACGCCGGGACGGGGGCGTGGACGGCCGCGATCGTGGCGGAGCCCAGGACCTCGTCGCCGTCGTACATCACCAGGGCCTGACCGCTCGCGACGCCGACCTGGGGTTCGTGCAGGGTAGCCGTCACCGTCGCGTCCTCGACGTGCACCGTGGCAGGGCTGGTCATGCCGTGGGCCCGCAGCTGGACGGTGCACTCGAACGCGTCGCCGGGCGCGCGACCCCGCGTCCACACTGCACGCTCGGCGTCGATGCGGGCCGCCGCGAGCATCGTCCGCGGGCCGACGACGACGGTGTTGTCGGCGGGACGGATCGACAGGACGTACCGCGGCTCACCCCCCGGTGCGGGCTGGGCGATGTCGAGGCCGCGACGCTGCCCTACGGTGTAGCCGAACGACCCCGCGTGCCGGCCGAGCTCGACGCCGGTCTCGGCGTCGACGATCGGGCCGTCGGTCGCGCCGAGCCGGCGCGCCAGGAAGCCGCGGGTGTCGCCGTCGGCGATGAAGCAGATGTCGTGCGAGTCGGGCTTGTCGGCCACGGCGAGCCCGCGCGTGGCCGCCTCGGACCGCACCTGCGCCTTGGTGGTGTCGCCGAGCGGGAACAGCGCGTGGGCGAGCTGGTCGCGGGAGCAGACCGCGAGCACGTACGACTGGTCCTTGCCCGCGTCGACGGAACGGCGCAGCCGGCCGTCGTGCAGCCGGGCGTGGTGCCCGGTGACGATCGCGTCGAAGCCCAACGCGAGCGCGCGGTCGAGCACCGCCGAGAACTTGATCTTCTCGTTGCAGCGCAGGCACGGGTTCGGGGTGCGCCCGGCGGCGTACTCGTCGACGAAGTCGTCGATGACGTCGGCGCGGAACCGCTCCGCGAGATCCCAGACGTAGAAGGGGATGCCGAGGACGTCCGCCGCCCGGCGGGCGTCGTGCGCGTCCTCGACGGTGCAGCAGCCGCGAGCGCCGTGGCGCAACGTCGCCGGGGCGGCGGAGAGCGCGAGGTGGACACCGGTGACGTCGTGACCGGCGTCCACGGCCCGGGCCGCGGCCACGGCGGAGTCGACCCCGCCGCTCATCGCGGCGAGCACCCTCACGACGCCGCCCTCACGACGCCACCGAGGTGAGGCCGGCCCGCCGGGCGCGCTCGACGGCCGGGCCGATGGCGGCGACCGCCTGCTCGACGTCGTCGTGCGACGAGTCGTGACCCAGCGAGAAGCGCAGCGAGCCGCGGGCGCGGGCGGCGTCCGCGCCGATGGCGAGCAGCACGTGCGACGGCTGCGCGACGCCGGCCGAGCACGCCGACCCGGTGGAGCACTCGACGCCACGGGCGTCGAGCAGCATCATCAGCGCGTCGCCCTCGCAGCCGGGGAAGGAGATGTTCGCGATCCCGGGCAGCCGCCGCGTCGGGTGGCCGTGCACGACGGCGTCGGGCACCGCGGCGAGCACGCCCGCCACGAGGTCGTCGCGCAGTGCTCCCACGCGCGCCGACGTGATCGCACGCCGTTGCGCGCACAGGGCCGTCGCGACCGACAACCCAACGGCCCCGGGCACGTTCAGCGTTCCGGACCGGATGTCACGCTCCTGGCCACCACCGTGCAGCAGCGGGACGCAGGCGACGTCGCGGCGCAGCAGCAGCGCACCCGCACCGGGCGGGCCACCGAGCTTGTGACCGGTCATGGTCAGCGCGTCGGCGCCGGCGAGCGCGAAGTCGACCGGCAGGGACGGGACCGCCTGCACGGCGTCGGTGTGCAGCGGCACCCCGAACTCGTGGGCGACGGCGGCGAGCTCGGCGATCGGCATGACCGTCCCGATCTCGTTGTTGGCCCACATGACGGTGACGAGGGCGACGTCGTCGGGGTCGGCGGCGAGCGCCGTCCGCAGCGCGTCGGGGTGCACGACGCCGGCCGCGTCGACCGGCAGCCACGTGACGCGCGCGCCCTCGTGGGCGACCAGCCAGTCGACGGTGTCGACCACCGCGTGGTGGTCGACCGAGCCGGCGATCACCCTGACCCGGCGGGGATCGGCGTCGCGCCGGGCCCAGAAGATGCCCTTGACGGCCAGGTTGTCCGACTCCGTGCCGCCGGCGGTGAAGAGCACCTCCGACGGCCGCGCGCCGAGCACGGCGGCCAACTGCTCGCGCGACTCCTCGACGGTGCGACGGGCCCGCCGGCCCGCACCGTGCAGCGACGAGGGGTTGCCGACTCGGCCCAGCGCCTCCGTGACGGCCGCGACCGCCTCCGGGAGCATGGGTGTCGTCGCTGCGTGGTCCAGGTACGGCATCGCCGCCGAGTCTAGGACGTGGCGGCGAGCTCCGCGCCGGGCGGCCGCGGGCCACCCCGCTGCCCGGCGGGCGCCGCGTCCCCCGCCGCGGCGGCCGCGGGTCGGGCCCGCCCCGCCACCGCCGCGCCCAGCCCGGCGACGGCACACATCAGCACCCCGAGCGTCACGAACGCCCCTGTGTAGCCGATGACGTCGCGCGCCGCCGCGGCCACGAGCACACCGGCGACGCCGGTGGTGAGCGCGCTGGCCGTGGCGTCGGCCAGCTGCAGGGCGGCCGAGTCGGCCCCGCGCGTCGCGTCGCTCGTGTACCGCAGCAGCAGGATGCCGACCGACGACATCGCGAGGCCCGCACCCAGGCCGCTGATCAGCCAGGCCGGGTAGGCGAACCAGCCCGGGACGGCCGGCACGGCCGCGATCGCGACGCCCAGCGTGCCGAGGGCGACGAAGCCGAACCCGGCCCGCACCAGGGCGACGCGGCGGCGGTGCCCCCGCTCGTCGCGGTCGCGGCCCTGCCACCACGAGCCGACCGCCCAGCTGATGCCCGAGGCCGCGAGCGGCAGCCCGGCGGCCGTGGGGGTGAAGCCGTGCTGGACGGTCAGCGAGAGCGGCAGGATCGACTCGACGCCGAAGAACGCCCCGGCGAGCAGCCCGCGCAGCGCGACCGGCGCGGCGACGCCCGGTCGCGCGACGGCGGTACCGGGCGGCAACAGCCGCCGCAACCCCCACCAGACGGCGGCGAGCCCGACGACCGCCACGGCCGCGAGCAGCACGGACGGGTGCTGTCCGGCCGCCTCGAGCAGGGCGACGCCGCCGGCGACGGTGAGAGCGCGCAGCAACCGGTCGGCCGCGCTCGGTCCGCGCTGCGCCCCGTCGCGCCGTGCTTCGGCCCGGTGCAGGGCACGCAGCGAGGGCAGCACGAGGATCCCGCCCAGCACGATGAACGGCGCCAGGCCGAGGAAGACGAGCCGCCAGCTGGCGTGCTCGGCCAGCGCGCCGGACACGAGCGGTCCCACCAGCGAGGGCACCACCCAGGCCGACGAGATCGCCGCGAACAGCGGCGGGCGCAACCGCTCGCCGTACGCCTGCCCGATGACCACGTAGATCGCGGTGATCATCAACCCGGCGCCGAGCCCCTGCACGACGCGGCCCGCGACGAGCAGCGCCATCGTGGCGGCGGTGCCGGCGAGCAACAGCCCGGCGAGGAACGCGGCGAGCCCGACGACGAGCGGCGGCGCCGCCCCGCGCCGATCGCTGAGCTGGCCCGAGACCACCATCCCGACGATGTTGGCGACGAGGAAGCCGGTGAACGCCCAGCCGTAGCCGCCGAGCCCGTGCAGCTCCCGCGCGGCGGTGGGCAGCGCCGCCGACACCGCCATGGCCTCGAACGCGATGAGCGTGATGAGGACGAGGATGCCGGTGCTGGTGGCCCGCACCGGTGCCGCGAAGATCGTGCGAGGTTCGGTCGGCTGCGGCGGCACAGTGGGCTCGGCGGACGGCGGTGTCACCGTCCCAGCATGCAAGGTGAACCGCGGTTCACGTCAACGCGGGTCGACGGCCCGCGATCCCCCTGCCGCTGCCGACCCCGGACGCGCGAGGCGCAGGAAGATCCGCCCGTGTGCGGGGACGCGAACGGGCCGGCCACCCGAGGGTGACCGGCCCGTGCACGACGAGGGACTGACGCGGGGATTACCCCTTGCGCTTGGCGATCTCGTCGGTGAGCTGCGGGGCGACGGCGAACAGGTCGCCGACCACGCCGTAGTCGGCGAGCTCGAAGATGGGGGCCTCGGCGTCCTTGTTGATGGCCACGATGGTCTTCGAGGTCTGCATGCCGGCGCGGTGCTGGATCGCCCCGGAGATGCCGACGGCCACGTAGAGCTGCGGCGAGACCGTCACGCCGGTCTGGCCGACCTGCATGGTGTGCGGGACCCAGCCGGCGTCGACGACGGCGCGCGAGGCGCCCACCGCGGCACCGAGGGAGTCGGCCAGCTTCTCGATGATCTCGAAGTTGTCGGCCTTGCCGATGCCGCGACCGCCGGAGACGACCACGGACGCGTCGGACAGCTGCGGACGCGAACCCTTCTCCTCGACGACGGTGTCGACGATCTTGGCCGCCTTCGCCGCGTCGGAGAGGTCGACCGAGACGGCGACCTCCTCGGCCGCGCCGGTCGACGGCTCGGGCGCGAACGAGTTCGGCCGCACGGTGATGACGGGCGTGCCCTTGCTGACCTTGGCGGTGACCTCGATCGAGGCGCCGAAGATCTGCTGCGAGACGTTGCCGTCGCCGTCGAAGCCGACGGCGTCGTAGAGCAGCCCGCCGCCGACCTTGATCGCGGTGCGGGCGGCGATCTCCTTGTTCTCGGCGGTGGAGGCCAGCAGGATCGCCGCGGGCGACGCCTGGCCGGCCACGGCGGCGAGCGCCTCGGCCTTCGGGGCCACCGAGTAGCCGGCGATGTCGTCGCTCTCGGCGACGTAGACCTTCGCGGCGCCGTACTCGGCGAGCTGGTCCTTGAGCGCCGCGGCACCGCCGGGCGCGCCGATCACCACGGCGCTGGGCTCGCCGAGCTGGCGGGCGGCGGTGAGCAGTTCGAGCGTGGGCTTCTTGACCGAACCGTCGAGCGCGTCGACGAGGACGAGAACCTCAGCCATGTTCTATCTCCTTCTCTGTCGTCGACTCGGGTCAGATCAACTTCTTGGACGCCAGGAAGTCGGCGATCTTGGCGCCGCCGTCCCCCTCGTCCTTGACGGTCTGACCGGCCTCGCGGGGCGGGGCGTTCTCGAAGGACGCGACCTGGGTCCACGCGTTCGCGAGGCCGACCTCGCCGGCGTCGAGGCCGATGTCGCCGAGCGACTTGACCTCGATGGGCTTGCTCTTGGCGGCCATGATGCCCTTGAAGGACGGGTACCGCGGGTCGTTGATCTTCTCGACGACGCTGATGACGGCCGGGGTCGAGCCCTCGACCTTCTCGAAGCCGGTGTCGGTGACGCGCTCGATGGTGACCGTCGAGCCGTCGACGGTGACCTTGCGGGCCTGCGTCAGCTGCGGCGCACCGAGCACCTCGGCGAGCAGGGCGGGCACGACGGCGCCGCGCGCGTCGGTGGCCTCGGAGCCGGAGATCGCGACGTCCCACTCGATACCGCCCAGCGCCTTGGCGAGCACCTTGGCGGTGCCGATGGCGTCGGAGCCGTGGATGGCCTCGTCGTTGACGTGGACGGCCTTGTCCGCGCCCATCGAGAGCGCCTTGCGGATCGACTCGGTGGCCTTGTCCGGGCCGACGGTCAGGATCGTCACCTCGCCACCGTGGGCTTCCTTGAGCAGCAGGCCCTCTTCGATCGCGAACTCGTCGATGTAGTTGATGACCGGGTCGACGGCGTTGCGGTCGACGGTGTTGTCCGACGAGTCGAGCTTGCGGTCACCTTCGGTGTCGGGCACCTGCTTGACCAGGACCACGATGTTCATGCGTTCGCTGACCTCTCGGTTCGGGATGTCCCGCCGGCACACGCCGCGGGATGGTGACGTACCCGCCGTGCGGCGGGCTCGACACGTTCTCGTAACACTCTGCCGATGTTACTCGTGAGTAGCAATATGACGGTCCTCCCACCTGGGCACGTCGGGCGGTCGAGAGGACGGCAACCGCACACTCCAGGTGACGAACGACACGATCGCCTTTATCCTGACTTCACAGCGGCCCGCACCTCCCCCGACGCGTGGCCGCGAAAGGAACCGGCATGCCGACCCGTGCCCCCATCATGTCCCGTCGCACGCGCACGACCCGCATCCCGTGGCGCGGTCCGCTCGCCTTGCTCGCGGCGGCGCCCCTGGCCGCCGCGGTGTTCACGGCGCCGTCGGGCGTGTCCAGCACGGCCGGTGCCCGCCCCGCACCCCGCGCCGCGACCGCAGTCCCGGCCGCGCCGGCCGCCGTGCTCGCGGCGGCGAGCGCCGGCACGAGCGCGGGCCACCCCTATTCCGACCCGGTCTGGTACCCGCTGCAGGTCGAGGCCAAGATCGACTGCGTCCGCGACAACCCGGGCTGCCCGAACGGCCACAAGTTCTGGGGCATCGACATGAGCCCCACCGGCCAGGAGCACAAGCCCTCGAACGCGAAGGTCCTGGCGATGGGCGCCGGCGTGATGCACATCGCGGACGCGCACGGTGACAAGTGCACGCCGACGACCAAGTCGTCGTTCGGTACCGAGGTCTGGATCGACCACGGCGGCGGCGTCATCTCGCGCTACGGCCACCTGTCGCGCATCATCGGCCACGCGGGCGACCTGGTGCGGGCCGGCCAGGCCATCGGGGTCGTCGGCGACACCGGCAAGGCGTCCAACTGCGGACGCAACTTCTACACCGACTTCAACGTCAAGCATCACCACTACGGCGGCGACGGTGCGCAGCTCAAGCGACTCAAGACGTGCGGCACCTCGGGTGCGGTGACCTATCCGAACGCGGTCACCCGGTACTCGATCTTCAACGACGTGCCGAAGCGCACCGTCCTGCCCGCCCCCGCGGGCGGCACCCGGTGCTACCCGACGACGGCACCGGCCACGCCGCGCAAGGCCGGCGGCGTGACCCTGAAGCGCTCGGGCTCGCAGCAGCTCACCGTCCGCTGGAAGGCGCCTGCGCGGAGCCAGCGCGTGACGTCGGTGCTGGTCGAGCTGTCGACCTACCACCCGACCAAGCACCGCTACGACGTGCCGTGGAACCACAAGTTCGTCAGCCTCCGCCCGGGCACGACGGCCCAGAAGTTCGGCAAGCTGATCAAGAACCGCAACTACCGGGCGCGGGTCAGCTTCCACAACGCCGCCGGCTGGAGCAGGTACGGGACGTGGGTGGTCGCGAAGACCAGGTAGTCGCTGGGGAGGGTCGGCGGCGCGACGGCTCAGTCGTCGAACGCCGCCGACTCCGCCTCGCTCAGCAGCCGCGAGCGGATGAGGAAGCGCACGCCCTCGGGCGCCTCGACCGAGAAGCCCGCGCCACGGCCCTTCACCACGTCGATGGTGATGTGGGTGTGCCGCCAGTAGGCGAACTGGCTGCGGGACATGTACACCGGCACCGCACGATCGAGGCCCACGTCGAGATCGCCGAGGTGGACGTCGCCGTCGCCGAGGAGGTACTCGCCGTCCGGGAAGCACATGGGCGACGAGCCGTCGCAGCAGCCACCGGACTGGTGGAACATCAACGGCCCGTGCCGCTTCGTGAGGTCGCGGAGCAGGCCGGCGGCCGGCTCGGAGACCCCGACGCGCGAGTGGACGTCCTCCGGCGCGGTCGACGGTGACGTCGTGTCGCTCGTGATCTCGGGTGTGGCCATCGCGTCTCTCCTGTTCCGCCGCTCCCCCACGCCGGAGCCGGACACCGGCGGCCGCCTCGGGGGATGGCGACCGCCGGCGTGGCCCGGCTCCTCCGAACCGGCTCCTAGAAGAAGCCGAGCTTCTTCGGCGAGTAGCTGACCAGCAGGTTCTTCGTCTGCTGGTAGTGGTCGAGCATCATCTTGTGGTTCTCGCGCCCGACCCCGGACTGCTTGTACCCACCGAACGCGGCGTGTGCCGGGTACTGGTGGTAGCAGTTCGTCCAGACCCGGCCGGCCTGGATCTCGCGGCCGGCCCGGTACGCCCGGCTGCCGTCGCGCGACCAGACTCCGGCACCGAGGCCGTAGAGCGTGTCGTTGGCGATCTTGAGCGCGTCGTCCTCGTCGTCGAACTTCGTCACCGACAGCACCGGGCCGAAGATCTCCTCCTGGAAGATGCGCATCGAGTTGTCGCCCTCGAACACGGTGGGCTCGACGTAGTAGCCGCCGGCGAGGTCGCCGTCCAGCGTGGTGCGGTTGCCGCCGGTGAGGACCTTGGCGCCCTCCTGCTTGCCGATGTCGAGGTAGGACAGGATCTTCTCGAGCTGGTCGTTGGACGCCTGCGCGCCGATCATCGTCTCCTCGTCGAGCGGGTTGCCCTGCTTGATCGCCTTGACCCGCTCGATGGCGTCGTGGACGAACTGGTCGTAGATCGAGGCCTGGACGAGCGCGCGCGACGGGCAGGTGCAGACCTCGCCCTGGTTGAGGGCGAACATCGTGAAGCCCTCGAGCGCCTTGTCGTAGAAGTCGTCCTTGGCGGCCGCGACGTCCTCGAAGAAGATGTTCGGGCTCTTGCCGCCGAGCTCGAGCGTCACCGGGATCAGGTTCTGCGACGCGTACTGCATGATCAGGCGACCGGTGGTCGTCTCGCCGGTGAACGCGATCTTGGCGATGCGGCTGGAGGACGCCAGCGGCTTGCCCGCCTCGACGCCGAAGCCGTTGACGACGTTGAGCACGCCCGGGGGCAGCAGGTCGCCGATGACCTCCATCAGCTTGAGGATCGACCACGGCGTCTGCTCGGCCGGCTTGAGCACGACGCAGTTGCCGGCGGCCAGCGCGGGGGCGAGCTTCCAGATCGCCATGAGGATCGGGAAGTTCCACGGGATGATCTGGCCGACGACGCCCAGCGGCTCGTGGATGTGGTACGCGACCGTGTCGGCGTCGATCTCGGAGATCCCGCCCTCCTGCGCCCGCACCGCACCGGCGAAGTAGCGCAGGTGGTCGACGGCCAGCGGCAGGTCGGCGGCGGTCGTCTCGCGGATCGGCTTGCCGTTCTCCCACGTCTCGGCGAGCGCCAGCGCGGGGAGGTTCGCCTCGATGCGGTCGGCGATCTTGTTCAGGATGTTGGCCCGCTCGGTGACGCTGGTGCGGCCCCAGGCCCGCTTCGCCCCGTGCGCGGCGTCGAGTGCGGCGTCGACGTCCTCGCCCGTGCTGCGAGCGATCTCGGTGAACGCCTGGCCGGTGACGGGCGTGATGTTCTCGAAGTACTCGCCCTTGCTCGGCGGCGTCCACTCCCCACCGATGAAGTTGTCGTAGCGGCTCTCGACCGACACCGGGCTGTCGCCGGATCCGGGTGCTGCGTGTACTGCCATCGTTGGCCTCCGTCGTGCGTGACGCACGCCACGCCGGCGTGCGGGTCGACGGTAGGCCCGCCGACGTTGCAGCACCGCTGCACGATGCCTAACGCACGCCGAAACCGGCCCCCAGCTCGCGATCGAGCCGCCGGATCTCGGCGGCGGCGATGGTCCGCAACGGCGACTCCTCGGCGGCGAGGTCCAGCTGGCGGGCCCACACGTCGCGGTCGTCGGCCCCCCACCGGCTGCGCGTCCAGGCCGCCATGAGATCGACCTGGCCCGACGCGAGCACCACCGCCCGCAGCCGGCGCTCCAGGACCCGGCGGCGCTCGACCACCCCGGGCGCGTCGGAGTGCGGCAACAGCGGCCCGCGGTAGTGGCGCAGCGCCTCGGCGGGACGGCCGGCCTCGATCTCGCGATGGACGGTGCGCCAGTCGCAGGCCACCTCGCGCTGCAGGCGGTAGGGCCGCGACGCGAGCAGCTCGCCCCCGAGCAGCGAGCGGAGCCGGGTGAGCTCGGCGCGCATCGTGGAGGTGCTGACGTCCTCGGCGTAGAGCTCGACGGCGAGCTGGTCGCCGGTCATGCCGTCGGGGTGGTCGGCCAGGATCACCAGGATCTCGCTGTGGCGGGGGCTCAACCGCACCGTGCGACCGGGCATCTCGACGAGGCAGTCCGGCCGGCCCAGGCCGTCGACCCGCACGGCGGCCGCGGGCGTCCAGAGCCGCTGTCCGGACCCGGCGGTCTGCACGACGAGGCGGCCGAGCTCGGCCTCGGCCATCCGCGCCGCGGCGCGCACCATCGCCAACGTCTGCGGCGAGGCGAGGTCCTCGCCGCCGGTGACGTCGACGATGCCGACGATGGCCTGCGTGATCGGGTCGTGGATCGGCGCCGCCGTGCAGGTCCAGGGCTGGACGGGACGGGCGAAGTGCTCCGCGGCGCGGATCTGCACCGGCGTGTCGAGCTGCAGCGCAGTCCCGGGCGCGTTCGTGCCGGCGTGCATCTCGTCCCAGCGCGCGCCCTCGACGAAGTTGATGCGCTCGGCGCGGTCGAGGACGGCGCTGCGCCCGCACACCCACAACAGCTGACCGCCCGCGTCGCCCACGGCCATGACCGCGTCGCACTCCTCCGCCGCCCGGCCGAGCACGTCGTAGAGCAGCGGGAAGACCCGCGCGAGCGGATGCGCCTCGCGGTAGTCGGCGAGCTCGGTGTCGGCGACGGTGATCGGCGGCAACGGGTCGTCGACGTCGACCCCGGCGGCGATCGAACGCCGCCACGAGGCCGCGACGAGGTCGCGCACGCCCGGCGCCGTACCCGAGGCCAGGAACTGCTCGTGCGCAGAGCGCAGGGCGCGGACCGAGTCCGCGCCGGTGGCGGTCGTCTGGGCGGCGATGGGCACAAGATAACCCCGCGCCGTGACGCGTGTCACGGGCCCGGCACGGTGAGGTCGTTCAGAACTCGGCGGCCGCCGGCACGATCCGCTCGCCGTAGATCTTGATGCGCTTCAGGTCGGCGGCGGCGGGCACCCCGGTGTGCACGTGGTGGACGCCGAGGGCGGCCAGCTCGCGCAGATGGTCCAGGACGTCGTCGACGTGCTCGCCGTTCTCACCCGGCTCGAGCCGGGACATCACGGTGATCTCGAGCTCGTCGTAGTCGCGCCCCACGGCGTCGCAGTGGCCCTTGAGCACGTCGAGCTTGTGCGACAGCTCGGGGCCGTCGAACAGGTTGCACGCCTGCGCGTACTGCGCCACGAGCCGGAGCGTCTTCTTCTCGCCCCCGCCGCCGATGAGGATCGGCGGGTGCGGCCGACGGATCGCCTGCGGCACGTTCAGGGTGCGCTCGAGCCGGTAGTGCTTGCCCTCGTACGCGTCTTGGGAGTCACCCCACATCTGCAGGCAGATCTGCAGGGCCTCCTCCAGCCGCTCGAAGCGCTCGGCGGTGCCGGGGAAGAACAGGCCGAGACCGCGCGACTCCTCCTCGTTCCACGCCGCGCCGATGCCGAGCCAGGCGCGTCCCCGGGACAGGACGTCGAGGGTGGTGACGATCTTGGCGAGCAGGCCGGGGTCGCGATAGACGACGGCGGTGACCCACGACAGCAGCTCGACGCGCTCGGTGTGCGCGGCCAGGAAGCCGAGCGTCGTGTAGGCCTCGAGCATGTCGGTGTCCACCGGGCCCACCGGCCCGATCTGCCACACGTGGTCCATCACGCTGAGCTTCGCGAAGCCGGCGGACTCGACCGCCTCCGCGATCGCCGCGAGGTCGCCGGGCAGCGCGGCGGGACCGTTGTCGTAGGTGAGATTGGCGAGGTGCACTCCGAGCAACATGTCTCGAACCTAACCCCGGCCCGCAACAGCAGGCCCGGGTTGCGCGGCGGCTCAGGCCGAGGGTGCGGTGTCGCCCAGGGCGGTCTCGATCGCGGTCACCACGGTCGGGTCGAGCGGTTCGGTGCGGGGCCGGAAGCGCTCCAGCACCACGCCGTCCGCGTCCAGCAGGAACTTCTCGAAGTTCCACTGGACGTCCCCGGCCTCGCCGTCGGCGTCGGCGGTCGCGGCGAGCTGCGCGTAGAGCGGGTGACGGTCCGCCCCGTTCACGTCGATCTTCGCGAACAGCGGGAAGGACACCGAGTAGTTCGTCGAGCAGAACTGCTGGATCTCTTGCGGCGTGCCGGGCTCCTGCCCCATGAACTGGTTGCAGGGGAAGCCCAGCACGCGCAGTCCGCGCTCGCCGTAGCGCTCGTGCAACTCCTGCAGCCCCTCGTACTGCGGGGTCAGGCCGCACTTCGACGCCACGTTGACGACCAGCAGCGGGCCGCCGGCCGCGTACTCGCGCAGCGAGGTGTCCTCGCCGGCGAGGGTCTGGACGGGAACGTCGAGCACGCTGCTCGCATCGCGATCGGTCACCGCCTCAGCTTGCCATTGGCACCATCGCGCGCCGGACCCGGATGACTGGCGACCTCCTTCGTCCACTGGCGACCTGCAGCCCGACTGGCGACCTGCAGGTCGCCAGTCGGCCGGTAGGTCGCCAGTCGGCGTCGGACAGCCGCTGGTTCACCGGCCGCGGCTATCGTCTGAGCCATGTCCGACCGCCGCGCGCTGCATCCCCGGGTCGGCCTCGCCCTCCGGCGACGCTCGCACCCGGAGCCCGCAGACCACGGCGCTCCGGACCGCCCGCCGGCGACGCCGTCGTCCGCGTCCGGCGTCGTCGACAGCGCCGTCTATTGCGCAGGGCAGCGCGAATGCTCGCCGGGCACGCTCGGTGACACCTACGAGGCGCTGCGCGAACGCCGTGACGGCATGGCCTGGATCGGGCTCTACCGTCCCGGCGAGGACGAGCTGGGCTCGCTGGCCCACGAGTTCGGCCTGCACGAGCTCGCCGTCGAGGACGCGGTCACCGCGCACCAGCGACCCAAGCTGGAACGCTACGGCGACACCCTCTTCGTCGTCCTGCGCGCCGCCCGCTACCTCGACGACGTCGAGGAGGTCGAGTTCGGGGAGCTGCACGTCTTCCTCGGCCGGGACTTCGTCATCACCGTCCGGCACGCCGAGTCGCCCGACCTCGCCGTCGTGCGGCACCGCCTGGAGGACGACCCGGAGCTGCTGGCCAAGGGGACGGAGGCGGTCCTGTACGCGATCCTGGACGCCGTCGTCGACGGCTACGTCCCGGTCGTCAAGGGCATCGAGAACGACGTCGACGAGATCGAGACCCAGGTGTTCGACGGCGACCCCGCGGTGTCGCGGCGCATCTACGAGCTCTCCCGCGAGGTCGTGGACTTCCAGCGCGCCGCCCATCCGCTGACGGCGATGCTGGAGTCGCTGGCCGGCGGTTTCGACAAGTACGACGTGGACGAGGAGCTGCGTCGCGCCCTGCGCGACGTCGCCGACCACGTCACCCAGGTGAACGAGCGCATCGACTCGCTGCGCGTCCTGCTGCGCGACATCCTGCAGGTGAACTCGATCCTGGTGGCGCAGAAGCAGAACGAGGAGATGACGGCGCTCAGCCGCACCAGCAACGCGCAGAACGACGAGGTCAAGAAGATCTCGGCGTGGGCCGCGATCGGCTTCGCGCCGACCACGATCGCCTCGATCTACGGCATGAACTTCAAGCACCTCCCCGAGACGCAGTGGCTGCTCGGCTACCCCTTCGCGCTGGGGTTGATGGTGCTCGCGGCGGTGGTGCTCTACGTGCTGTTCAAACGCCGCGGCTGGATCTGACCCGGCTCGAGCGGCGCTGGATCACGCCGAGCCCGCCCAGTGCGCCGGCCGGGACAGCGTCCCGGGCACCGCGGTCGCCGCGTCGCCCCGGGTGGCGCTCACCTGGAACTGCGTGAGGAACAGCGTCGTGGACAGCTCCGCGCCGCGGACGTCGGCATCGCGCAGATCGGCGCCGATGACGTCGGCGCCGCGCAGGTCCGCGTCACGCAGGTCCGCGGCCAGGAGCCGGGCGCCGCGCAGGTTCGCTCCGCGCAGGTCCGCCCCCGCCAGGTCGGCACCGGCGAGGTCGGCCCGCGGCCGGGCCCGGCGCGCGATCCTGCCGGGCGGCCGGCCGCCACGGGCGTCGGCGCGCACCAGCTCGCTCGTCCGCGCGAGCAGGTCGCCGATCCGGTCGCGTTCGGCGGCCACGTCGGTGGCCATCACCGCGTCGGCCGAGCCGTTGGTCAAGGTCGCGACCCGGTCGTAGGCGTCGGCGAGACCCGCGTGCAGCGGACCGGTCACGTCGCGTTCCAACGCGTCGTGCAGGTACCACAGCAGCTCGTGCAGCGGTCGCAGCACCTGGAAGGTCGCGAACATGAAGTCTCGGTCGGGATCGGTGCGCCAGTCGTGCCCGGCGAAGGTCACGCGCGTGGCCTTCTGCCCCGCGCCCTGGCAGTCGAAGACGGTGCACCCGGGGAAGCCGCGTTCGCGCAGCTCGCCGTGGATGCCGCAGCGGAAGTCGTCACGCAGGTGGGTGCACGGGTCGCCGGGGGCCTTGTCGAAGGCAAAGCCGTTGGGCCGGTCGAAGGCGAGCGCGACGCAGCACAGGCCCGCGCAGTTCGCGCAGTCGGCGCGCAGCTCGGCCCGGCGTTGCTCGGCACCGGTCATCCGGCGCTGCCGACCCCGTCCGGCTCGACGGCCACGAGCGGTCGGTCCGCGCCGTAGTAGCGGCGCAACACCGAGAACAGCAGCGGCAGGGCCACCGCCAACGAGACCGACGCGAGGACGAGCCAGAGCCCGGCGAGGTCGGGCCCGACGTCCTCGGCGTCGTCGACGAACACCGCGGGCAGGCCGACGCAGGAGACGGCGGCCCGTCCGGTCCGCGGGGCCACGAAGGTGGCGATGCGGGTGAGGGCCTTGGTGGTCGCGGGCTCGACCTGCACCGCCAGCTGCCGCCGCGCGCCGCCCGCGGGCGCGAAGGAGCACGACAGCGACTGCGGGTCCGGCAGGAGCTGGGCGGTCCTGCCGACGCCGCCCGGGATGCCGATCGCGTAGGTGTCGCCCGCGATCACCGAGACCTCGGACGGCGGGGTCGCGCCGGCGGCGAACGAGTGCCGCTCGGTGCCGATCGTGAAGCGGTAGAGCGCCCACAGCAGCAGCCCCAGCACGAGCAGCGCGACCGCCACCCCGCCCATGCGGTCGGCGGGACGCACAGCCGCCGACGACGGCCGCGGCGCGTTCGGTGCGGGCGCGGACACGTTCGTCAGCCTAGGTGGTCGGCACACCGCCGGTGGTCGGCGCGATACCCCGGCCGGGCACCGTCGGGCCAGCCTCTGTTATCGGCTGATAACATCGCGCGGTGAGAGGACGGGCACGCCCACCGTGATCGGCCAGCGTCGGCCCGCGCGCATCGACGAGCTCCTCGACGCGTCGATGGAGGCGTTCGCCGCTCGTGGCTACTTCGGAACCACCACGGCCCAGGTCGCTCGCCGGATGGGGGTGTCGCAGCCGTACGTCATCCAGACCTTCGGCTCGAAGCGGGAGCTGTTCCTGCAGACGCACCGGCACGCAGGCGCCCTGATCGTGGCGGCGTTCCGTGCGGTCTCGGGCGGCGAGTTCTCCCCGTCACGACTCGGCGCCGCGTACCTCGAGCTGGTTCTCACCAGGCGGGCGGCGGTGCTGGTCCACGCGCACGCGTTCTCCGCCGCGTCGGCCGAGCCCCTGATCGGTCACGAGGCTCGACGCCTCTTCGACGAGGTGTACGGGGCCGTGACGGCCGCCGGCGCGTCGGTCGCCGAAGCGGCGGCGTTCCTGAGCCGAGGCATGTTGATCAACAACCTCCTGCTCATGGACGCGTCGCAGCACCTCGACGAGCACGACGCCAGACCACTCGTCGAGCTGATCCTCCACCTCAGGTCCGAGCACATACCCGTATATCCGCCGAATCAGGAATGACATGACCGACCTCGTACCGTTCACCGACAACTACACCGACCTGTCGAACCAGGACGGGTTCCAGTTCGAGTTCCGCTGCGAACGATGCGGGAACGGGTTCCGTTCCGCGTTCCGCCGTGACCCGCGCTCGCTCGGGCAGAAGCTCGCCCGCGGTGTCACCGGCCTGCTCGGCGGCCCGCTCGCCGAGGTGGGGTACGCGGCCGACCGGCTCCTCGACCGCGGCACGAACTCCGCCGCGAAGGACGACGCGCTCCGGGCCGCGACCGCCGAGATCGCCCCGAACTTCCACCAGTGTCGCGGGTGCGGCGACTGGGTGTGCGGTGACGGCTGTTGGAACGAGGACATCGGTCAGTGCGCGCGCTGCTCGCCCATCGCCGTCGAGGAGCTCGCACAACTGCAGGCGGAGGCCCGACGTCGGCAGCTGCAGGAGCGGCTCGAGTCCGTCGACCTCGTGGGGAACACCCCGTTGTCGCGGCAGGCGCAGCCACGGTGCCCTGCCTGCGGCGCGCAGGCCGGCGGCGGCAAGTTCTGCGCCGAGTGCGGCTCGTCCCTCGTCACGAGACGCTCGTGCACCGGCTGCGGCACGGAGACGCAGAGCACGGGTCGCTTCTGCCCCGAGTGCGGACAGCAGTTCCCGTCGTGACGCGGCCCGTGTCCCGAGTGCCGCGTAGTGCCGGCCCGACCGGCGTGAGACGACGCCGCGACGGGTCACGAGCGGTGTCGCTGGCTGCGACGTGCTGTCTCGTCGTCGCACTCCCGGCGTGTTCGACAGGTCGCGACGGTGACGGCGACGGACACCGCAGCGCGTCGGCGTCGGCGTCCGTGGCGGCGTCGGCGACCACCTCGACCGGCGGCGCTCGGCCACCCCGGTCGACGCAGGGGACGCAGAGCACGCGCGGGACGCAGGGAGCGCTCGACACATACTGCGCCGCGAACGACGCGGTCACGAAGGCGCTGCGAGGCACCGTCGCCGACGACATCGAGGCCCGCCGCCGGCAGGCGGACGCGGCGCGGGCACTCCTCCCGCTCGCCGGTGTCAGCACGGCCGTCGCGACCGGCGCCCGGAAGTTCGTCCGCGCCGCCGACGAGACCGTCGCCATCCTTCGGCAGTTCCCACGGGGGGCGAAGGTCGCCGACATCGGGCTCGATCCCCGCATCAGGCGATCGAAGGCGGTCACGAGCGTCGGCACCGATTCCGACTATCGCGCCTTCCTCGCCTGGACGATCCAGCGGTGCGGGCTGTCCAACCCGACCGAGCGGGTGCATTCCTGGACCACGCTCGTCACGGCCGTCGGCGGGCCGGCGGACGAGCGCCGGCCGACGGCAAGGAGGTCGGCCGGCTCCTAGGCGGTGGGTGCGGCGCCCGCGGTGAGTCCCAGGGCCGCGGCGAGCTCGGCGGGCGTCGCGCAGCTGCCGGCCGGACCGGCGGCCGCGAGCTCGGCCGCCGGCGCGTAACCCCACCCGACGGCCAGGCACTCGATGCCGTGCTCGCGGGCGCCGACGACGTCGTGCAGCCGGTCGCCGACCATCACGACCGTCGCCGGGTCGGGGCGCCCGAGCCGGGTCAGGACCTTGTCGATCACGAGCGCCTTGGTGGGCAACGAGCCGTCCAGCTCGTCGCCGCCGACGGTCTCGAAGTAGCGGGCGAGGCCCAGGTGCTCGACGATGGGCACGGCGTAGGGCTCGGGCTTGCTGGTGGCGACGGCGAGTCGCAGACCCTTCGCGTGGGCCGCCGCGACGACCTCGGCGACGCCGGCGAAGACCTCGGTGTCGTACATGCCACCGTTGCCGTAGTGCAGCCGGTACGACGCGATCACCGCCGGCAGTTTCTCGGCCCCGCCGATCAGCGGCGGCAGCGACTCGTAGAACGGCGGCCCGAGCAGGGCACGCTCGGTCGCGGCGTCCAACGGCGGCACGTCGTTCTCCCGGAAGGCCGCCCGCAGGGCGCCGAGGATGCCCGGGGCGCTGTCGGACAGCGTTCCGTCGAGGTCGAACAGGACGACCGTGGGCGCGGTGCCCGTCCTGCGCACCGTCACGCGAACGTGGCCTTGCCCGGGCCGTGCTCGAGGAACGAGCGCATGCCGGTGGCGCGGTCCTCGGTGGCGAACAGCGACGCGAAGAGATGGGCCTCGAGCCGCAGTCCGGTGGCGAGGTCGCCGTCCAGTCCACCGTCGATCGCCTGCTTCGCCGCCGCGAGCGCGAGGGCGGGTCCCTTCGCGAACTTGGCCGCCATGGCCAGCGCCGTCGGGTACACCTGCTCGCGCGGGACGACGGCGTCGACCAGCCCGATCTCCAACGCCTCCTCGGCACCGACGAAGCGGCCCGTGTAGACGAGGTCCTTGGCCCGGGCCGGGCCGATCAGCCGGGGCAGCCGCTGCGTCCCGCCGGCGCCCGGGATGATGCCGAGCAGGATCTCCGGCTGCCCCCAGCGGGCGTCGTCGGCGCTCACCCGGAAGTCGGCGGTCAGCGCGAGCTCGCACCCGCCGCCGAGCGCGTACCCGGTGACGGCGGCGATCACCGGCTTCGGGATGCGCGCGAGCGCGTCGAGCGAGGAGGTCAGCCGCTGCGCGTCGCGGGTCATGTACGCGTGGTCCTGACCGGCGAACTCCTTGACGTCGGCGCCGGCCGCGAACACCTTCTCGCCGCCGAACAGCACGACGGCGCGCACGGCGGGGTCGTCGCTCACCTGCCGCGCGGCGTCGCGCAGCTGCTCCTGCACGGTGGTGTCGATCGCGTTCATGGGCGGCCGGTCGAGCCGGATCGTCGCCACGCCCGCCGCGTCGCCCTCGCCCAGCTCGACACGCACCAGCTCGTCGCTCATCGGTCCCGCTCCCTCGACTCCGCCGTCCCCGTCAGCGGCAGCCTACGGTGGCGACCTCTCAGCGGGCCCGGGCGTACCACCGTCCCCCGCGGCGTTCGACCTCGAGGGCGAGGCCGAACGTCTCGGACAGCGCCTCGGCGGTGAGCACGTCACGGGCGGCACCGGCGGCGACGACGCGCCCGTCGCGCAGCAGCAGGACGTTGGTGATGCCGGCGGGCAGCTCCTCGACGTGGTGGGTGACCAGCACCGACGCCGGGGCGTCGGCGTCGGCGGCGAGCGCCGTCAGCCGGCGCAGCAGGTCCTCGCGGCCGCCGAGGTCCATGCCGGCGGCGGGCTCGTCGAGCAGCAGCAGCTCCGGGTCGGTCATCAGCGCGCGGGCGATCTGCACGCGCGCCTTCTCCCCCTGGCTGAGCGTGCCGTAGCGGCGCTCGCCGAAGTCGCCGACGCCGAAGCGGTGCAGCAGCCCGGTGGCCCGTGCGATGTCGAGCTCGCCGTACGCCTCGCGCCACCGGCCGATGACGGCGTAGCCCGCGCTCACCACGACGTCCACGACCCGCTCGCCGCCGGGGATCCGGTCGGCGAGCGCGGCGCTCGCGAAGCCGATGCGCGGTCGCAGCTCGAACACGTCCACGCTGCCCAGCCGCTCACCGAAGACGTGCGCCTGCCCCGAGGTGGGGTGCAGGGACGCGGCCGCGATCTGCAGCAGGGTCGTCTTGCCCGCGCCGTTGGCCCCGAGGACCGCCCAGCGCTCGTCCTCCTCGACGGTCCAGTCGATGGAGTCGAGCAGCAGCTTGTCGCCGCGGCGCACGGACACGCCGTCGAGCCGTAGCACCGCGTCGTCGTCGATCCCGGCCATGGCCCCATCCAAGCGCACGCGCCGACGGGACGGGCGGAGGCTCAGTCCGCGGGGCCGGTCGTCAGCGTGACTACGGCCGACCGGGCTCGGCCACGGACGTCGTTCCAGCTCACCCGCACGCTCGTGCCCGGGTCGCGGCGCGTGAGGAGCGCGCGCAGCGTGTCCGCCGAGGTCACCCGGGTGCCGTCGACGGCGGTGACGATCGAGCCGGTCGTGATGCCCGCGGCGGCGGCCGGGCCGCCCTCGAGCAGCCCGGCGACCGCGGCGCCGCGGCCGTTCGCGTTCTTCGTGCTGACCCCGAGGAAGCCCGGGTAGCCGAGGTGGATGCTCGCCGTCTCGACGCCGGACTCGATCCGCCGGACGACGCCCCTGGCGTCCTCGATCGGGATCGCGTACGCCGTGGGGCTCGCGTCGCGCGACGCGGAGGCCGCGGTGTCCATGCCGACGATCCGGCCGGCCTCGTCGTAGAGCGGACCGCCGGAGTCGCCCGACACGATGCGCGCGTTCACCTCGATCAACCCGGTGAGACGCTCGGTGTCCTGCCCGTTCTCGTCCGCCGCGGTGATCGAGCGGTCGAGCGCGGCGACACGCCCCTCGGCCGCGGTCAACCGCCCGGTGCCGCCGGCGTTCCCGACACCGGTGACGGTGTCGCCCACCCGTACGCCGCGGGCGTCGTCGGCGAGCGTCGCCCGGCGCAACCCGTGTGCTCCGCGCAGCCGGAGCACGGCGACGTCCGCGCCGGGCGCGGTGCCGACGACGGTGGCCCGGTAGGACCGCCCCGTCGTCTCGTCGGTGACGAGGACGGCGGTGGCGCCCCGGACCACGTGGTTGTTGGTGAGCACCTCGCCGTCGGCCGACAGGATCATGCCGGTGCCCGCGCTGCGCGCGTTCTGGTACTTCAGCGTCGAGACGATGGTGACGATGCCGACCTGCTGGCGGGCCGACGCCGCGCCCGGACGGGGCACGGCGACGTTGCCCGGCAGACTGCCCGTGACCGAGCCGACGCCGTCGACCACCCCGGGGCCGACGCCGTCGGCCACGCCGAGGACCCCGACCGTCGCGGCGGCGGCGAGCAGCGCCGCGGAGACGGCCAGCAGGCCGACGACCGGGTGACGACCCACGGCGGCGGGCCGGTAGGGGTCGGTGTCGGTCACGTTCACCAGACAACCATCCCCGAGCCGCGCGGCGCACTCCCGGAACGCGCCGAAGAGGGACGGTGCGCGAGCCCCGCGGCCGGCGGCCGTCCACTACTGTGCGCCTGGTGCGGCCCGAGCAACTGACCGCGGCGCTGGCCGCACGCATGGACCGCGCGTGGCCCGGCACCCCTTTCCCGCTCGGTGCCCACTGGGACGGCGAGGGCACGAACTTCACGCTGTGGTCGACGACGGCGACGGGCGTGTCGGTGTGCCTGTTCAACGGCGCCCACGAGACCCGCATCCCGCTCGACGAGTCGACGTACCACGTGTGGCACGGCTACCTGCCCGGCGTCGCGCCGGGGCAGCGCTACGGGTTCCGCGTCGACGGCCCGTTCCAGCCGTCGCAGGGGCTGTTCCACAACCCCACCAAGCTGCTGGTCGACCCCTACGCCCGCGCCATCGAGGGCGACTTCGTCGACGACCCGTCGGTGTACCCCGGTAGCGGCGCCGACTCGGCGGCGTCCGTCCCGCGGTCGGTGGTGGTGCACGACGCGTTCCCGTGGGGCGACGACAAGCGCCCGAACGTCCGCTGGGACGACACCGTCATCTACGAGCTGCACCTGCGCGGGTTCACGATGCGTCACCCGCAGGTCCCCGCCGAGCTGCGCGGCACGTACGCCGGTCTCGCGCACCCCGCCGTGATCGACCACCTGACGTCCCTGGGCGTCACCGCCGTCGAGCTGCTGCCCATCCACCACTTCGTCTCCGAACCCCACCTGCAGCGGCGCGGCCGGCGCAACTACTGGGGCTACAACACGCTCGGCTTCTTCGCGCCGCACGCCGCGTACGCGTCGCGCGCAGGCGACCAGGTACGCGAGTTCAAGGCCATGGTGCGGACGCTGCACGCCGCCGGCATCGAGGTCATCCTCGACGTCGTCTACAACCACACGGCCGAGGGCGGCCCGGACGGCCCGGTGCTGTCGTTCCGCGGCATCGACAACGGCTCGTACTACCGGCTCGCCACCGGCGACCCGTCGCGCTACGCCGACTACACCGGCTGCGGCAACACCTTCGACGCCCGGCGGCCGTTCCCGCTGCAGCTCATCACCGACTCGCTGCGGTACTGGATCACCGAGATGCACGTCGACGGCTTCCGTTTCGACCTCGCGTCGGCCCTCGCCCGCTCGCTGCACGACGTCGACAAGCTCTCGTCCTTCTTCGACACCATCCACCAGGACCCGGTGATCTCGCAGGTCAAGCTCATCGCCGAGCCGTGGGACGTCGGGGCCGGGGGCTACCAGGTCGGCGAGTTCCCCCCGCTGTGGACGGAGTGGAACGGCATGTACCGCGACACCGTGCGCTCGTTCTGGGCCCACGGCGCGGACGGCGTCCGCGATCTCGCGTCCCGGCTGTCGGGGTCGTCGGACCTCTACGGCGACGACGGCCGGCTGCCCATCGCGTCGATCAACTTCGTCACGGCCCACGACGGTTTCACCCTGCGCGACCTGGCGTCCTACGAGCGCAAGCACAACGAGGACAACGGCGAGGACAACCGCGACGGCACCGACGACAACCGCTCGTACAACTGCGGCGTCGAGGGCGAGCCGGCGCAGGGCGTCCCGCCGGCGGTTGCCGGGCTGCGCCGTCAGCAGGTGCGCAACCTGCTGGCCTCCCTGCTGCTGTCGACCGGCGCGCCGATGCTCGTCGCCGGTGACGAGCTGTGGCGCACCCAGGGCGGCAACAACAACGCCTACTCCCAGGACAACGACGTCTCGTGGGTCGACTGGACCGGCGGCGGCGACCCCGAGGCGGCCGGCGACGTCCTGACGCTCGCGCAACGCCTGATCCGGCTGCGCCGCGAGCACCCGGTGCTGCGGCAGAGCGCGTTCTTCGAGGGGCGGGTCGTCCCCGGGACCGACGGCGCGGGGGCGACGAAGGACCTCGCGTGGTTCCACCCGGCGGGCCGTGAGCTCGGCGACGCCGACTGGTTCGACGGCGGCCTGCGCACGATCGGCATGTACCTCGACGGCCGGGGGCTGCGCCACCGCGACCGGCGCGGCCGGCCGATCGTCGACGAGTCTTTCCTGCTCGTGCTGCACTCCGGCGACGACGACGTGCCGTTCCGGCTGCCGGCGGCGCCCTGGGCGGACGGCTACGAGGGTGTCGTCGACACGACGCGGCCCGGCGGCGTGCCCGACGGCGCCGTCCTCGCCCCGGGCGTCGAGCTGCTGGTGGCGGCCCGCTCGGTGACGCTGCTGCGGGTCGTCCGCGAGCCCTGACCGGCTGCCACACTGGGGGCATGCGCGCGCATCCGGAGTGCTGGCTCAGCGACATGGACGGCGTCCTCGTCCGCGAGGAGCACGCCGTGCCCGGGGCCACCGACTTCCTGGCCCGGCTCGTCGAGCGGCAGCGGCGGTTCCTCGTCCTGACCAACAACTCGATCTTCACGCCGCGCGACCTCTCGGCCCGCCTGGCCCGCTCGGGCCTGGACATCCCCGAGGCCGCGATCTGGACGTCCGCGCTCGCCACCGCCACCTTCCTCGCCGACCAGCTGCCCGGCGGGTCGGCGTTCGTGATCGGCGAGGCGGGCATGACGACGGCGTTGCACAACGTCGGCTACGTGCTGACCGACCGCGACCCCGACTTCGTCGTGCTCGGCGAGACGCGCACGTACTCGTTCGAGGCGATCACCCGCGCGATCCGGCTCATCGAGGCGGGCGCCCGCTTCATCGCCACGAACCCGGACGTCACCGGGCCGTCGGAGCAGGGACCGCTGCCGGCCACCGGGTCGGTGGCGGCGATGATCACCAAGGCCACCGGGCGGGAGCCGTACTTCGTCGGCAAGCCCAACCCGATGATGCTGCGCAGCGCGCTCAACAAGATCGAGGCGCACTCGGAGAACACCGTGATGGTCGGCGACCGGATGGACACCGACGTCGTCGCCGGCATCGAGGCGGGGCTGGACACGATCCTGGTCCTCACCGGCTCGACCCGGCGGGCCGACGTCGACCGCTTCCCCTGGCGGCCGGGGCGGGTGCTGGACTCCATCGCCGACGCCGTCGAACTGGTCTGACGCCGCGCGCCGTCCCCGCGTCGGGTGCTTAATCGCGGTGAACGTGTCGGTGGTCACCCCTAGGGTGTGGCCTACCTGACCGGCGAGCGACGAAGGGGGACCCGTGGCCGACGTCATCCGTGCCGAGGGGCTCGTGAAGGCCTACGGCAGCGTCCGCGCCCTCGACGGTCTCGACCTGGCCGTGCCCGAGGGCACCGTGCTCGGCCTGCTCGGCCCCAACGGGGCGGGCAAGACCACCGCCGTCCGCGTCCTCACGACCCTGCTCGTCCCCGACGGCGGCACCGCCGAGGTCGCCGGCGTCGACGTGGTCGGCGATCCGTCCGGCGTGCGGTCGCGCATCGGGCTCTCCGGCCAGTACGCCGCGGTCGACGAGTACCTGACGGGGCAGGAGAACCTCGAGATGATCGCGCGGCTCTACGGCTACCGCAGCCGGGTGGCCCGCGCGCGGGCGCACGAGCTGCTCGCGCTGTTCTCGCTCACCGACGCCGCCGACCGGCCGGTCAAGACCTACTCCGGGGGCATGCGGCGCCGCCTCGACCTCGCCGGCTCGCTGGTCGCCGCTCCCCCGGTGCTGTTCCTCGACGAACCGACCACGGGCCTCGACCCACGCAGCCGCAACGACATGTGGGACGTCCTCGTCGAGCTGGTGCGTGGCGGCACCACGCTGCTGCTCACCACCCAGTACCTCGAGGAGGCCGACCGGCTCGCCGATGACATCGTGGTCATCGACCACGGCCGGTCGATCGCGCACGGCACGGCCGACGAGCTCAAGGCGCAGGTGGGCGGCGAGCGCGTCGAGATCGTCGTCGCCGAGCGCGAGGGCATCGCCGGCGCCCGCGACGTCCTCGCCGCGCTCGCGCCGGGCGAGACGGTCGACGTCGACGAGCACACCCGACGGCTCACCGTCGCCGTGTCGGGGGGCGCGAGCACGCTCACCGAGGCACTGCGCCGCCTCGACGCCGCCGACGTCGCCCTGCACGACGTGGCGCTGCGCCGCCCGACGCTCGACGACGTCTTCCTCACCCTCACCGGGCACGCCGCCGAGGCACCCGAGACCGAACCCGACCCGGGCGACCGTCCCGGGTCCGACCTCGTGGAGGCCGCGCCGTGACCGCGTCGAACGCCCGCACCGCCGGGCTCACCACCACCACGGCCGTCACCGGCGAGGTCCCCCGGTCGGGGCGGCTCAAGGCCTTCGCCGACGGCGCCGCGGTTGCGCGCCGCAACCTGATCAAGATCAAGCGGGTGCCCGACCTGCTGGTCTTCTCCACGCTGTCGCCGATCATGTTCATCCTGCTGTTCGCGTACGTGTTCGGCAGCCAGATCAACGTGCCGGGCATCAGCTACCGGGAGTTCCTCATCCCGGGGATCTTCGCGCAGACGGTCATCTTCGGCGCCACCATCACCGGCGCCGGCCTGGCGGAGGACATCCAGAAGGGCATCGTCGACCGGTTCCGCTCGCTGCCGATGTCGCGCTCGGCCGTGCTCGTCGGTCGCACCGGCAGCGACGTGCTGAACAACCTGCTCGTCATCGTGATCATGTCGCTCACCGGGTTGCTGGTGGGGTGGCGCATCCGCTCCTCGGTCGGCGAGGCGATCGGCGGTTTCCTGCTGCTGCTCGCCTTCGCGTACGCGATCAGCTGGATGATGGCGCTGGTCGGGCTGATCGTGCCGAGCCCCGAGGTCGTGAACAACGCGTCGTTCATGCTCGTCTTCCCGCTGACCTTCGTCGCCAACACCTTCGTACCGACGAACAAGTTCCCGAGCGTGCTGCAGACGATCGCGAACTGGAACCCGGTCTCGTCGGTCACCGCCGCGTCGCGCGAGCTGTTCGGCAACACCACCGATCGCGTGCCGGCCCCGAAGGACTGGTCGCTGCAGCACCCCGTGCTCTACACGCTCAGCTGGATCGTCGTGATCCTCGCCGTCTTCGTCCCGCTGTCGATACGGCAGTACAAGCGCGCCGCGAGCCGCTGAGCCGGCGCGACGGCCGCCGGGGTGATCAGAGCGCCGCGGCGAGCTCGGTCAACGCGCCCACCTCGACGTCGGGGCGGTCGAAGACGGCCGGCCACGGCGCGCCGGTGCGGTTGACGTAGGCGCTGCGCAGCCCCGCGCGGCGCGCGCCGTGCAGGTCCCAGGGATGCACGGCGACGAGGACGAGCTCGCCCGGCTCGACCCCGCACACCTGCGCCGCGTAGTGGTAGGCGCGCGGGTCGGGCTTCCACGGACCGGGCGCGTCGTCGTCCTCGACGCTGAGCAGGGCCTCGAACGAGCCCGCGACGCCGGCCCGCTCGAGCAGGCCCGCGGCGACCGACCGGGCGCCGTTGGACAGCGTGACGAGGCGGTGGCCGCTCACGGCCAGCTCGCCGACGCCGGGCACGACGTCGGGGTGCACGGCCAAGGACGTGAAGCCGGCCAGCACGTGCTCGGTCGCCTCGTCGGGGTCGCGGCGCAGCTCGGGCAGCTGCGACCACAGCGTCGCGAGCACCCCGCGCGCCACGTCGGCGAACGGCCGGGGCGTCCCGGCGAGGCCGAGGGCGTCGCCGTCGCGCAGCGTGCTCGCGAACCACGTCGCGAGCAGCCCGCCGGGCGCGCCGACGTCGACGAAGCGCTCGCCGAGCGGCGCGAGGTCCGACAGCGTCTCGTTCACGTCGAAGACGATCACGGCCATCCCCCGACCCTACGCACCCCGCGCCGGCCGACTGGCGACTTCCCGCGTTGACTGGCGAGCTGCGGGCCGACTGGCGAGCTATAGCTCGCCAGTCGGCCCGCAGCTCGCCAGTCAACGTGCGGTCGGCCCCGCGGTCGGCCCCGCAGGTCGCCAGTCGACGTGCGGTCAGCCCCGCGGGCAGGCCACCCGCACCGCCCGCGGCAGCACGGTGAACTCGACGGGCAACCCGCCCACGACCTCGCCGTCGACGGCGACGTCCTGGTCGCTGTCACAGGCGACGCGCAGGCTGCGCACGCGCAGGGTGTGCACCCGTCCCACCGGCCGGTGCCGCCCTACGGCCGCGTCCGCGACCGCCAGCACCAGCCGCCCGACGGACAGTCGCTCGACCACGATGACGTCCAGCAGGCCGTCGGTGAGGTCGGCACCGGGCACGCGGAAGCCGAGCAGGCCGCCGAAGACCGGCGCGTTGCTGACCGACAGGTGCACCACGTCGAAGGTGCGCTCGCGCCCGTCGTGTTCGACGGTGCACCGGAACGGCCGGTAGGCGCGGACCGCCCGCGCGGCCGCGATGGGGTAGGTGAGGCCGCCGAAGCGGTCCCGCACCGTCTTCTCGGTCGCGAGGTCGGCGAAGGCGACGTTCACGCCGACCGTCGTCGCGTTGAGGAAGGTCAGCGCGCCACGGCCGGCGAGGTCCACGCGACCCGCGTCGACCTCGCACACCCGGTAACCGCCCACGGCGGCCGCGGCCTGCGCCGCGTCCGGCGGGATGCCGAGGGAGCGCGCGACGTCGTTCGAGGTCCCGAGCGGGAGGGGGAAGAGCACGGCGGCCGTCCCCGCGACCACCCCGGCGGCGAGGCCCACCGTGCCGTCGCCGCCCGCGGCGACGACGAGCGGCGGCTCCTCGCCCGACGCGAGCGCGGCATCGACGTGGCGGGCGAGCTCGTCGACCTCGCCCACGTCGAAGGTCCGCACCACGGTCAGGCCCGCCGCGGCGAGACCGGCGCGGGCGACGTCGAGATCCTCGGCCGATCCGGCGTGCGGGCTGGCCAGCAGCACCGCCTGCCGCGGGATCGGCACGGCGGGGTCGGGCGCGTCCGGGTGGTGGACCGAGCTCTCCCGGACCCGGTCGACGACGCGCGCGGCGAGCACGCCCGCGCCGATGCCGACCGCAGCGCCGACGGCGACGTCGCTCGGGTAGTGCACGCCGGTGTGGACGCGGGAGTAGGCCACCGTGCCGGCGACCGGGACGACCGCGGCGCCCGCCGCGGGCAGCGCCGCGGTGACCCCCGTCGCGAAGGCCAGCGCCGAGGCGGCGTGGCCGGAGGGGAAGGAGAACGTGCGCGGCAGCGGCAGCAGCGGCGCGACGTCGGTCGGCGGCCGGTCGCGCCGCCACGCGAACTTCAGCGGGCCGTTGACCAGCGTGGCCGCGACGCCGATGCCGAGCAGGCCGCTCGCGGCCGCGGTCCGCGGCCGCCGCCGGCCGGTCGCCGACAGCGCCCCCGCGACGGCCAGCCAGAGCAGCGAGCGGTTGGCCAGGGTGCTCGCCGTCGTCATGACGCGGTCGCGCAACGGGGTCCGCCGCCGGGCCGCGGCGACCAGCAGTCGCCGGTCCCACCGGCCGAGCCGCACGCGCAGCGGTGGCGATCGGCGCGTCGCGGCACCGGGGCGACCGGCTCGACTCACTGCGCCCCGCGTTCGGCGAAGAACGTCATCGCGGCCGGGTTCTGCAGCGCGCCCGGGCTGACCGCGTCGGCGAGCGCGACGCCGGCGAGCACGCGCTTCACCGGTACCTCGCACTTCTTGCCGTTGAGCGTGCGTGGGATCGCCGCCACCGCGACGACCTCGTCGGGGACGTGCCGCGGCGACAGCTCGGCGCGGATCGCCCGCCGCACCTCCTCGCGCACCGTCTCGATCGTGGCGCCGTCGGCCAGCACCACGAACAGCAGCACCTGTCCCGTTCCGGTCGGGCCCGAGGTGTCGACGACGAGCGAGTCGGCGATTCCCGCCACGTCCTCGGCGACGGCGTAGAACTCGGCGGTGCCCATGCGCACGCCGCCGCGGTTGAGGGTGGCGTCCGAGCGGCCGTGGATGACGCACGACCCGCGGCCGGTGACGGTGATCCAGTCGCCGTGGCGCCAGACCCCGGGGTAGACGTCGAAGTACGCCTCCCGCAGCCGGCTGCCGTCGGGGTCGTTCCAGAACCCGACCGGCATCGAGGGCATCGGCGCGGTGACGACCAGCTCGCCGACCTCGTCGAGCACCGGCCGGCCCGCCGCGTCGTAGGCCTCGACCGCGCAGCCGAGCAGCCGGCAGGGGATCTCGCCCGCCCGCACCGGCAGCGTCGGCGCCCCGCCGACGAAGGCGGTGCACACGTCGGTACCACCCGACAGCGAGTTGAGGACGAGGTCGCGGCCGACCTGCTCGTAGACCCACGCGAAGCCGTCGGGCGACAGCGGAGCACCGGTCGAGCCCACGCTGCGCAGCGCCGCGAGGTCGAAGTCGCGACCGGGGTGGACCTCCGCACGTTGGCACGCCTGCAGGTACGGCGCCGACACCCCGAAGCACGCGACCCGGGCACGCTCGGCGAGACGCCACAGCGCGTCGGGACCGGGGTGGACGGGGTTGCCGTCGAAGAGCACGACGGTGGCCCCGACGACCAGCCCCGACACGAGCAGGTTCCACATCATCCAGCCCGTCGTGCTGAACCAGAAGAAGCGGTCACCGGCACGCAGGTCCAGGTGCAGCGCCAACTGCTTGGCGTGCTCGACGAGGATGCCGCCGTGCCCGTGCACGATCGGCTTGGGCAGCCCGGTCGTGCCGGAGGAGTACAGGATCCACATCGGCGCGTCGAAGGGCACGGGCGCGAAGGCGAGCTCGCCGGGACGGGCCAGGACGTCCGGCCAGCGCAGCGTGTCGGGCAGGGCGGCGTCGGGGTCGAGGTAGGGCACGAGGATCGTCGCGCGCAGGGTCGGCAGCTGCGCGCGCAGCTCGGTCACCGCGGCCCGGACGTCGAAGCGCTTGCCGCCGTAGTGGTAGCCGTCCACCGCGACCAGCACGACCGGCTCGATCTGGGTGAACCGGTCGGCGACGGCGCGGGCGCCGAAGTCCGGCGAGCAGGACGACCAGATCGCCCCCAGCGAGACGGTGGCCAGCATCGCGACCAGAGCCTCGGGAGAGTTCGGCAGCAGCGCGGCGACCCGGTCGCCGACCCCGACCCCGGCGGTGACGAGCGCCGCCCGGACCGCGCCCACCTCGCGACGCAGCTGGTCCCACGTCAGCGTGCGGCCCAGACCGTCCTCGCGCTCGAAGACGACGGCGGGGTCGTCGTCCCCGACCGGTACCGGCGGGAACAGCGCGTGCTCGGCGTAGTTGAGCCGGGCGTCGGGGAACCAGCGCGCGCCGGGCATCGTCGGATCGGCCAGCGCGGCACTGGGACGGGTGTGCCAGCGCACGCCGTACCAGCGCGCGAACGCCGACCAGAAGGCGTCGAGGTCGGCCGTGGACCACTGCCACATCTCGTCGTAGGTCCCGACGGTCACGCCGCCGTTCGCACCGAGCCAACGGCCGAACTCGGTGATGCGTGCGCCGGCGATGCGTTCGGCGTCCGGTTCCCACAGCAGCTCGCCCTCGACCGTCATGCCGGGCAACCTACCGGCCCCGACCTCCGCGCAATTGTCTATCATCACGGTAGACAAGATCAGCAGCCGCCGACCCGGGGAGTACGCCATGTCCGCAGAGTGGTCGTTCGAGACCCGCCAGATCCACGCCGGCCAGACCCCGGACGGTGAGCAGCACGCCCGTGCCCTGCCGATCTACCAGACGACGTCCTACACCTTCGACAGCACCGAGCACGCCTCGAACCTCTTCGCGCTGAAGGAGTTCGGCAACATCTACACGCGGATCATGAACCCGACGCAGGCCGCGGTCGAGGACCGCATCGCCTCGCTCGAGGGCGGGGTCGGGGCGTTGCTGACGGCGAGCGGGCAGGCGGCCGAGACCATCGCGCTGCTCAACATCGCCGAGGCCGGCGACCACGTCGTCTCCAGCGCCCGGCTCTACGGCGGCACCTACAACCTGTTCCACTACACCTTCCCCAAGATTGGGATCTCGGTGAGCTTCGTCGACGACCCCGACGACCTCGAGCAGTGGCGCGCCGCGATCCGACCGAACACGAAGGCCTTCTTCGCCGAGACGATCAGCAACCCGCAGATCGACATCCTCGACATCAAGGCGGTGGCCGGCGTCGCCCACGACGCCGGGGTGCCGCTCGTCGTCGACAACACGATCGCGACGCCCTACCTGATCCGCCCCTTCGAGCACGGCGCCGACATCGTGGTGCACTCGGCCACCAAGTACCTCGGCGGTCACGGCACCGCGATCGGCGGCGTGATCGTCGACTCCGGCAACTTCGACTTCGCCGCGTCGCCGGAGCGGTTCCCCAACTACAACCAGCCCGACCCGAGCTACCACGGCCTCGTCTTCGGCCGCGACCTCGGCGTCGGCTCCCCGCTCGGCGCGAACCTGGCCTTCATCCTCAAGGCGCGCGTCCAGCTGCTGCGCGACCTCGGCTCGTCGATCGCGCCGTTCAACGCGTTCCTGCTCTCGCAGGGCATCGAGACGCTGAGCCTGCGCGTCGAACGGCACGTGCAGAACGCGCAGGCCGTCGCCGAGTGGCTGACGCGGCGCGACGAGGTGCTGTCGGTCAACTACGCCGGGCTGCCCGGCAGCCCGTGGCACGAGCGGGCGGGGAAGTACGCGCCGCGCGGTGTGGGCGGCGTCCTGGCCTTCGAGATCGCGGGCGGTGTCGAGGCCGGCCGGCGCTTCGTCGAGGCGCTCGAGCTGCACAGCCACGTCGCCAACATCGGCGACGTGCGCAGCCTCGTCATCCACCCCGCCTCGACGACCCACTCGCAGCTGACGGTCGACGAGCAGGCCGCGACCGGTGTGACGCCCGGGCTGGTCCGCCTCGCGGTCGGCCTGGAGCACCTCGACGACATCCTCGCCGACCTCGACGCCGGGTTCCGGGCGGCGAAGAGCGCGTGACCGCGGGCCGGCGCGACGGCGGCCCGGCGGCGCCGTCGTCCGGTCGACGGTTCCTCGAGCTCGGCCCGGTCGATCTCGAGCTGGGCGGCCGGCTGCCCGGCGTGCGGGTGGCGTACGAGACGTACGGCAGCCCACGGCCCGACGCGGGCGGCGAGATCGGCAACGCGGTGCTCGTCCTGCACGCGCTCACCGGTGACGCGCACGTGCTGGGCGACACCGGGCCCGACCAGCCCACGCCCGGTTGGTGGGACGGTGTGGTCGGCCCGGGGCGCGCGCTCGACACCGACGAGTGGTTCGTCGTGGCGAGCAACGTCCTCGGCGGCTGCCGGGGCACCACCGGCCCCGCCTCTCCCGCTCCCGACGGGCGGGCCTGGGGGTCGCGGTTCCCGCCCGTGACGATCCGCGACCAGGTCGCGGTGGAGGCCGCGTTGGCCGACCGGCTCGGCGTGCGCCGCTACCGCGCCGTGCTCGGCGGCTCCATGGGCGGCATGCGTGCCCTGGAGTGGGTCCTGGGCCGGCCCGAGCGGGTCGGGGCCGCGCTGGTGCTGGCGGTCGGCGCCGCGGCCACCGGCGACCAGCTCGGCACGCAGTCCACCCAGCTTGCCGCGATCACCGGCGACCCGGGCTGGCGCGGCGGCGACTACCACGACACCGGCACGGCGCCCGAGCACGGCCTGGGTCTCGCCCGCCGCATCGCACACCTCACCTATCGCGGTGAGCGGGAGCTCGACGTCCGATTCGGCAACGCCGTGCAGGCCGACGGTCGCCACACGGTGACCTCCTACCTCGAGCACCATGCCGCCAAGCTCGTCGGACGGTTCGACGCGGGCAGCTACGTCACGCTCACCGAGGCGATGAACGGTCACGACGTCGGTCGCGGCCGCGGCGGCGTCGCCGCCGCACTGGGCGGGGTGACGGTGCCGACCGTGGTGGCGGGGATCGACACCGACCGGCTCTATCCGCTGCGGCTGCAGCACGAGATCGCCGACCTGCTGCCGGGTCCCGACGGCGTCCACGTCGTGACCTCCGACCACGGCCACGACGGCTTCCTCGTCGAGGCCGGGCAGGTCGGCGACCTGGTGCGGCTCACCCTGCAGCGCGCGGCCGAACGGTCACCGGCACCGTCGTGAGCGACCACGGCACCGCGAACGACGCCGCCGGCGGCCGGGTCACGCCCGGTAGCGCACCACCAGCCCGGCCGGCACGGCACGCGGGTCGCCGTCGGCCGGCTCGTCGTACACGTCGATCGCATCGTGGGTCGAGGCCCGGCCGACGAGCGTGCTCGACCCGCCGCCGTCGAAGACGATGCCCGACCAGCACCCGCGCCCCAGCAGGAAGGCGGTGAGCTCGGCGTAGCTGACGCCGGCGGAGTCCGCGGCGAACCCGTCCACCACACCGAGCACGACCTGACGGCCGTTGCGCGAGACGCAGGCGAAGGTCTCGGGGTTGCGGGGGCCGTCGACGACCTCGCCCCCGGCGTCGTCGAAGCGGCGCCCCTTGGCGATCAGGACGCGACCGCCACTGACCAGTGTCTGCGGGGTGCCGCCCGGGAACGTCGTGGCCAGCGTGAGCCGGTCGCCCTTCACCACCTGGCGATGCAGCCAGGTCGCCCGTGCGCCGCGGCCGCAGGCCACGAGCGCGACGCCCCGACCCGAACGCCGGGCGACGGCGGTCAGCGCGGAGTAGGTGGCCGCGACGACCAGCCGGCCGCGCGCATCGCGCGTGCCCGTCACCACGGTGCAGGCGCGACCGAATCTCGGCGCGGCCAACGCGGCGGTGACGAGGACGATGCGGCCGCGGGCAAGGTCACTGAGCGTGTTCACACCGAACAGCTGCGCCGTGGTGGCGCGGACGTGCTTGCGGGCGGCGCGGGTGATGGTCCCGGTCATGGTGAGCTGCCCGACGGCCGCGCGGCCGTGACGGACGTAGAGGTTCGCGTCCCAGTCGCGGCGCGGCGACTTGAGGATCTCGCCGTCGCTGATCACGCCGCCGCGCGGTTTGGCGCGCCGCGAGAACAGGTCGAAGAAATCGGTGTTGATGCCGCCGATCGCCCGCGCCCGGCGCACCTGCGTCACCACGGTCTGCCGTGGGGCCCCGATCGCGCCGTGGGCGACGGTCGCGGCCAGGTCGACCCTGCGGTTGGTCAGGTCGACGTGCATGAGCTCGGCCCGCTGCTGCCGACCGCTCGTACTGCGGAAGGACAGGAAGTTCACGGTCACCCCGCCCGCGAGCGTGCGGTCCGCGGGCAGGTCGTCCGCGCGGGCGCTCCGCGCCGCTCGTGCGGCGGCCGGGGGCGCCGTCGCCGCCGCGACACCGGAACCGAGCGTGACCACGAGGACGAGCGCACTAAACATAAACTTCACATAATCAGGGAACCGGAACGGTCGGCCGCGGTCAACCGGACGAATGCCCGCGAACCGGCCGAGCCGGCTGTGAATGCGGACACCGCCCCCGTTCGACCACTCCGGCAGGGGCGGTGCCCGGCGGTGCCCGGCGATCCCGGCCGTCGGCCCAGGCCCAGGCCCAGGCCCAGGGCTAGGCCGAGGCGACGACCCCGAGCTCGGCCGGCGTCGCGAGCAGCTCGCTGTGCGGCAGCACCCGCACCGTGTACCCGAAGCCGCCGGTGCGATCGAGCGGGATCTCGCCCTCGTAGCGGGTCGTGCCGTCGATCTGCTCGAGCACGCGCAGGGCGGCCGCCGTGGTCTCGGTGAGCCGGTCCTCGGCGTCGACCGAGCCGTAGACGGCCTCGACGGTGACGTCGTCGGTGGCCAGCCCGCCCAGGGCGACCTCGGCCCGCAGCGTCAGCGTCTCGCCGAGCTGCGCGTCGCCCTCGCCCGAGAGCTGGGAGTCGACGTGCAGCACCGCGACCGCCGGCCAGGCCGACACCACGCCGGCCCGCCACACCGCGAGCTGCTTGGCCGCCGCGTAGCCGTCGGCGCGCATGCGTCGCGACGAGACCGCCGCCGGCGCATACAGCCGTCGCACGTACTCGGCGACCATGCGCGAGGCCAGCACCTTGGGCCCGAGGGACTTGAGCGTGTGCCGCACCATCTGCACCCAGCGCGTCGGGGCGTCGCCGGCACGACTGCCGGAGCGGTCGTAGAAGCGCGGCGCCACGCTCGTCTGGATCAGGTCGTAGAGTGCGTCGGCCTCGAGGTCGTCGCGGCGGTCGGCGTCGACGAGACCGTCGGCGGACGGGATGGCCCAGCCGTTCTCGCCGTCGAACCACTCGTCCCACCAGCCGTCCAGGATGGACAGGTTGAGGGCACCGTTGAGCGCCGCCTTCATCCCCGACGTCCCGCACGCCTCGAGCGGGCGCAGCGGGTTGTTCAGCCAGACGTCGACACCCCAGTACAGATAGCGGGCCATGCCGATGTCGTAGTCGGGCAGGAACGTGATCCGGTGGCGCACGGCGGGGTCGTCGGCGAAGCGGACCATCTGCGCGATCAGCTGCTTGCCGCCGTCGTCGGCCGGGTGCGACTTGCCGGCGATGACGATCTGCACCGGCCGCTGCGGGTCCAGCAGCAGCGCCCGCAGTCGCTCCGGGTCGCGGAGCATGAGCGTCAGCCGCTTGTAGGACGGGACGCGCCGGGCGAACCCGATGGTGAGCACGTCCGGGTCGAAGGCCGTCGCGGTCCACGACAGCTCGGCGTCGCTCATGCCCCGCTGCCGCCCCGACGCGCGCATCCGGCGCCGGATCTCGCCGACGAGCCGGCCCCGCAGGACGTTGCGCACCCGCCACAGCTCGTCGTCGCCGACCTTGTCGAGCGCGGCCCAGCCGCCGCCCTCCTCGACCGCGTCGGGCCCGACCTCGCGCTCGGCGATCTCGAGGATGTCGCGTGACATCCATGTCGGCGCGTGGACGCCGTTGGTCACCGACGTGATCGGCACGTCCTCGGTGTCGAAGCCCGGCCACAGAGCGTTGAACATGCCGCGGCTGACCTCGCCGTGCAGCAGCGAGACCCCGTTCGCCCGCTGGCCGAGCCGCAGCCCCATGTGCGCCATGTTGAAGATGCCGGGGTCCTCCTCCGCGCCGAGCTCGAGGATGCGCTCGGGCGGCAGCGGTGCCATGCCCGCGAGGTGCGCGGCCACGAGGTCGCGGGAGAAGCGGTCGATGCCCGCCGGAACCGGGGTGTGGGTGGTGAACACCGTCCCGGCCCGAACGGCCTGCAGCGCCTCGTCGAAGTCCAGGCCCGCACCGCCGGGGTCGTCGACGAGCTCGCGGATGCGCTCGATGCCGAGGAAGCCGGCGTGCCCCTCGTTGGTGTGAAAGACCTCGGGCGGCGCGGTGCCGGTGACCGCGCAGTAGGCGCGGATCGCCCGGACACCGCCCACGCCGAGCAGGAGCTCCTGCTCGAGGCGGTGCTCGGCGCCGCCGCCGTAGAGCCGGTCGGTGACCTGGCGGGCGTCGGCGTCGTTCTCCTCGATGTTGCTGTCGAGCAGCAGCAGCGGCACCCGACCGACTTGGGCCACCCAGATCTGGGCGTGGAGCGTGCGGGACTCGGGCAGCGCGATCGCGACGCGGGCCGGCGCGCCGGCGGCGTCGTGCAGTGCCGTGATGGGCAACCCCTGCGGGTCGAGCGACGGGTACTGCTCGAGCTGCCAGCCGTCGCGCGAGAGCGACTGGCGGAAGTACCCGGCGCCGTAGAGCAGCCCCACGCCGATGATCGGGACGCCGAGGTCGCTCGCGGCCTTCAGGTGGTCACCGGCCAGGATGCCGAGGCCGCCGGAGTACTGCGGGAGCACCTCGGTGATGCCGAACTCGGGCGAGAAGTAGGCGATCGAGTCGGGCAGGTCGGCGCCGGCCTCCTGCTCGTTCTGGTACCAGCGCGGCTGCTCGAGGTACTCGGCGAGGTCGTCGCCGATGTCCTCGAGGCGACGCAGGAACTTGCGGTCGCGGGCCAGCTGGCCGAAGCGCTCGGCCGTCACCTCGCCGAGCATGCGACCGGGGTCGTGCTCGCAGGACTGCCACAGCTCGGGATCGACCGCCTCCAGGAGGTCGAGCGACTCGGCGTGCCACGACCATCGCAGGTTGGCCACGATCTGGCCGAGCTGGGCGAGCTCGGGCGGGTAGGCGGCACGGACGGTGAGTCGACGGAGGGCCTTCACGGAGAGCGACGCTAGCAGTCCTGGAAGGGCTTACGAGCCCCTCGTGCGACATCGGGTCGCGTACCGCGGACGCCGCCCGCGCGTAGCGGCGGCACGTCGCGGTGGTGGGGGTAGGAGCGCGACCCTTTCTGGGTAGCGTCGTCCACGTGGTAGGACGCTTCGGACTTTCTGATGTCAGGCCCGTGGTGGGTTCCACCGTCTCGGGCGAGTTCCCGGCCCGGGCCGTGGTGGGCGAGCAGTTGCCCGTCTCGGCCCGCGTGTTCCGCGAGGGGCACGACGCGGTCGCCGCGACCGTCGTCGTGCGCGACCCGGCCGGCAAGAAGAGCCAGGTGGTGCGGATGGTGCCGGGGGCCCCGGGCACCGACCGCTGGCACGCCGACGTCGTGCTCGACCGGCAGGGCTCCTTCACCTTCACGGTGGAGGCGTGGAGCGATCCCATGTCGACGTGGCACCACGCGGTGACGGTGAAGATCGAGGCCGGCCAGGGCGCCGAGGACCTCGCCAACGACTTCGAGTCCGGGGCCCGGCTCTTCGAGCAGCTGGCCAAGAACCTGACCAAGGTCGAGCGCCCGCGGGCGCTGGCGGCGGCGCGCGCGCTCCGCGACACCTCGCTCGACGTCGAGCACCGGGTCGCGCCCGCCCTCGAGGACTACCTGCAGGACCTCGTCCGCGACTTCCCGGTCCGCGAGTACGTCAGCGCCTCACCGCGCTATCCGCTGTGGGCGGACCGGCCGCGCGCCCTGTTCGGCTCCTGGTACGAGTTCTTCCCGCGCTCCATCGGCGCCGAGCTCGCCGGCGACCCGGTGTCGCCGGCGAAACCGCTGCGCCACGGCACGTTCAAGGACGCGGCCGAGCACCTGGACTACGTCGCCTCGCTGGGCTTCGACGTCGTCTACCTGCCGCCGATCCATCCGATCGGCGAGGTGAACCGCAAGGGTCCGAACAACACGCTCGTCGCGGCGTCGTGGGACGTCGGCTCGCCGTGGGCGATCGGCTCCAAGGACGGCGGGCACGACGCCGTCCACCCCGACCTCGGCACCCTCGCCGACTTCAAGGCGTTCGTGAAGCGGGCCCGCCAGCTCGACATGGAGGTCGCGCTCGACCTCGCGCTGCAGTGCGCCCCCGACCACCCGTGGGTCGAGGCCCACCCCGAGTGGTTCACCACCAAGCCGGACGGCACGATCGCCTACGCCGAGAACCCGCCGAAGAAGTACCAGGACATCTACCCCCTGAACTTCGACAACGACCCCGCCGGCCTCTACGCCGAGTGTCTGCGGGTCGTGCGGCACTGGATCGCCGCGGGCGTGCGGATCTTCCGCGTCGACAACCCGCACACCAAGCCCATCAACTTCTGGCAGTGGCTGATCGCCGAGGTCCGCAAGACCGACCCCGACGTGCTCTTCCTCGCCGAGGCGTTCACGCGTCCGGCGATGATGCACGAGCTGGGCAAGATCGGCTTCCACCAGAGCTACACCTATTACACCTGGCGCACCGAGAAGGACGAGCTCGCCGAGTACGTCGAGGAGCTCGCCGAGGCCGAGCACTACATGCGGCCCAACTTCTTCGTGAACACGCCCGACATCCTGCACGGCTACCTGCAGACCGGCGGCCCGGGCGCGTTCGCGATCCGGGCCGTGCTCGCGGCCACGCTGTCGCCGACCTGGGGCGTCTACTCCGGGTACGAGCTGTACGAGCACCTGCCGGCCAAGCCGGGCAGCGAGGAGTACCTCGACTCGGAGAAGTACCAGCTACGCCCCCGCGATCTCGCCGGCGCCATCGCCGACGGACGCTCGCTCGCGCCCTTCATCCAGACGCTGAACCGCATCCGACGCGAGCACCCGGCGCTGCAGCAACTGCGCAACGTCACCTTCCACCAGGCCGACAACCCCGACATCCTGGTGTTCAGCAAGCGCGACGACGCCACCGGCGACACCGTCGTGGTCGCCTGCACGGTGAACCCGCACGAGTGGCGCGAGGCCACCGTCTCGCTCGACCTCGAGGCCTTGGGCCTCGACTGGCACACCGGGTTCACCGTCCGCGACCTGCTCGACGGCACGGAGTACCAGTGGGGCGAGCACAACTACGTCCGGCTCGACCCGTTCTCCCGATCGGCGCACGTCTTCGAGATCGTGCGGCCGCTGTGACCGCGCGTGACGCACGTCCGGTCCGACCCCGTCCGCACCGTGTTGGTAGGAAGGTTCGATGACGTCCCTCGATGAACGCCCATCGACCGACGCGGAGGACGGCCGGGGTCACTCCGCGCTGCGCCGCGAGCCGGACTGGTTCAAGCGGGCGGTCTTCTACGAAGTGCTCGTCCGCGGTTTCGCCGACTCCAACGGTGACGGCTCGGGCGACCTGCGCGGGCTGACCGACAAGCTGGACTACCTGCAGTGGCTCGGTGTCGACTGCCTCTGGCTGCCCCCGTTCTTCCAGTCGCCCTTGCGCGACGGCGGTTACGACGTCAGCGACTACACCGCGGTGCTGCCCGACTACGGCACCATCGAGGACTTCAAGCACTTCCTCGACGCGGCCCACGAGCGCGGCATCCGCGTGATCATCGACTTCGTCATGAACCACACGTCGGACCAGCACCCGTGGTTCCAGGCCAGCCGCAACGACCCGGACGGCCCCTACGGCGACTTCTACGTCTGGAACGACGACGACACCCGCTACCCCGAGGCGCGGATCATCTTCGTCGACACCGAGCCGTCGAACTGGACCTTCGACCCGGTGCGCAAGCAGTACTTCTGGCACCGCTTCTTCAGCCACCAGCCCGACCTGAACTTCGACTCCCCCGCCGTGCAGGACGCCATCCTCGACGCACTGCGGTTCTGGCTCGATCTCGGCATCGACGGCTTCCGCCTCGACGCGGTGCCCTACCTCTACGTCCGCGACGGCACCAACGGCGAGAACCTCCCCGAGACGCACGACTTCCTCAAGCGGGTGCGCAAGGAGGTCGACCGCGACTACCCGGACCGCGTCCTGCTGTGTGAGGCGAACCAGTGGCCCGCCGACGTCGTCGAGTACTTCGGCGACCCGGCCGCCGGCGGCGACGAGTGCCACATGGCGTTCCACTTCCCGGTCATGCCGCGCATCTTCATGGCGGTTCGCCGCGAGTCGCGCTACCCGATCTCGGAGATCATGAGCCAGACCCCCGAGATCCCCGACAACTGCCAGTGGGGCATCTTCCTGCGCAACCACGACGAGCTCACCCTCGAGATGGTCACGGACGAAGAACGTGACTACATGTGGAACGAGTACGCCAAGGACCCGCGGATGAAGGCGAACATCGGCATCCGCCGTCGTCTCGCTCCCCTGCTCGAGAACGACATCAACCAGATCGAGCTGTTCACCGCGCTGCTGCTCGCCCTGCCCGGCTCGCCCGTCCTCTACTACGGCGACGAGATCGGCATGGGCGACAACATCTGGCTCGGCGACCGCGACGGCGTCCGCACGCCGATGCAGTGGACGCCCGACCGCAACGCCGGCTTCTCCACGGCCGACCCGGGCCGGCTCTACCTGCCGGCCAACCAGGACTCCATCTACGGCTACCAGGTCACCAACGTCGAGGCCCAGACCCGCAACGGCTCGTCGCTGCTGCACTGGACGCGGCGCATGATCCAGGTGCGCAAGCAGAACCCGGCCTTCGGGCTGGGCGAGTTCCTCGACATCGGCGGCAGCAACCCGTCGGTGCTGAGCTTCGTGCGCGAGTTCGGCGACGACATCGTGCTGTGCGTGAACAACCTCTCCCGCTTCCCGCAGGCCGTCGAGCTCGACCTGCGGCCGTGGATGGGCGCGCAACCGATCGAGCTGATGGGCGGCGCGGTCTTCCCGGAGATCGGCGAACTGCCCTACCTGCTCACCCTCGCCGGCCACGGCTTCTACTGGCTGCGCATACCCCGTGTGCACCAGCCCAGCGAGGAGCCCGCCGCCCTGGAACACGGCGACTCCGAGGCGGGTGCGTCGCCGGGCGCCCCGCCGACCACCGACACCGAGGAAGGTGGCCTATGACGTCGGGACCCGCGGAACAGGTGCACGACGCGGTCCGGGACCTCGTGGCGGCATGGCTGCCCACGCAGCGCTGGTTCCCGGGCAAGGGACGGCAGGCCGACATCGAGGTGCGGCGCCTCACCGAGCTGCTGCACTCGCCCCAGGTCACGATCTGGACCGCCCGAGCGGACTACGGCGACGGCGAGGTCGAGACCTATCAGCTGCCGCTCGTGTCGCGCGGCGAGCCGGTCGACAACCTCGAGCACGTCCTGCTCGGCACGGTCGAGACCGAGGCCGGCAATCGGTGGGTCTACGACGCGCTGCACGACAAGGACACCACCCGGGCGTGGCTGGCCGGTCTGGTCGACCAACCCGCGGGCGACGTCCGCTTCACCCGCTACGTCGCCGCCGAGGACGTCCCGGTGGACGAGGCGAGCCTGGTCATGTCCGGCGAGCAGTCCAACACCTCGCTGGTGTACGGCGACGCCGCGATCATGAAGGTCTTCCGCCGCCTGCAGCCGGGGGTCAACCCCGACATCGAGATCGGCGGCGAGCTCAGCCGCGTCGGCGCGCACAACGTCGCCACACTGCTCGGCTCGGTCGAGGCCGACGTGGACGGCGCGCCCACGTCGCTCGCCATGGTGCAGGAGTTCCTCACCAGCGCCACCGACGGTTGGGTGCTGGCCACGGCGAGCGTCCGCGACCTCATGGCCGAGGCCGATCTGCACGCCGACGAGGCCGGCGGTGACTTCGCCGGTGAGGCCGAACGGCTCGGCGGGGCGGTGGCGCAGACGCACGCCGACCTCGTCACCGCGTTCGGCACCCGCGAGGCCACCGCCGACGAGATGGTGGCGCGCTCGCAGGCGATGCAGCAGCGCCTCGACCACGCACTCGGCGTGGTGGGGGAGCTCGCGGACGTCGCCGACGGCCTGCGCGCCATCTTCGCCGCGGTCGCCGAGCTCGAGGGCGGCGTGACGCTGCAGCGCATCCACGGCGATCTGCATCTCGGCCAGGCCCTGCGCACCGTCTACCGCTGGGTGCTCATCGACTTCGAGGGCGAGCCGATGGCGGCCATCGACTCGCGCCGCGAGTTCGACTCGCCGCTGCGTGACGTGGCGGGCATGCTGCGCTCCTTCGAGTACGCCGGCCACCACCGCATCGCCGACGCCGGCAACGACCCGCAGCTGGCCTACCGCGCCAACGAGTGGTCGGCCCGCAACCGGGACGCGTTCTGCGCCGGTTACGCCGACGTCGCCGGCGGCGACCCGCGCCGTCACGCCACCCTGCTGCGCGCGCTCGAGGCCGAGAAGGCCGTGTACGAAGCGGTGTACGAGAGCCGCAACCGACCCACTTGGCTGCCGATCCCGCTGGCGTCACTCGGCCGGCTCGCGCAGGACGGAGACACCGCATGACCAGCAAGCCCTCGAACCCGACCCCCGACCGAACCCCCGACGCCGCCCCGACGCCGTCGGTGGACCGCGACCAGCTCGACCGGCTCGTCGGCGGCGCGCACCACGACCCGCACGGCATCCTCGGAGCGCACCCGGGGACCGGCGCCACGACCGTCGTGCGGACGCTGCGCCCGGATGCCGTGTCGGTCGCGGTCGTCGCCGCCGGCACCCGGACGCCGATGACGCGCATCCACGACGCCGGCGTCTTCGAGGCAGTGCTCGACGGGCCGGCCGGCGACTACCGCATCGAGGTCACCTACGGCACCGGGACGTTCACCACCGACGACCCCTACCGCTGGCTGCCCACGCTCGGCGAGGTCGACCTGCACCTGATCGCCGAGGGTCGCCACGAGAACCTGTGGGAGGTCCTCGGCGCACACGTCCGCGAGTACGACACGCCCGGCGGCCGGGTCCCGGGCACCTCGTTCGCGGTGTGGGCGCCGAACGCCCTCGGCGTCCGCGTCGTCGGCGACTTCAACTACTGGATCGGCACCGCCAGCCCGATGCGCGCCATGGGGTCGACGGGCGTGTGGGAGCTGTTCGTCCCCGGCGTCGGGGACGGGGCGGCCTACAAGTTCCAGATCCTCGGCGCGGACGGTCAGTGGCGCCAGAAGGCCGATCCGCTCGCCTTCGCCACCGAGATCCCCCCGGCCACCGCGTCGGTCGTCCACACGCCCCACTACGAGTGGTCCGACGACGCGTGGCTCGAGCGCCGCGCCGCCACGCAGTGGCATGCCGCGCCGATGTCGATCTACGAGGTGCATCTCGGCTCGTGGCGGCTCGGGTTGTCCTACCGGGACCTCGCCGAGCAGCTCGTCGACTACGTTCGCGAGCACGGCTTCACCCACGTCGAGTTCCTGCCGGTGGCCGAGCACCCCTTCGGCGGGTCCTGGGGCTACCAGGTGTCGTCCTACTACGCGCCGTCCGCCCGCTTCGGCGACCCGGACGAGTTCCGCTTCCTGGTCGACACGCTGCACAACGCCGGCATCGGCGTCATCGTCGACTGGGTCCCGGCGCACTTTCCCAAGGACGAGTTCGCCCTCGGCCGTTTCGACGGCACGCCGCTGTACGAGCACGGCGACCCCCGCCGGGGCGAGCAGCTCGACTGGGGCACCTACGTCTTCGACTTCGGGCGCAGCGAGGTGCGCAACTTCCTCGTCGCGAACGCGCTGTACTGGCTCGAGCAGTTCCACGTGGACGGGCTGCGCGTCGACGCCGTCGCCTCGATGCTGTACCTGGACTACTCGCGCCCCGAGGGCGGCTGGGTGCCGAACAAGTACGGCGGTCGCGAGAACCTCGAGGCGGTCGAGTTCCTGCAGGAGATGAACGCGACCGTCTACCGCCGGGTGCCGGGCGCCGTCACCATCGCCGAGGAGTCCACGTCCTGGCCGGGCGTCACGCGCCCCACCCATCTGGGCGGTCTGGGCTTCGGTTTCAAGTGGGACATGGGGTGGATGCACGACACCTTGAACTACATCGCCCACGACCCGATCCACCGGCAGTACCACCACAACGAGCTGACGTTCTCGATGATGTACGCCTACACCGAGAACTTCGTGATGCCGCTGTCGCACGACGAGGTCGTGCACGGCAAGGGATCGCTGCTGAACAAGATCCCGGGCGACCGCTGGCAGCAGATGGCGACGTTGCGCTCGCTGTACGCCTACATGTGGGCCCACCCGGGCAAGCAGCTGCTCTTCATGGGGCAGGAGTTCGGACAGTCCCGGGAATGGTCCGAGGCGCGCTCGCTGGACTGGGAGCTGCTCGACGACCCCGGGCACCGGGGCCTGTCCCGCCTCATCGCCGACCTCAATCACGTGTACCAGGACACCAACGCCCTGTGGTCGCGCGACGTCGCGGAGAGCGGTTTCCACTGGATCGACGCCAACGACGCGGCCGGCAACACGTACTCGTTCCTGCGCTTCGGTGACGACGGTTCGGTGCTGGCGTGCGTCGCCAACTTCTCGTCCGTCCCGCACGACGACTACCGGCTGGGGCTGCCGTACCCGGGCCGGTGGGACGAGGTCGTGAACACCGATGCCGACGTGTACTTCGGCTCGGGCGTGGGCAACTTCGGCGGTGTCGAGGCGGTCGAGCACGCCTGGCACGGCCAGCCCGCGTCGGCGGTGCTGCGGGTACCTCCGCTCGGGACGCTGTGGCTGCGTCTCGCGGGCGGGCCGGCCGCCGGCATGTCCGGCGCGATTGTGACGTAGACGTTTCGTACCGGGGTCCACACCGGTTACGCAGCGTAGACAAGCAACCGGACATTTACGGTCGTAGGCGGCGTCAAACTCGCCGGACGTCCCGCACGACGGGCCTTTGGTCCCCTGCTGATCATGCTGCGCGAACTCTATGTTCAGTTCGCGACATGAACGGGCTGTGACGATGGGGGTCGTACCCAGCCCGGGGTCGCGGAAGTCGGCGAGTGGGGGCTCGCCGCTTCGTGTTCGGGGGTGCCGGCTCGGTGGGGCGCGGTCCGCTCGTGATGTCGCACCGCGGGGGATGACATCACGTCAGGACCGGACCACGCCCCACCGAGCGGGCGCAGGCGCCGCCGAGGCCGCCCACCCGAGCCGGTCCGCGGCTACGCTCGCGACCATACCGATCACCATCCGTAGCCGACAAACCCGGCATAACGCGGCCGTCGAGCACTCTCGGTGACGAAAAAGTTGTGTTCGCAACCCGTGGCTGCTGGCAATTTCGAGCCGCCGGCCATACGCTTCGAGCAGCGAAGATCCACATGGATCGACGTTCGGGTGGGACCGCACCAGGCTGACCCGCCCGTCCGGCAGGGTTCGACATGCGTGAAGTGCGCGTCGCCACGGTGGGGACTTGGGCGACAGCGACCACACATGAACTGCTGGACGGGCGCGTCGCGGTCATCGTCCGTCACCGCCGTCGGCATCGACGTCCGGGTCCCCCGCCCGGCACCGGATGCCGTCGTAGTGGTACGCCGGTCGTCTTCCCCCCGATGGCGGCCGGCGTACCGTCCACCCCTCGCGCCCTACCGCCCACCGCGCCCGGGGGGCGTGCGACGTCTCAGAACAGCGCGCGGGTGAGCTGCCGTCGCGCGGCGGGCACGCGCGGGTCGTCCGGACCGAGCAGGTCGAAGAACTCGAGCAGCCGGGTGCGGACCACGTCGCGGTCGTCGCCGCTGACCAGACCGATCGTGCGCAACAGCCGGTCGAGCGCGCCCTGCACGTCGTTGCCGGCCACGGCGAGGTCGGCGGCGGCGAGCTGGGCGGGGACGTCGTCGGGCGCACCGTCGGCGCGGGCCGCCGCCTCGGCGTCGATGCTGTCGAGCCGCTGCAGCAGTCGCACCTGGCCGAGCGCCAGCTGCGCCTCGGCGTTCGCGGGCTCCTGGGCCAGGATCGCCTGGTAGCGCTCGGCGGCGAGGTCGTAGTCGCCGGCCTCGAGCGCGTCCTCGGCGGCGGTCAGGCGGGGATCCTCAGGCACCTCGGGGGCGGCCTGCGCCGGGTCGGTCTCGCCGTCGGCGGCGGGCGCGGCCGCGCTGCCGGACAACCCGGCCTCCCGGCCGGCCTGCAGCACCGCGGCCACGAACTCGGTGACCTGCGCCTCGGGCAGCGCGCCCTGGAAGCCGGGCACGACCTGGCCACCGATCACCGCGAACACCGCCGGCACCGCCTGGGCCTGCAACGCCTGCGCGATGCGCATGTTGGCGTCGACGTCGACCTTGCCCAGGACGAGCGCCCCGGCCTGCTGGGTCACCACCGTCTCGAGCGTCGCCGCGAGCTGGTCGCCCGACGGCGCGCGCGACGACACGAGGACGAGCAGCACCGGGACCTGGAACGACCGGTCGAGCACGTCGGTCTGGAAACCGGCCTCGGTGACGTCGACGACGTACTGGCCGGCCGTCGGGGCGGGGGCCTCGGCCGCGCGGGCCGCCGCCTCGTTGCGCGCCTTCAACGCGGCGAGATCGACGGCGCCGGCCATGGCGGCCGCGGTCGCGGGACTGGGCTGGGCGGGACCACCGCTACGGGGTGCACCTGGACGCATGGCGTCCAGTTTCCCAGACGCCGCGACGCGACGGGAGCCGAGACGTCAGCGGGCCGCCCGGCGGGCGAACAACCGGGTCGTCGCCACGGCGGCCAGGACGAGCACGACCACGCAGTACACCACCGCGAGGACGGCCTGGTGCGCGAGCCCGCCGCCCAATGACGTGTGCCCCGCCCAGAGGCCGCGCATGGTCTCGACGACCGGCGTGAACGGCTGGTTCTCGGCAACGGCCCGCAGCACCGCGGGCATCGTGTGGGCCGGGACGAACGCGGTGCTCACGTACGGCGCGAACATCAGCACGATCGTCACCGAGTTCGCCGCCTCCACGCTGCGGGTGAGCAGTCCGATCGTCGCCGCGAGGTAGGACAGCGCGAGCACGAACAGCACCACCATGCCCGCCGCCGCCACCCAGTCGAGCACCGAGCCGCTCGGCCGCCAGCCGATCGCCAGGGCGACACCGATCACGAGCACGGTCGCGGCGAGATTGCGGACCAGGCTCGCCACGATCTGACCGACGAGGACGGCCGACGCGCTGATCGGCATGCTGCGGAACCGGTCGACGATGCCGTTGGTCATGTCGGCGGCCACCGCGACCGCCGTGGTGCCCGCACCGAAGCCGGCGCACAGGACGATGAGGCCGGGCACCACGTAGTCGACGTAGCGGCCGTCGGTCCGCAGGTCACCGCCGAAGACGTAGACGAACAGCAGCATCAGCACGACGGGCAGCAGCAGCGCGGTGAAGAAGGCCTCGGGGTCGCGCCGCGAGCGGCGCAGGCACCGGGTGATCATGACGCGGCTGTCCGCCGCGGTGGCGGCGATGCTCACGACACCGGCTCCTTGTCGCTAGGGCTGTCGGTAGGACTGTCGGTAGGACTGTCGGTCAGGGTCAGGAAGACGTCGTCGAGGCTCGGCCGGTGGATCGTGACGCGCTCCGGCTCCACGGCGCCGGCGGCCAGCCGGTTGAGCAGCGCCCGCACCACGGCGGCCGAGCCGTCGGTCGGGAGCTCGAGCGTGCCGAGCCGCTCGTCCAGGTGCGTGCGGCGCGGGTCGCCGACCTGTTCGGCCGCCCGGCGCGCGGTCTCGCCGTCGGCGAAGTGCAGGCGGACGTTCTCGCCGCCGAGACGGCCCTTGAGCTCGGCGGCGGTACCCCGCGCCACGACGCGGCCGCGGTCGAGCACGGCGATCGTGTCGGCGAGCTGGTCGGCCTCCGCCAGGTACTGCGTCGTCAGCAGCACGGCCACCCCCTCCGCGGCGAGCCCGCGAACCGTGCTCCACAGCTGCTCCCGGCTGCGCGGGTCGAGGCCGGTGGTCGGCTCGTCCAGGAACAGCAGCGCCGGCCGACCGATCATGCCCATCGCGAGGTCGAGCCGGCGGCGCATCCCGCCGGAATAGGTCGCCGCGCGACGATCGGCGGCGTCGGCGAGGTCGAAGCGGTGCAGCAACGCCGCGACCGTCCCCCTGACCGAGCGGCGGGGCACCCGCAACAGCCGGGCCACCATCGTGAGGTTCTCGCGTCCGGTGAGCACGTCGTCGACGGCGGCGAACTGGCCGGTGAGGCTGATGGCGCGCCGGACCCCGACCGGATCGGCGACGAGGTCGTGCCCGGCCACGGTGGCGCTGCCGGTGTCGGGTCGGACGAGCGTGGCGAGGATGCGCACCAACGTCGTCTTGCCGGCGCCGTTGGGTCCGAGCAGACCGAGCACCGTGCCGGGCTCGATCGTGAGATCGACGCCGGCGAGTGCGACGGTGTCGCCGAACCTCCTGCCCAGCCCGACAGCATCTACTGTGTACGTCATATACAGAAGGTATATGTCATACACAGATATAGTCAACGGGTGCCCGCCCACTCGCCCACCCCCGCCGCGGGTGAGCTCCCACCCGGGCTCGACGTGCTGTGGGGCCGACGCGAGCGGGGCCGTCGCGGGCCGCAGTCGGAGCTCTCGGTCGAGCGCATCGTCGCCGCGGCGATGGAGCTCGCCGACGCCGACGGGCTGGCCGCGGTCTCGATGGCCGGCGTCGCGAAGCGGCTCGGCTTCACCACGATGTCGCTGTACCGGCACGTCACGAGCAAGGACGAGCTGCTGCAGCTGATGTGGAACGCGAGCGCCGAGGGGGCGCAGTCGCTCGTGCTCACCGGTCGCGGATGGCGGCCACGACTGCGCGAGTGGGCGCAGATCCAGCGCGACCTGCTCGACCAGCACCCGTGGATCACCCAGCTGCCGATGGCGACCCCGCCGCTGGCGCCGAACTCGCTGGCCTTCGTCGAGCTCGGGCTGACCGCGCTGGACGGTGCCGACCTCGCCGACGCCGACAAGCTGCGCGCGCTCGGCCTGCTCAGCTCGTACACGCTCAGCGAGGCCCGGATGGCGCACGACGCGCGGCTGGCCACGGCGGCGGCCGGCGCGCCGCCACCGCAGTTCGAGACGGTGCTGCGCCTCGTCGTCGACGCGGACACGTATCCCCGCCTGCACCGCATCGCGTGGGCCCCGGGTGACCCGACCGACGAGTACGGCTCCTTCCTCGCCGGGATCGACTGCATCCTCGACGGCGTCGAGGCGCTGTCGCGTCGCAACCGGCGTGCCCGCGCGCGGCGGGGGGCGCCCGGCACCCGGTCGTGACGCGCGGTCTACCTCACTGCGTCGCGCTTCCGCTGACCGGCCGGCTCGACCCCGAAGTCCCCGGCGTCGACGCGCAGCCTGCGCAGGATCGTGAAGAGCTGCTCGAGCTCCTGGTCGGGCACGGCGGCGATGCCGAAACGCGACGCGTTGAAGGCCTCGGTGGCCCGGGCGGCGACCTCGCGGCCGCTGTCGGTGATGACCGCGAGGGTGCCGCGACCGTCGCGCGGGTTGGGTTCGCGCCGGACGAGCCCGGCGCCCTCGAGCCGGTCGACCACGTTGGTCACCGACGTCGCGTGCACCTGCAGCCGCTCACCGATCTTGGACAGCGGCAGTGCGCCGTGGCCGGAGTGGACGAGCAGCACGAGCGCCTCGTAGCGGCTGAAGGTGATGCCGTGGGGCCGCAGCACGGCGTCGAGCTCGGCGATGAGGATCTGGTGCGCCCGCATGATCGACGTGACCGCACGCATCGCGGCGTAGACGCCGTCGTCCTCTCCCGGCCACCGCTTCTGCCAGAGCTCGCCGGCGCGCTCGATCGGGTCGAACTCGAGGGGCGTCGCCACCCGCTAGAGAGTAGGGCATGATCGCAGCTGCTCCCCCGCTCGCGATCCGGTAGGTGCCCCTTGCGTCGTCACCGTCCGTCGGCCGTCGCCGTCGCCGCCGCCCTCGCCGCGGGACTTGCCACCCCGACGATCGTGTCGACGGCCGTCGAGCCGACGCCGGCGGCCGCGGCCACGACGTCCCCGGTCATCGGCAAGCGCGTCATCGGCTACAGCGTCCGCCACCGCCCGATCGTCGCCTACCACCTCGGGAACCCGAAGATCCGCCGGACCACGCTGGTGATCGGGCAGATGCACGGCGACGAGCACGCCGGTGTGCGGGTCGCGCGAGCCCTGCTGCACGGTCGCCGTGTCGCCGGGCTCAACCTCTGGGTCATCCCGTCGATCAACCCCGACGGCGACAAGCGCGGCACCCGCAAGAACGCGCACGGCGTCGACCTCAACCGCAACTTCCCCTACCGGTGGGCGAGACTGAGCGGGCAGTACTACTCCGGTCGCAAGCCGCTGTCCGAACCGGAGTCGCGCGCGGTGTACCGCTTCCTGCGCAAGCTCCGGCCGCATTACGTCGTGTCCGTGCACCAGCCGCTGAACGGTGTCGACTCCGGCGACGGCGGCGCGCTGGACAAGCGGTTCCGCAACCGGCTCGCCCGCAACCTCCACCTGCCGGTCAAGCGGTTCGCCTGCTGGAGCGAGTGCCACGGGTCGATGACGCGTTGGTACACCCACCACCGTTACGGCGTCGCGATCACCGTCGAGTTCGGCTCGCGTCCGTCGGCGCACCGGCTCACGACCACGGCCCCGCGCGGGATCGTGCGCGCGATGGGCGGCCGTTTCACCGAGTAGCGTCGCTGCACATGACCGCTCTCGACCGCCTCGACCTGCTCGATCTCGACGACGAGCTGGACGCCGACGACCGGCTGCTGCGCGACACCGTGCGCAAGTTCGCCGACGACCGGCTGCGTCCGCACATCCGGGAGTGGTTCGAGGACGGCACGCTGCCCGCCCGCGAGCTCGCGCGGGAGTTCGGGGCGCTCGGCGTCCTCGGCATGCACCTCGAGGGTTACGGCTGCCCCGGCGCCAAGGCCTCGCAGTACGGCATCGCCTGCACCGAGGTCGAGGCGGTCGACTCCGGCCTGCGGTCGCTCGTGTCGGTGCAGGGCTCGCTCGCGATGTTCTCGATCCACGCCTACGGCAGCGAGGAGCAGAAGCAGCGGTGGCTGCCCGGCATGGCCCAGGGCGAGCTGATCGGCTGCTTCGGCCTCACCGAGCCCGACTCCGGCTCCGACCCCGGGTCGATGCGGACGAACGCGCGGCGCGACGGCGACGACTGGATCCTCAACGGCGCGAAGATGTGGATCACCAACGGTTCCATCAGCGACGTCGCCGTCGTGTGGGCCCGTACCGACGAGGGGGTGCGCGGCTTCCTCGTCGAGCAGGGCATGCCCGGCTTCACGACGCAGGACGTCCACCACAAGATCTCGCTGCGCGCGTCGGTGACGAGCGAGCTCGCCTTCGACGACGTCCGGGTGCCCGAGGCGAACCGGCTGCCGAAGGCCGAGGGACTGCGCGCGCCGCTCGGCGCGCTCACCGAGGCGCGTTACGGCATCGTCTGGGGCGTCGCGGGCGCGGCGCGTGACGCCCTCGCCGCGGCGCTCGACTACGCCGGGGAGCGCACCCAGTTCGGCAAGCCCATCGCCGGCTTCCAGCTGACCCAGAAGAAGTTCGCCGACCTCGCCGTGTCGGTGCAGCAGATGCAGCTGACGGCACGCCGGCTCGGCGAGCTGAAGGATGCCGGCCGCATCGAGCCGCACCACATCAGCTTCGGCAAGTTCGCGAACGTCCGCGGCGCCCTCGAGGTGTGCCGCGAGGCGCGCTCGATCCTCGGCGGCAGCGGCATCACCACCGAGTACCCCGTGCTGCGGCACGCGGTGAACCTCGAGACCGTCTACACCTACGAGGGCACGCACGAGGTGCACACGCTCGTCCTCGGCTCGAGGCTCACCGGCCTCGACGCCTTCCGCTGATCGTCGCGCCCGGGTCGCGCGAGGGCGGCGCGGCGGTGCTCTCGCGCACCACGAGACGGTGCGGCACCACGACGTCGCGCACCGGCGGCGGGTCGGCCCGGCCGATCCGCCGGGCCAGCGACGCGAGCGCGCTACGGGCCAGCTCGGCCTTGTCCGGCGTGATGGTCGTCAGCGTGGGCGTCACGAACTCCGACTCGCGCACGCCGTCGATACCGACCACCGCGAGGTCGTCGGGCACCCGGCAGCCGAGCTCGTAGGCCCGGCGCATCGCGGCGATCGCGAGCTCGTCGTTGAAGCACACCAGCGCGTCGGGCAGCGGGTCACGGCCGAGGTACACGTCGACGGCGGCGGCTCCCTCGGCCCACGTGTAACCGCTCACCGCCACCGGCGGCAAGAGCGTCGCGTCCGACGACGTCGCCAGTGCCTCCGTCACACCGCGCATGCGCAGCTGGGCGGTGGCGGCGTGGGGATCGTCCTGGTGGCCGATCACCGCGAGCCGGCGTCGCCCGCGTCGCAGCAGGTGGTGCGTCGCGTCACGTGCCGCCTGCACGTTGTCGATGGCGACGTGATCGGCCATCACCCCGGTGAGCCGCTCGCCGAGCAGGACGATCGGCGCCGCCCCCTGCTTGCCCTCGAGATCGGCCGCGGTCAACGCGAGCGGGCTGATGATCGTGCCGTCGACGAGGAGGGTCGCCGCGCCCCGCAGGGCACGCACCTCGCGCTCGTGCTCCCCGCCCGTCTCCTCGATGAGCACGGTGAAGCCGTGCTCGGCCGCGGTGCTGATGATGAGGTGTGCGAGCTCGGCGAAGTAGGGAGCCGTGAGGTCCGGGATCGCGAGCATCAGCAGGCCCGTCCGGCCCGAGCGCAGCCCTCGGGCCTGCAGATTCGGCCGGTAGCCCAGCTCGGCCATCGCCTCCTCGACCGCAGCTCGGGTCCGCGCGGTGACGTGCGGTCGGTGGTTGACAACGTTGGAAACCGTCTTCGCCGAGACACCGGCGAGCGCGGCCACGTCCTTCAGACTGACGGCCACCCGACCTCCTCTCCCGTCCGAAGCCGCACGACAGCGCCAAACTTGCTGCAGAGCGGTGATGCTCGGCCATGATGCCCGGCACCGTCAAGCGCGGGCTGCGAGGCGCGCCGGTGCCCGACGGCAACTGCCGCGACATCCGCTCGACATGCTCTTGACTTCGATCGGGCCGTGGGCAGAGACTCCGTTTCCAACGTTGTACAGCAGCCGACGACCTCGGTCCCACCCTCGCTCGTCCTGCGAGCGCCATCCCAGCCAGTCAGCCTCGGGAGTCCTCATGGCATCTCAGCGTCGCGGCCTGATCGCCGCCGCAGTCGCCCTCTCGTCCGCCCTCGTGCTCGCCGCCTGCGGTTCCGGCGACGACGACGGGTCGTCGGGCGGCAAGGTCGAGCTCAGCTTCTGGAACGGCCTGACCGGGCCGGACCGGCCGGCCGTCACCCACCTCGTCGACCAGTTCAACAAGTCGCAGTCGAAGATCCACATCTCGATGTCGGTCATGCCGTGGGACGTCCTCTACCAGAAGCTGCTGCCCGCCTATGGCGCCCACAAGGGCCCCGACATCGTCGGCATGGACAGCAACCAGATCCCGGTCTATGCGAGCAAGGGCGTGCTGCAGCCGGTCGACCCGCTCTTCGACAAGGGCGTGCAGAAGTCGACGCTGGTCGCGCCCGCGGTCGCCGCCGGGAGGTACGACGGCAAGACCTACGGCGTCCCCATCGAGAACACGCCGGTGGTCCTCTACTACAACAAGAAGCTGTTCAAGGCCGCCGGGCTCGACCCGAACTCCCCGCCCACCACCTGGGCGCAGTGGTCGGCGGACGCCAAGAAGCTGACGATCGGGGGTGGCGGCGGCAAGCCCACGCAGTACGGCATCGCCTTCGGCGTGCACGACACGATCGAGGTCATGCCCATCCTGATGTGGCAGGCCGGTGGCGGCATCGTGTCCGACGACGGCAAGTCCGTGCTCCTCGACAACGCCGGCTCCAAGCAGGCCGTCTCCTACTGGTCGAACCTCATCGCCACCGATCACGTGTCGCCCCTGGGCCTGTCCGGTGCCGACGCCGACAAGCTTTTCCAGGCAGGCAAGGCGGCGATGCAGGTCAACGGACCGTGGGCCACGACCGGCTACAAGCAGGCCGGCATCGACTACGGGTTGGCCGGCGTCCCCACCGGGCCGAACGGCAAGCAGATCACGCTCGGCAACACCACCAGCCTCGCCGCCGGCGCGAGCCTCAGCTCGACCAAGATGCAGGCGCTGGCGACGTTCTACAGCTACTGGATCCGCAAGGACTCGCAGACCTACTTCGCCCTGCACACCGGCTTCCCGCCGCTCACGACGACCGTGCCGACGTCGGCGCTGCAGTCGAATCCCGACGTGATCGCGTTCGCCAAGCAGTCCGCCACCGCCCGCGGGCTCGCGCCGGGACAGCCGAGCTTCGCCTCGATCCAGAACGAGGTCTTCGACCCCACGCTGCAGAAGATCATGAACGACCCCGGCAGCGCGGACGGCCAACTCGGCTCGGCGGCGACGCAGGTCAAGAACCTGCTCGCGACCGGCCGCTGAGCTGCGCCTGCCGACCCGGGACCGCTCCCCCGCCCCACCCACCCGCGACGGATCGAGGAGGACGCCATGACCAAGGCGCTGGAGCGTCCGACGACGGTGTCACCGTCGCGTCCGGGCGGTCCGGTCCGGCGGCGCAGCGGCACCCTGCGCCGCCGGTCCTACCTCCGCGCGTACGCCTTCGTGGCACCCTCAATCGCGATCATGGCCGCCTTCGTGGTGTGGCCGATCATCTCGTCGGCGCGGCTGTCGTTCTTCGACAGCTCGCAGTTCGGCCCGTCCACGTTCGTCGGGCTCGACAACTACCGCGCCATGTTCCGCGACCCGACGTTCCGTGGCGACCTCGAGCGCACCGTCGTCTACGCCGTCATCGTCACGCCGATCACCATCGGGCTGGCGCTGATGTTCGCGGTGATGCTGCACCGCAGGCTGCGCGGCCGCGCCTTCTTCCGGGCCGCGATCTTCCTGCCCGCGGTGCTGTCGCTCGGCGTGATGGCGATCGCGTGGAACTTCCTGCTCAACCCCGACATCGGGCTGCTGCCGCACTGGCTCGAACCGCTCGGCATCTCCTTCGGTCACGGCACGGCCGACCCAACGATCGCGTTCGCCTACGTCGCCGTCGTCGGCGTCTGGAAGAACGTCGGGTTCTACATGGTCATGTACCTCGCCGGCCTGGCGACGATCCCCGCCGAGCTCTACGACGCGGCGGGCGTCGACGGCGCATCGCCGTTCCAGAAGTTCCGCCATGTCACCTGGCCCCTGCTGGCCAACACGTCGGCGTTCGTGTTCATCATCGCCACGATCGCGTCGCTGCAGGCCTTCGACCAGGTCTACGTGATGACCCGCGGCGGCCCTTACTTCCAGACCGAGACCCTCGTGTACCTGCTGTACCGCAAGGGGTTCCAGGACTTCCAGTTCGGGTACGCGTCGGCCGTCGGCTGGGTGCTGATCCTCATCGTGTTCGTCATCAGCATCGTGCAGAACGCCTTCTTCTCGCGCCGGCAGGTGACGTACTGATGACGCTGACGACGAGGCAGCCGACGCCCTCGCGCCGACGCGAACCCCGCACGCCCGGTCGGCTGGTCAAGCGGGCCGCGCTCTACGCCACGCTGTCGGTCGCCGCCTTCCTCGTGCTGCTGCCGGTGATCTGGATGATCCTGACGTCGTTCAAGCCCGAGGGGACGATCACCAGCCACCCCAGCCAGCTCTTCCCGACGCAGTGGACCTTCCAGAACTACCGCGACGTGCTCGACGCGATCCCGTTCGCGCGGCAGTTCGGCAACACGCTCGTCTTCGCCGGCACGGTGACCGCGTTCTCGCTGCTGTTCGACTCGATGACCGCCTACGCCCTGGCGCGGCTGGAGTTCCCCGGCAAGCGCGTGCTCTTCGCGGCGGTGCTGCTCTTCCTCATGCTGCCGATCCAGATCACGCTGATCCCGGTCTACCAGCTCGTGGCCAACCTCGACCTCGTCAACACGTTTCCCGGGCTGATCATCCCGCGTGCGACGAACGCGTTCGGCATCTTCTTCCTGCGCCAGTTCTTCCTCGGCATCCCACGCGACCTCAGCGAGGCCGCGCGCATCGACGGCGCCGGCGAGTTCCGCATCTACTGGACGATCGTCATGCCCCTCGCCCGGCCGGCGCTGCTCACGCTCGGGCTGTTCCACTTCATGTTCAACTGGAACGACCTGCTGTGGCCGCTGATCATCTCGACGAGCAGCGACATGCAGACGTTGCCGGCCGGCCTCGCACTCTTCACCGGCGAACACGTCGTCCAGTACGGGCTGCTGATGGCCGGCGCCACCATGGCGATGCTGCCGATGCTGCTCGCCTTCGTCGTCGTCCAACGCAAGTTCATCCAGGGCATCGCAACGACAGGACTCAAATGACGTCATCCACCCCCACCGCGTTCGCCGACGGCCGGCTGCACTTCGCGGTCGGCATCGAGGACACCTTCGTGCCGCACACCCGCCCGGGTCACCGCGCGCTGGACGAGTACGAGCTCACCGGGCACTACGACCGGTGGCGGCAGGACATCGACCTCGCCGCCGCGAGCGGCGCGACGGCGATCCGCTACGGCGTGCCGTGGTACCGCGTCGAGCCGGCACCGGGTCGTTTCGAGTGGACCTGGCTCGATCGCGTCGTCGAGCACCTGCTCGAGGTGGGCCTGACCCCCATCGTCGATCTCATGCACTACGGGACGCCACTGTGGCTGGACAACCAGTCGATCAATGCGGCCTATCCGCAGCGGGTCGCCGACTACGCCGCCGCCGTGGCCGGTCGCTACGCCGACCTGCTGCACGTCTACACCCCGCTCAACGAGCCGAACATCAACGCGGAGTGGTGTGGCGAGACCGGCGCGTGGCCGCCGTACCTCACCGGGGCCGACGGCTGGCTCAAGGTCGCCGTCGCAGTGGCGCACGGCATCGTGCTCACCCAGCAGGCGGTGCGGGCCGAGCTCGGCGACCGCGCCACCTTCGTGCACGTCGAGGCCGGGCTGCGCTACGACCTCGACGACGGCGCCGGCGACACCGCCGCGGACAGCGTGCGCCGTCGCGAGCAGCGTGACCTGCTCATCGAGGATCTCGTCTGCGGGCTCGTGGACGACGCGCACCCGCTGCTCGGCTTCGTGCTCGCCCACGGCGTCACCGCCGATCGGCTGCAGTGGCATCGCGAGCACGTCGCCCGGCCCGACGTCATGGGCGTCAACTACTACCCCCACCTGTCGACCGGTGCCGTCGGCGGCACCGGCTCGCCCGACGTCGACGCCGCGCCGCCACCGCGCGGGCGCAGCGGCGTCGACGGTCTCGACGCCGTGCTGCGCCGCTTCCACCAGCGCTACGACGCGCCGGTGATGCTGACCGAGACGAGCGCGCGCGCCACCGACGATCAGCTCGGCTGGCTCGACGACTCCGTCGCGCACGTGCTCGCGATGCGCGAGGGGGGCTTCCCCGTCGTCGGCTACACCTGGTTCCCGCTGTTCGACCTCGTCGACTGGTCCTATCGCACCGGTACCGAACCGGTCGCGCACTATCTGGAACCACTCGGCGCGATCCGGCTCGTCCCGGGCTCGGCCGGGTCGCCCGCCCGCGAGCTGACGCCCACCTTCGAGCGCTTCCGTGCGCTCGCCACCGCGCACGGCGCGGGCCGCCCGGGTGACGTGGCGGTGGCGCGATGAGCGACGTGCGGGTGGTGCTCGACAGTCGGTTCACGATCGGCGAGGTCGACCGGCGGCTCTTCGGCTCGTTCGTCGAGCACATGGGACGCTGCGTCTACGGCGGCATCTACGAGCCCGGCGATCCACTGGCCGACGAGACCGGCGTGCGCAAGGACGTCCTCGCTCTCACCGAGGAGCTGGGCGTCACCGCCGTCCGCTACCCCGGCGGCAACTTCGTCTCCAACTACCGGTGGGAGGACGGCGTCGGTCCGCGCGAACACCGCCCCGTCCGGCGCGACCTCGCCTGGCGCTCGATCGAGACCAACCAGTTCGGCCTCGACGAGTTCGTGGACTGGGCCCGCCGCGCGCACGTCGAGCCGATGATGGCGATCAACCTGGGAACGCGCGGCGTGGCCGAGGCACTCGACCTGCTGGAGTACGCCAACTCCGCACCCGGCACGGCGCTCGCCGACCTGCGTGTCGCCCACGGTCACCGTGACCCGCACGACGTGCGGCTGTGGTGCCTGGGCAACGAGATGGACGGCCCGTGGCAGATGGGGCACAAGACCGCCGACGAGTACGGCCGGCTCGCCCAGGAGACCGGTCGTGCGATGAAGCGGCTGGACCCGACCGTCGAGCTCGTCGCGTGCGGCAGCAGCAACGCCGAGATGCCGACCTTCGGCAGCTGGGAGGCGACCGTGCTGCGGCACTGCTACGACGTCGTCGACTACGTCTCGCTGCATGCGTACTACGAGCCGCACGACGACGACGTGCGCAGCTTCCTCGCCAGCGGCGCCAGCATGGATCGCTTCATCGACGGTGTGGTGGCCACGGCCGACCACGTGCGGGTGGCGCAGAAGCACAGCAAGCGCATCAACCTGTCCTTCGACGAGTGGAACGTCTGGTACCAGGGCGACTTCCCGGGGGAGGACGCTCTCGACTGGGAGGTCGCCCCCCGGTTGATCGAGAACGCGTTCACGGTGACCGACGCCGTCGTCGTCGGCGGACTGCTGATCTCGCTGCTCAACCACAGCGACCGGGTGAGCATGGCCTGCCAGGCGCAGCTCGTGAACATCATCGCGCCGATCCGCGCCGAGTCGGGCAGACCTGCCTGGCGGCAGACCGTCTTCCACCCGTTCGCCGGCACCGCGGCGAACGCGCGCGGCACGGCGCTGCGTGCCGCCGTGGAGGCGCCGACGACGGTGACCGCCGAGCACGGCACGGTGCCGGTCGTCGATGTCGCCGCCACGACGACCGGTGACGGGCGCAGCGCCGTCTTCCTCGTGAACCGCCGGCCCGACGAGCCGATCTCCGTCGAGCTGGAGCTGGCCCACCTGGGCGCGATCGCCGCGGCGGAGCACACCGTGATCTCCGATGCCGATCCGCAGGCCCGCAACACCGTCGACGAACCCGACCGGGTCGTCCCGACGACGCGCGAGGTCACCCGGCTCGACGCCGGGCGCCTGGCGGTGACACTCCCCCCGGCGTCGTGGAACATGATCACCGTGACTCACGGGAAGTGAGATGACCGGCACGCGGACGGCCCCGTCCGAGCACGAGGCCACCCGGGCCGCGACACAGCTGGCAGACGGTCGCGAGCTCATCTACTTCGGCGCGCGGGCCGCGACCGCGGCGTCGGTGCCCGATCGGCGCACCGACCTGCCGCGCGGCTCGTCGTCGTCGCAGCTGCGGTGGGATCCGCTCTTCGAGGACATCGCCGTCATCGCCGGGCACCGGCAGTCACGCACCTATCGACCCGCCGGGCCCGACTGCCCGCTGTGCCCGTCTCGCGAGGGCAGGCTCACCGAGATACCGGCGGGCGACTACGACGTCGCCGTGTTCGAGAACCGCTTCCCGGCCTTCGCGGCCGACGCCGGCGGACGCTGCGAGGTCGTGTGCTTCTCCAGCGACCACGAGCGTTCCTTCGCCCTGCTCCCCGCGCCGCACGCCGTCACGGTCGTCGACGCGCTCGCCGACCGCACCGCCGCACTCGCGACGGCGGGCGCGGAGTACGTGCTGTGCTTCGAGAACCGCGGCGCCGAGATCGGGGTGACGCTGGGGCACCCGCACGGTCAGATCTACGGCTACCCGTACGTGCCGCCCCGCTTCGCACGCGCCGGCGACGCGGCACATCGCTATCGCGCCCGGACTGCGCGTTGCCTGCAGTGCGACCAGCTCGCCGATGAATTGCGCGATACCGAGCGAATCGTCGTCGAGAACGAGCACTGGGTGGCCTACGTGCCGTACGCCGCCCGCTGGCCCTACGAGGTGCGCACCGTGCCGCGACGGCACGTGCCGGACCTTCCCGCCCTCGACGTCGCCGGACGCCGGGCCCTCGCCGCGATCCACCAGGACGTCCTGCGCCGCTTCGACACCCTGTTCGGCGAGCCGGCGCCCTACATCGCGGCGTGGCTGCAGGCACCGACACGTCGGCATCGCGACGACTGGCACCTCGCCGGCGAGGTGTTCACGATCCGGCGGGCGGCCGACAAGCTGAAGTACCTGGCCGGGGCCGAATCGGTCGCGGCGACCTGGATCAACGACATCGCGCCCGAGACGGCGGCCGAGCGGCTGCGTGGCTGACCCGACGGGTCTCAGTCGTCGAGCCCCGCGCGCCGCGACCGCAGGAACTCGCGTTCGACCGCGTTGTCGGTCAGCGCGAGCGCCTCGTCGTAGGCGAGCCGCGCCTCGGTCCACCGCTGCAGGCGGCTCAGGAAGTCGGCCCGGGCGGCGGCGAGATAGGGGTAGCACGCCAGCTGCGGTTCCGCGGCGAGCTCGTCGAGGGCACGGAGCCCCGCCGCCGCCCCGGCCGCGAACCCGACGGCCACCGCCCGGTTGAGCGCTACGACCGGGGACGGGTAGCGCTCGAGGAGCACGTCGTAGAGCCCGATGATCTCGCCCCAGTCTGTCGCCTCCCAGTGCGACGCCTCCGCGTGCACCGCAGCAATCGCCGCCTCGAGCGCGAAGCGGCCCGGCGGTCGGCGCCGCAGCGCCTCGCGCACCAACTCCACGCCCTCGGCGATCTCGTCGCGGTGCCAGTCCTCGCGCGGCTGGTCGGCCAGCAACCGCAACCGTCCGGCGGCGTCCAATCGCGTCGACCGGCGCGCGTCGGTGAGCAGGATCAGCGCGAGCAACCCGGCGACGTCGGCGTCGGCGGGCAGCAGCCGGCGCAACAGCCGGGCGAGGTCGAGCGCGCGCTCGACGAGCTCGCCGCGGCGCAGCACCTCACCGACCGGAGCGGTGTGGCCGGTGGTGAAGATCAGGTGCACGACGCCCAACACCGCCGCCACCCGCGCCGGCAGCTCCGCGGCCGACGGCACCCGGTACGGGATGCCGGCGGCGGCGATCTTCTTCTTGGCCCGCGTGATGCGCGCGGCCATCGTCGCCTCGCTGACGAGGAAGCCGCGGGCCACCTCGGCCGTCGACAGCCCGCACAGCAGCCGCAGCGTCAACGCGACGCGCGCGTCCGGTGCCAGCGCCGGGTGGCAGCAGGTCATGATCAGCCGCAGCCGGTCGTCCGGAACCGCGGCGGGGTCCGCCACGGTCGCGGCCACGTCCGTGTCGTCGACGGCGTCGGTGACGAGCAGCGGCAGGCGGCGGCGCAGCGACGCGTCGCGGCGCAGCACGTCGAGCGCGCGGTTGCGGGCGGTCGTCGTCAACCAGGCGCCCGGCCGCCGCGGGACGCCCTGCTCCCGCCACGTCCGCAGCGCCCTGGCGTAGGCGTCCTGCACGCACTCCTCGGCGAGGTCGAGATCGCGCGTGACGCGCACCGTCGCGGCGAGGACGAAGCCCCACTCGCGACGGTGCGCCTCGGCCACCGCCGCGGCCACCTCGGCCGTCGTGGTCACGTGGACGTCCTGCCTCGTCGGCTCAGTCGCGGTCCGGGAACTCCATGATCGGACGGATCTCGACGCCGCCGTAGGGCGCGGGGACGAGCTTGGCCAGCTCGACCGCGGCGTCGAGGTCCGCGGCCTCCAGCAGGTAGAAGCCGCCGAGCGCCTCCTTTGGTCTCGACGAACGGGCCGTCGGTCACCGCGAACGCGCCGTCGTCCTGCTTGCGCAGGCAGGTCGCCGTGCCGGTCGGCTGCAGCGCCTCGCCGGCCACGATCTCGGCCCGGTGCTCGGCGATGAAGGTCCAGTGCTTGTCGTACTCGGCGTTGCGGACCGGATCGTCCGACCGGTCGTCCTCGGACTCGTAGATCAGCACCAGGTACTTGCCCATCGCGTTCTCCCTGTCTCGGGGCCCGTCCGTCCCGGGCCGTCATTGTCCCGACGATCGGGCCCGGGCGGAATCGACAGCGGGCGGCGGGCGGGGCGTGGTCGGGCGGCGGCACCACGACGAGCGCGCGTGAGCGCATGGCAGACTCGAATTGCCTTCGGGGGCCTGCACACGAGCGATCGCGACGAGGGACGAGGCGTGACGGACAACGACCTGCTGCCGCTGCTGGAGCAACGGCTGCTGGGGCTGTACCACCCGTTGCTGGCCGACACCGTCGCGACCATCCTGTTCAGCGCCGGCGGTCTCGCGAACTGGACCGTCGAGGTCGAGCGCGGCCGGGCGCGGGCGCGGCGCGGGCGGCCGTCCCACCCGACGACCACGGTGCGGGCGCCGCTGTCGGTGCTGACCGAGGTCGCCAGCGGCAGCCGCAGCGGCGTGCAGGCCTTCCTCGACGGCGACCTCACCGTCCGCGGCAACCTCGCGCTGGCCCTGGAGCTGGACGGCCTGTTCCCCGGCGAGGACGACGACGACACCCGCACGTACACCCGCTCCGTCCGCGCGGCGGGCATGGAGACGTTCTTCCTCGAGTCCGGCCCCGTCGACGCGCCGCCGATCGTGCTCGTGCACGGGTTGAGCGCGACGAACGCGTCGATGCTGCCGCTGATCCCGGCGCTGTCGAAGGACTACCACGTCCTTGCTCCCGACCTGCCGGGCCACGGCGGCACCGAGGCGCGCAGCGGGGCGCACGGGGCGCCGTACCTGGGCGACTGGCTGGTCGACTTCCTGCGCACCACGTGCGGCGACGAACCCGCCGTGCTGATCGGCAACAGCCTGGGCGGGCGGACCTCGCTGGAGGCCGCGCTGCTGCAGCCCGACCTCGTCCGCGGCCTGGTGTTGCTGTGCCCGGCGGTGGCGTTCCGCCGGCTGCGCCAGCTTGTGCCGTTCGTGCGCATCGTGCCCGACGAGATCGCCCGGCTGCCCGTGCGCATACCCCGACGCGTGGCGATGCGCGGTCTGCGTCAACTGTTCGCCGATCCCGCCCGCATCCCGGAGCCGTGGCTCGACGCCGCGATGGACGAGTTCATCCGGGTCATCTCGATCCGCGCGAACCGGCTGTGCACCTTCTCGGCGCTCCGCCACATCTACCTCGACGAGCCCTTCGGCGAGACCGGCTTCTGGGAGCGGCTGCCCGGCCTCGTCCCGCCGGCCCTGTTCGTCTGGGGCGACCGCGACGTCCTGGTGCCCGCGGGGTTCGCCCGGTTCGTGGCCGAGGCGCTGCCGAGCGCGGAGTCGGTGATCCTGCCCGACTGCGGGCACGTGCCGCAGTTCGAGTACCGCGAGCGCACCGCCGACCTCACCCGCGACTTCCTCGCCACCCTCACCTGACGCCTTCCTCGGCGAGTTGGTTGATCAACAGGCCTGTTGATCAACCAACTCGCCGAGGGAGCGGGGTCAGAGTTCGGCGAGGAGGGCGTCGGCGGCGGTGTAGGAGTCGGTCGTCCCGGCCGCCACGCGGTCGGCGGCGGTGTCGAGCGCGGCCGAACCGTGGACGTGCGCGAGCGTGCGCCGCACCGTGCCCAGGGCGATGGCCTCGATCTCGGCCGCCGCGCGCGCCCGCCGACGGCGCTCGAACTCGCCCGTCCCGGCCAGCCAGGTGCGGTGCGCGTCGATCGCGGCGACGACGTCGGCGACGCCCTCGCCGCGGGAGGCGACCGTCTTGACGATCGGCGCACGCCACGCCTGTGCCGGCGCGTCCCGGCCGCCGAAGGACTGCATGTGGCGCAGGTCGCGCGCGAGCTGGGCGGCGCCGTCGCGGTCGGCCTTGTTGACGACGAAGACGTCGGCGATCTCGATGATGCCGGCCTTGGCCGCCTGGATGCCGTCACCGAACCCCGGTGCGACGACGAGCAGGGTCGTGTCGGCCAGCGACGCGATCTCCAGTTCGGCCTGGCCCACGCCCACCGTCTCGACGAGGACGACGTCGCAGCCCGCGGCGTCGAGCACGCGCAGCGCCTGCGGCACGGCGGCCGAGAGCCCGCCCAGCTGTCCGCGCGAGGCCATCGAGCGGATGAACACGCCGTCGTCGGTCGCGTGGTCCTGCATGCGGACGCGGTCGCCGAGCAGGGCACCGCCGGAGAACGGGGACGACGGGTCGACGGCCAGCACGCCGACGCGCGTGCCCGCCGCCCGCAGCGCCGTCACCAGCGCCGACGTGGACGTCGACTTGCCCACGCCGGGCGAGCCGGTGAGCCCGACCACCTGCGCGTGACCGCCGTGCGGTGCGAGCGCCGCGGCGACCTCGCGCAGCGTCGGGGAGTCGTTCTCGACGAGCGAGATCAGCCGGGCGACGGCGCGGGGCTCACCGCGGCGCGCCCGGTCGACGAGCTCGGCGACGTCCTGCCCACCCCGGCGCGAGCCGGTCACCCCGACGGCCGGTCAGGCAGGAACGTGCAGGATGAGCGCGTCGCCCTGACCGCCGCCCCCGCACAGGGCCGCCGCGCCGGTGCCGCCGCCGCGTCGCTTGAGCTCCAGGGCGAGCGTGAGCGCGAGCCGGGCACCGGACATGCCGATCGGGTGACCGAGCGCGATCGCGCCGCCGTTGACGTTGACGACGTCCTCGGTGACGCCGAGGTCCTTCATCGACTGCACCCCGACGGCGGCGAACGCCTCGTTGATCTCGATCAGGTCGAGGTCGCCGACCTGCAGGTTCGCCTTGCGCAGGGCGTCCTTGATGGCGTTCGCCGGCTGCGACTGCAGCGAGTTGTCCGGGCCGGCGACGTTGCCGTGCGCGCCGATCTCGGCGATCCAGGCCAGCCCGAGCTCCTCGGCCTTGGCCTTGCTCATGACGACGACGGCGGCGGCGCCGTCGGAGATCTGCGAGGCCGACCCGGCGGTGATCGTGCCGTCCTTGGTGAAGGCGGGACGCAGCTTGGCCAGGCTCTCGGCCGTCGTGTCGCCGCGAATGCCCTCGTCGTCGCGGAACTCGATCGGGTCGCCCTTGCGCTGCGGGATGAGGACGGTGGCGATCTCGTCGTCGAAGACGCCGTTCTTGGCCGCGAGCGCGGCGCGCTGGTGGGATCGCGCGGAGAACTCGTCCTGCTGCTCACGGGTGAGGTCGAGGTTCTGGTTGTGGTGCTCGGTGGACTCGCCCATCGGGATGTGGTCGAACGCGTCCGTCAGGCCGTCGTGGGCCATGGCGTCGAGCACCTCGACGGCGCCGTACTTGTAGCCGCTGCGGGACTTCGGCAGCAGGTGAGGGGCCTGGGTCATCGACTCCTGGCCGCCGGCGACGATCACGTCGAACTCGCCGGCACGGATGAGCTGGTCGGCCAGCGCGATCGCGTCGAGCCCGGACAGACACACCTTGTTGATGGTGAGCGCGGGCACGTTCATCGGGATGCCGGCCTTGACCGCGGCCTGCCGGGCCGGGATCTGCCCCGCGCCCGCGCCGAGCACCTGGCCCATGATCACGTACTGGACCTGGTCGGGAGAGACGCCGGAACGCTCGAGCGCGGCCTTGATCGCCACGCCGCCGAGGTCGGCTCCGGAGAAGTCCTTGAGCGAGCCGAGCAGCCGACCCATGGGCGTCCGGGCGCCGCTGACGATGACCGATCCTGCCATGCCGAAGTCCTCCTGTACGTGGCCGCGCGGGCCGCTGATGCGAGGGCGGTGAGCGAGCGAAAGGGCCGCGGACACACGGGCCCGGGCGAACGGTTCACTGTAACCACAGCGTGGTCCGTCGCCGTTGTGAACCAGCGCACGGGTGCGCGCGTCCGGTCGCCCGTAAGCGGTTGGGGTTGCCACGATGACCCGATGCCGCCGGGAACCGAGAGCAGCGCGACGACCCCGGTCGTGATCCGCACCGCGGCGGCGGCCGACGCCGGCGAGATCCTCACGCTGCAGCGCGCGGCCTGGGTGCCCGAGGCCCAGCTGCACGAGTGGCTGTTCATCCCGCCCCTCACCCAGACGCTGGCCGGCGTCCACGAGGACATCGCCACGCAGACGGTGCTGGTGGCCCTGGCCGGGCACCGCGTCGTCGGCACCGTGCGCGGCGTGCGCACCGGCGGCGGTACCGGGACCGACTGGTACATCGGCCGGCTGGGCGTCGTGCCGGACCTGCAGGCCCGCGGCCTGGGCAGCGCGCTGCTGCGCGCGATCGAGGCCGCCGCGCCGACCGAGGTGCGTCGCTTCGTCCTGACGACCGGCCCGAAGAGCGTCGAGAACCACGCCTTCTACGAACGGCACGGCTACCACCAGGTTCCTGCCCCCGACCCGGACGACGTCCTCGTCCACCTGCACAAGGAGCGCTCCGCATGAGCAGCCTGTTCGGCAAGATCGACCACGTCGGCATCGCCGTGCCCGACCTCGACGACGCGATCGCGTTCTACCGCGACACCTTCGGCGTCGTGAGCGTGCACGAGGAGGTCAACGAGGAGCAGGGCGTGCGCGAGGCGATGCTCGCCGTGGGCGACGGCGCCACCCGCATCCAGCTCCTCGCGCCGCTGTCGGCGGAGTCGACCATCGCCAAGTTCCTGGACCGAAACGGACAGGGTGTGCAGCAGGTCGCCTACACCGTCGAAGACCTCGACGCGGTGTCCGCGCAGCTGCGCGAGCGCGGCCTGCGGCTGCTCTACGACGAGCCGCGCCGGGGCACCTCGGACAGCCGGGTCAACTTCATCCACCCGAAGGACGCCCGCGGGGTCCTGGTCGAGCTCGTCGAGCCGGCCCGTGATCCGGCCCACTGACGACCGGCCGAGACTTGGTTACCGTTCGGTAACTTCCTGCACCTCCGCACGCCCTGACGAAAGGTTCCGCAGTGGACGACATCCGCGCCGCCATCCTCGCCGGCGACACGCCCCGCGAGCAGTTCGCCGAGCTCCCGCTGCCCGAGGCCTACACGGCGGCGACCGTCCACAAGGACGAGACCGAGCTGTTCGACGGCATGGCCAGCCGTGACAAGGACCCGCGCAAGTCGCTGCACGTGGAAGAGGTCCCGCTGCCCGAGCTCGGCCCGGGCGAGGCGCTCGTCGCGGTCATGGCGTCGGCGATCAACTACAACACGGTCTGGACGTCGATCTTCGAGCCGGTCTCCACCTTCGGCTTCCTGGAGCGCTACGGCCGCCTCTCGCCGCTGACCAAGCGTCACGACCTGCCGTACCACATCGTGGGATCGGACCTGTCCGGCGTGGTGCTGCGCACCGGCCCCGGCGTCACGAAGTGGCAGCCGGGTCAGGAGGTCGTGGCGCACTGCCTGTCCGTCGAGCTCGAGGCCGCCGACGGCCACAACGACACGATGATGGACCCCGAGCAGCGCATCTGGGGCTTCGAGACCAACTTCGGCGGGCTCGCCGAGGTCGCGCTCGTCAAGGCCAACCAGCTCATGCCCAAGCCCGCGCACCTGACGTGGGAGGAGGCCGCCTCCCCCGGCCTGGTCAACTGCACCGCCTACCGCCAGCTCGTCAGCAAGAACGGCGGCGACATGAAGCAGGGCGACAACGTCCTCATCTGGGGTGCGTCCGGCGGCCTCGGCGGCTTCGCCACGCAGTACGCGCTCAACGGCGGCGCCACCCCGATCTGCGTCGTCAGCAACGACGAGAAGGCCGACATCTGTCGCTCGATGGGCGCCGAGCTGATCATCAACCGTTCCGAGGAGCAGTACCGGTTCTGGAACGAGGACAACACCGCGCAGAACCCCAAGGAGTGGAACCGCTTCGGCAAGCGGATTCGCGAGCTCACCGGCGGCGAGGACATCGACATCGTCTTCGAGCACCCCGGCCGCGAGACCTTCGGCGCGTCGGTCTACGTCACCCGCAAGGGCGGCACCATCACCACCTGCGCCTCGACCACCGGGTTCATGCACGAGTACGACAACCGCTACCTCTGGATGAACCTCAAGCGGATCATCTCCTCGCACTTCGCGAACTACCGCGAGTCGTGGGAGGCCAACCGGCTCATCGCCAAGGGCAAGATCCACCCGACGCTGTCACGCTCCTACCCGTTGATCGAGGTCGGCCAGGCGGCGCTCGACGTGCACAAGAACCTGCACCAGGGCAAGGTCGGGGTGCTGTGCCTCGCCCCGGAGGAGGGGCTCGGCGTCCGGGACCACGAGCTGCGCGACCAGCACGTCGACGCCATCAACCGGTTCCGGGACCGCTGATCGCGATTCGGCAACAAACTTGGGCCGCACAGCCGGGGGTGGGAAACTAAGCCGATGGCCGAGCACAACTCAGACCTGCTGCCGCTCTACGACTCGAGCCGCGGCTTCGACTCCGCGATGCGCGGGTACGACCGCGCCCAGGTCGATCGCGAGATCACCCGGCTGGACGACGATCTGCGGGTCACCGCGGCCGAGCGCGACTCGGCCGCGGCCCGCAGCGCCGATCTCGCCGCTCAGCTCGCGAGCTCCCAGGCGCAGGTCGAGTCGCTGCGCCGCCAGCTGCGCGCGGCCAGCGAGACCATCACCTCGGCCAACGTCGACGAGAAGGTCACCCAGATCCTGCAGAGCGCGGCGGCCGACGGCGCGAAGGTCCGCGCCGACGCACAGACCCGGGCCGAGCAGGTCACCAACGGCGCGGCCGACGCCGCCGCCCGCACCCGGGCCGCCGCCCAGGCCGAGGCCGAGCGCATCATCGGCGAGGCCCAGGAACGGATGACCGAGGCCGAGGAGACGTTCAAGCGCCGCATCGCCGAGGCCGAGGCCCACAAGGCCGAGGTCGAGGCGGCCCTGGCCGAGAGCGAGGAGCGCACCCGCAGCGAGGAGGCCCGCCTCTCGGCCGCCGCCGAGGCCGAGCGCGAGCGGCTCGACGCCGAGGCCGGGGCCGAGCGCACCCGAGTCACGACCGAGTCCACCGCCGAGCGCGAGCGGCTCGACGCCGAGGCCAAGGCAACGCGGGAGCGCACCGACGAGGACTTCGAGATCACCCTGCGGTTGCGACGCACCGCCGCGCACGAGGAGCTCACCCGACAGAAGCGCGACGCGGACGCCGCGGCCCGGCAGACGGTCGCCGACGCGCGCGCCGCCGCCACGCAGCTCGTCGCCGACGCCACCCACGAGGTGCGCCGGCTGCACGGCGTCCGCGACGAGACGCACGCCCAGCTCGAGGCGTTGCAGGCCCGGTTGCGGGCCTCGCTCGACGAGTCGCTCGCGGCCACGCCCGACGAGCCCGCCCTCCCCCGTTCCGCGGCCGGCGCCGGGTCCACCGCCCCCGGGCCACAGCCCGAGGCGCAGCCGACGGTCGACGCCTAGGACCGCTGCGTGGCCACCGTCGTCGTACTCGACGACTACCAGGGCGTCGCGCTCGACAGCGCGGACTGGACACCGATCACCGATCGCTTCGACGTCCGGGTCGAGACCGAGCACGTCGCCGACCGTGACGAGCTCGTCGCGCGGTTGCGTGATGCGCAGGTCGTCGTGGCGATGCGGGAGCGGACCGCCTTCCCCGCCGACCTGCTGCGCGCGCTCCCGGAGCTGCGGCTGCTCGTCACCACCGGCATGAAGAACGCCGCGATCGACGTCCCCGCGGCGCGCGAGCTCGGCATCGAGGTCTGCGGCACCACGGGCTCGGGCAACGCGGTGGCCGAGCTGACCCTCGGCATGATGATCGCGCTGACCCGCAACTTCGCCGCCGAGGACGCCGGGGTACGACGCGGCGGATGGCAGCACACGATCGGCCCGGGGTTGGCCGGGCTGACGCTCGGCGTCGTCGGCCTCGGCCGGCTCGGCATCCCCGTCAGCCGGTTGGCCCGTGCCTTCGCCATGGACGTCGTCGCGTGGTCGCCGAACCTGACGGCGGCGCGGGCCGCCGAGCACGACGCGCGTGCGGTGTCCAAGCGCGAGCTCTTCGAGCAGGCCGACGTCGTCACGATCCACCTGCCGCTGTCCGAGCGCAGCCGCGGGCTCGTGGGCGCCGCCGAGTTCTCGGCGATGCGGCCGTCCTCCTACCTGGTGAACACGTCACGCGGACCGATCGTCGACGAGGCGGCGCTGCTCGACGCACTGCGGTCCCGGCGCATCGCCGGCGCCGCGCTCGACGTCTACGACGTGGAGCCGCTCCCGGCCGACCACCCGCTGCGGACCATGCCGAACACCCTGCTGCTGCCGCACCTCGGCTACGTCACCACCGACGCCTACCGCACGTTCTTCGCGCAGGCCGTCGAGGACGTCGTGGCGTGGGCGGACGGCCGCCCCGTGCGGTCGCTGGACTGACCGACTCCTCGCGTCACCGTCGGGGCGCGCGCCGGTCCCGGGCCGTCCAGCAGCCCCGGTGCCAGTGCCGGCGATCGGCGGCGTCGAGGTCGCCGTGCGGCCACGCCACCACGTGCGGGGTGCCCACGGTGATCACCTGGTCGCAGCCGGGGCAGCGGTACGGCTTGGCCGCCGCCTGGCCGCTGACGCTGCGCACCACGTAGGTCTCGCCGCGGAACTCGGCCGCCGTGTGGGCCGACGCACCGCCCACCGATCGCGGCGGCGGAGCGGCGCGCGGATGACGGCGAGGCACGTCGATCACGGTAGAGCGTCGCGCGGGAGCACGACCCGTCGCCCCGGGAACGGTGAGCACAAACGCACGTTCCATGCCCAATTCGCGCACCTTTACGCAGCGAACCCCTTGACCGGCTCCTGAACGCACTCCTAATCTCGCCCCACGCCGGATTCCAGCCGTTTCCGCACGACCATGCCGTACGTCCGCGATGCCCCGCCCGGCGTCGCCCACGCGCCGTCGAAGGGACCCGCCCGTGACCGCCGCCCGTGCCGCCCGCACCATCGGGGTGCTCGTCCTCGCCGTCTCGCTGCCCGGCCTCGCCGCCGGCGCCGCCGCGGCGCACCCACGCCCCGGCTCCCGCCTCGTCGTCACCGAGGCGCGGGTCCTGCTGCACGTCCCGGGGGCGCGCCACACGAGCGGGTACGACGTCGTCGTCGACCGCGCACCCTTCCGCATCACCACGCGCCGCGCCGGTGCCACCGTGCTGCGCACCACGGCGGCGGGCGGGTCGGATGCGGCTCCCCTGGGCCCGGCCGTCTTCCACACCGCGCGGGGCTGGGCCACGGCCACCCGCGTCACCGGGGTGAGCGCGCACGACGGCGCCGTGACGCTGACGGTGGCCACGACGCTGCCCGGCGACACGGTGCGCTACCGCATCGCACCGGCCGTCGACCGCTACCGCGCGACGTGGCAGGTGCGGGGCACCACCGCCGCCGACCAGGTCGCCACCCACTACGACCTCGCCTCGGCCGGGCACTGGTACGGCCACGGCGAGACCCAGACGCCGGCCGGCGGCCCGTACACCGACCAGCCGTGGCCGCTGGACTCCGGCGTCGTCGCCGACGACGCCATGGGGCCTGCCGAGTACCTGATGACCGACCCGTTCTGGTTCACCCAGCGCGGCAGCGGGCTGTGGGTCGACACCGAGCGCGTCATGCACGTGTCGCTCAACGCCGACCACGCCGGCGTGTTCGGCGCCGCCGTCACCGACACCGACACCATGGACGTCACGACCTTCGTCGAGCGCACGGCCCGCGACGTGTACCTCGACTACGTGGGTGTCGCCGGCACCCCGCGGCAGAGCGACGCGACGCCCGCGCAGTACGCCGAGCCGTTGTGGAACACCTGGGCGCAGGACTACACCGCGGTGACGCAGGCGTCGGTGCTGGCGTACGCGCGCGGCCTGCACGACGCCGGCGTGCCCGGCCACACCGTCCAGATCGACGACGGCTGGTCCACCCACTACGGCGACTTCGCCTTCAACGCCAAGTTCCCGGATCCGGCGGGGCTGTCGCGGGCCGTCCACGACCTCGGCTACGACTTCGGTCTCTGGACCACGCTCTGGGTGAACGACGACGCCGACAACTACCGCTACGCCGCCGACCACGGCTACCTGCTGAAGTCGGCCGACGACCCCGGCACGACCTGCTCGGTGCAGTGGTGGAACGGCACGGCCGGCATCGTCGACATCGCCAACCCCGCCGCGCGCACCTGGTACGTCGGTCAGCTGCACCGCCTGCAGGAGGCCTACGGCGTCGACGGCTTCAAGTTCGACACCCGCTTCTTCGACGAGTCGTGCGCGCCCTACCCGGGCCACACCGCGCTGGACTACATCAAGCTGGGCGCGCAGCTCACCGACGAGTTCGACCAGCAGGGTGCCGGCGTGCGCATCTCGTGGACCGGTTCGCAGCGCTACGGCTTCGTCACCCGCGAGATCGACAAGGGCACCGACTGGCAGTCGCTGCAGGCGGCGGTGTCGCAGGACATGGCGATCAGCACGATCGGCTACCCGTTCGTCGAGACCGACATGATCGGCGGCTCCGAGGGGCAGCCGCCGGCGACGAAGGAGGTCCTGGTCCGGTGGGCGCAGGCCGCGTCGCTGCTGCCGTTGATGTACGCCTCGACGTCCCCGCTCGGGGTGAGCAACCAGGCCGGCAGCCGGGCCTACGACACCGAGACGGTCGCGCTGTACGCCGCGGCGGTCCGGCTGCACCGGCGGCTCGCGCCCTACCTCGACCGACAGGTGACGCGGGCCGTCGCGACCGGCGAACCGATCATGAAACCGCTGTTCTTCGACTTTCCCCGCGACGCCGCGTCCTACACCGTGGCCGACGAGTGGCTGCTCGGCGACTCCCTGCTCGCCGCCCCGGTCCTGACCCCCGGGACCAGCCGCAGCGTGCACCTGCCGCCCGGGCGCTGGTACGACGTGCTGCGCGGCCGCGTCGTCACCGGCGGCACGATCGCCCACTACCGGGCGACGCTCGCCGAGACCCCGCTGTTCGTGCGGCTGGGGACGGCCGACACGAGGGCGCTCACCGCGCGGCTGACCACGCGGTGAGCGGCGTACGCGACGCTCGCGGCGCCGGGCGAGATCAGCGCGCCGCGGCGTAGTCCCGGAAGCCCTGGCCGGTCTTGCGGCCGAGCCGGCCCGCGGTCACGAGGTGCTCCAGCAGCGGCGCCGGCGCGAAGCCCGGATCGCGGAACTCGCCGAACAGCTCGCGCTGGATCGCGAGCGACACGTCGTTGCCGACGACGTCCAGGAGCTCGAAGGGCCCCATCGGGTAACCGCAGCCGACCTTCATCGCGGCGTCGATGTCGTCGGCGGTGGCGTAGTGCGCCTCGAGCATCCGCACCGCGTCGTTGAGGTACGGGAACAGCAGCGTGTTGACGATGAAGCCGGCACGATCGCCGCAGCGCACGGCGTGCTTGCCGATCCGCGTACACACGTCCAGCACGGTGGCCTCGACGTCGGGGGCGGTCGAGACGGTGGTGACGACCTCAACGAGCTTCATCACCGCGGCCGGGTTGAAGAAGTGCATGCCGATGACGTCGGCCGGGCGCGACGTCGCGGCCGCGCACTCGATGACCGGCAGCGAGGACGTCGTCGTCGCGAGCACGGTGCCGGGCGCGGTGATGTCGTCGAGGTTGGCGAACAGCGTCTGCTTGACCTTGAGGTCCTCGACCACGGCCTCGACGACGAGTTGCACCCCGGCGAGGTCGTCGAGCGAGGTGGAGGGCGTCAGCCGGGCGAGCGCGGCGTCGCGGTCGGCCTCGCCGAGCTTCCCGCGTCCGACGGCCTTGTCGAGCGACTTGGTGATCGCGGCGACCACCTTGTCGTTCTTGTCGCTGCCACGGGTCACGAAGGTGACGTCGAAACCGGCCTTGGCGAACACCTCGATGATGCCGGTGGCCATCGTGCCCGAGCCGACGACGCCGACCTTGGCGACCGGACGCGCGCCCTCGACGTCCGGCTTCGCCGGCGGGGTGAGCGCGTCGGTGACGACGGCCGGCGACCCGGCGGCGTCGTAGGTGTAGAAGCCCTTGCCGCTCTTGCGACCCAGCAGGCCGGCCGTGATCATCTGCTTGAAGACCGGACGCGGGGCGTGCAACCGGTCGCGCGACTGCGCGTACATCGTGTCGAGGATCTCGTAGGCGGTGTCGAGCCCGATCAGGTCCAGCAGGGCGAGCGGCCCCATCGGCAGGCCGCAGCCGAGCTTCATGGCCGCGTCGATGTCCTCGCGGCTCGCGTAGTTCGACTCGTAGAGCGAGACCGCGTGGTTGAGGTAGCCGAAGAGCAGGGCGTTGGCGATGAACCCGGCGCGGTCGCCGACGGTGACGTCGACCTTCCCGAGCTTCTGCACGAGCGCCTCGACGTCGTCGACGACGTCCTGCTCGGTGACGACCGAACGGATTACCTCGACCAGCTTCATCACCGGCGCGGGGTTGAAGAAGTGCATGCCGACGACCTTGCCGGGACGGCCGGTGGCCACGGCGATCTCGGTGATCGACAGCGACGAGGTGTTGCTGGCCAGGATCGTCTCGGGCTTGCACACCTTGTCGAGCTCGCCGAAGATCGCCCGCTTGAGATCGAGGTGCTCGGGGACCGCCTCGACCACGAGGTCGACCTCGGCGAGCGCACCGACGTCGGTGCCGAAGTGCACGCGGTCCAGCAGCTGCTGCTGATCGGCCTCGGTGATCTTCCCGCGGGCCACCGCCCGGCCCGTGGAGCCCTCGAGGTGCCCCCGACCGCGCGCGACGGCCTCGTCGTCCTTCTCGACGGCGACGACCGAGAGGCCGCTGCGGGCGAAGACCTCGACGATGCCGGCACCCATCGTGCCGAGCCCGACCACACCGACCTGCTGGATGTCACGTGCCATGGAAAAACGCGCCTCCTCCGGCGTCGACCCGAATCGCCCGACCGTAACGTGAGCGCCCGTCCGGCGTCCCGGGTACGGGCTGCGGCGGGACGGATCTCACGACGGGACGGATCTCACGAGCTGGCGGATCTCACGACGGGGTGGCGGGGCGGAACCGCGCGACGGCCTCGGCGAGCAACGGGTTGCGCGTCGAGGCCGCCTGCGCCCAGGTCTCGAAGTCGAGGGTCTCCTCGAACGGTCCGCGCGCGGCGGTGCCCACCGCCCGCTTGACGTCGCGGGCGAGCGCCGGGTCCACGGCCGCCCAGCGGCGGGCCCGGTCGAGCGCCGCGGCGAGCGGGTCGACGACGACGTCGAGCACGAGGCCGAGGTCGCGGGCCTCGGCGGCGCGGAGCACCTCGCCGCCCATGATGATCGCCATCGCCCGTTGCCGGCCGAGCGCCTCGACGAGGAAGTACGTGCAGCCGCCGCCCGGATGCAGGCCGAGCCGGGTGAAGGTGATGCCGAACGTCGCGTCCGGGCCGGCCACCCGGAGGTCACAGCACAGTGCGAGGTTCACCCCCGCGCCGACGGCGGCGCCGTTGACCGCGGCGATGGTGGGGATCGGCAACCGGCGGATGCGCAGGAAGCTGTCGTAGATCGCCGCCAGCCGCGCGCGGACGTCACGGACGTCGTCCTCGGCGGCGGTGCCGAAGACGGCCGGCAGGTCGGCACCCGCGCTGAACGCGACCCCGGCGCCGGTGACGACGAGGACCCGCGCGTCGGGGTCGTCGGCCACCGACTGCGCCGCGGCGACCAGCGCGTCCTGCAGGTCCGGCGACATCGCGTTGCGCCGGTCGGGGTCGTTCAGGGTGAGCACGCGGACACCGTCGGCCTCGGCGGTCACGGTGACGAGGGTCGCTTCGGTCATGGCTCGCACCGTACTGGCGCGACCGGCCTGCATCCCGGTGGCCCGAACCACCGGGATGCAGGTCGCTACGGGATGCCGGGCGGAAGGGGCACCGGGAGGGTCGTGGGCACCTTCGTCGGGATCTTGGTCGGGATCTTGGTCGGGAGCTTGGTCGGGATCTTGGTCGGGAGCTTGGTCGGGAGCTTGGTCGGGAGCTTGGTGGGCAGCCGGGTCGGCAACGGCACCGAACGCTTCGTCGGGGTGGCCGTCGGACGGGCCGTCGACGTGGGGACCGCCGAGCGCCCCGGCGCCGGCGTGGACGGCTGTGCTCCGTGACCGCCGCGTTTCGTGCCGGCCGACCGGCTCGCGGTGTGCCGGGTCGTGGGGCGGGCCTTCCCCGGACGCGACGACGACCCGCTCGGACCGCTCGCCGTGCCCGGTGCCACGACACCGGCGCCGGTGCCGACCGGGACCGGCGCGCCGGGATCGGGCGCGGCGACGGCCGGCAGCCGACCGCCGTGCGCGCTGCGGTAGGCGAGCACGTACTGGACCGCGCGACCGGCGACGGACATGAAGGACAGGTAGGTGCCCCGGGTGTAGGTCGTCCAGGGCCCCCAGTTGCTGCAGCCGCTCGAGATCGCGTACATGGCGGCCGCGTTCTTGGCCGGCACGTGGTTCGCGACCGAGTCGCGCAGCTGGCCGGTGCCGCGCTGCGCCTTCAGCCCGCGGATCTGCCACAGCCCCGCCGACCAGTCCCAGGTCGCGTCCATCAGCGTGGTGTCGCCCTGCGCGCCCGGGCTACCGCCGGACTCGGCGATGGCGACGGCGGTGGCGACGGTGGCCGACTGGGCCCGGCACCCCGCCGCGATCGCCAGCGTCGCGATCCCCGCCGGGGTGAGCGTCCCCGCCGCCCCGCTGTAGGTCGCGATCCGGCCGGCGTCGGCCGGGGTGGTGGTGGCCGGCGTCGTGGGTCGCGGCCGGGTGTTCGGCGGCACCCCCGTCGTCCCGGTGTCGCCGGCGAGCGACGGCCGCGGGAGCCGCTTGTCCTTGAGCAGGTCACCCACCGGGGTCAGGTAGTTGTCCTTCTCCACGGCCACTCGCGTGCCGGCCGCGTCCGCGGCGTCGTCACCGGTGTTGGCGAGCGCGATCGACGCCGCCGCCACGACCAGGGCGATGACGGCCGCACTGCCCAGGACGACCGACCGGCTGGCGACCGCGAACGGCCCGGACCGGGCCGGCGACCCGGTCGCGGCGTCCGCGAGCTCGGAGTCGTCGGCGGCAGCGGCCGGAGCGGCTTCGGGCGTCTCACCCGTCGCCGGCACGGCTTCGGCCGTCGGCCCGTCCGCCGATCGCGGTGCGGAGTCCTCGTCGCCCGTCGACACCATCGTCACCGACCACCCCTCGTCGTCGGGCTATCGATGCCCGGGTGACGCCCCTCACTAAACCGGTTGGGTGAACAGTCGTATATGTCCGTCGCTTCGCGACGATCAGGGCTCGGGCAGGCGGCGTACGACCTCGGCCAGCGTCGCCTCGATGGCATCGAAACGCCCGTCGACCGCATCGAAACGCCGGGAGTGCTCCTGCTGGGTTGCCCGAATCTCGGTGACGAGGTCGTAGAGCGCATCGCGGTCGCTCTCGAGCCTCGCCACCCGAAGCTCCAGCTGTCGATCACCGGCCATGAGAACACCGTAGGGAGCCTGCCGGGGACACGCCAGGGGCGCTTCGCGCCTGTGGATATCCGACGTGGCGGGTCGGTGACACCGTGACGCCGGTCGGCAGTTCAGAACAGCCGCTGGGACGGGTCGTCGATCCCGCGCAGGACGTCGTAGTCGAGCACGAGGCAGCGGATGCCGCGGTCCTCGGCGAGCGTGCGCGCCTGCGGCTTGATCTCCTGCGCGGCGAAGACCCCGCGCACCGGGGCGAGCAGCGGGTCGCGGTTGAGCAGGTCGAGGTAGCGCGTCAACTGCTCGACGCCGTCGATCTCGCCGCGGCGCTTGATCTCGACGGCGACGGCGGCACCGCCGGGGTCGCGGGCGAGCAGGTCGACCGGGCCGATCGGGGTCGGGTACTCGCGACGGACGAGCCGGAAGCCCTCGCCCAGCGTGTGGATGTGCTCGGCGAGCAGCTTCTGCAGGTGCGCCTCGACGCCGTCCTTGACCAGGCCCGGGTCGACACCGAGGTCGTGGGCGGAGTCGTGCTCGATCGACTCGATCGTCACGACCAGCTGCTCACCCGCCTTGTTGGTGACCGTCCACGTGCCGTCGCCCTCGACGAGGGTGCAGGGCGGGCTCATCCAGTTCAGCGGCTTGTAGGACCCGCCGTCGGAGTGCACGAGGACCGAGCCGTCGGCCTTGACCAGCAGCAGCCGCGTCGCGAGCGGCAGGTGGGCGGTGAGCCGGCCGAGGTAGTCGACGCTGCAGCGGGCGATGACGAGGCGCACAGCGCGCGAGGCTACCGGGTGCCGTGCCCCGGCCGCCGGGGGTAGCACCAGGGCTGCGGGTCCGGTAGAAACCGCGCATGGCCACCGCACTCGAGGTCATCGCCTTCGTCGACGAGAAGCAGGACGGCGTGTACCCGGTACTCGGCACCGACGGCTCCCCCGTCGCCTTCGTGACCGTGCCGTGGTTGAGCCGGAAATTCGAGGTCGCCGCTCCCGACGGCCGTGCCCTATGCGCGGGGCGACCGGCCGGGTTCGGCATGGAGTACGAGGTCACCGGCGCGGGCGGTGCGACGCTGCTGACCGTCCGCGCCAGCTTCTGGCGCGGCAAGCAGCGGGTGATCACCCGGGCCGACGGCACCGAGCTGCGGTTGACGGGCGACTCCTGGCCGAGCCGGGACTGGACGGTCACCGACGCCGCCGACCGCATCGTCCTCGGCATCGAGGCCACCGCCGGCACGTGGTCGTTCCACCCGGACGCCTACGCGGTCCGCGTCGGCGACCCCACCCTCACGCTCGCCGAGGTCGTGGGCATCGTGCAGGCCAACCGCATGCTGGTGAAGGCCGCCCGCGCCGGCGCGGGCGGCGGCTGAACCGAGCCCGTCGCCGACCGGCTGAGAAACACCCGAACGCCCGTCGCCGGCTGACGGCGCCGGCGGCCGTCCTGACATACCTTTACGCCGCCGTACCCGGTCGACGCTGCCGTCACCGCCGAACCCCGGCTGCCCGCTGCCCGCCCGCACGAGAGGTCCTGCCGTGAAGCGTCCGACCCGGTCACGCGTGCGCGCGTGCGCCGGGCTGACGGCGGCGGCCACCACGGCGGCGATCCTCGCCGTCGCCGGCACGCAGTCGCCGACGCACCCGCGCTCCCGCCCCCCGGCCGCAGCCGCGCAGCAGCCGGCCGCCACCGCCCCGGCCGGACTCGTCGGCCCGGGCGCGGCCGACCCGGGCGACCCGGCCGGCGGGGCGGCCGGTGGCGGTCGCCGCGGCCGTCCGCTCGCCGTGCGTCCGTCGTCGTCGTCGGTGCGCGTCGTGCACGCCGCCTACGCCGGGACGCGCAACCCGTACCAGCGGCTGACCGCGACCTACGACACCCGCCTGCGCCGCGCGCCGTGGGTCGTCACGGTCCACGGCGGCTCCTGGGTGGCCGGCAGCGAGGCGAACCTGCAGCCGGCCGTCGACGTGCTGCGCGTCGCCGGTTTCCAGGTGTTCAACATCAGCTACCGCCTGGGGGTCGATCGACCCGGCTCCCCGGCCGCGGGCTGGCTCGACCAGCGTCGTGACGTGCTCGCCGCGATCGCCTGGGTGCGCGGCCACGCCCGACGCTTCGGCCTCGACCCGGATCGCGGCGCCCTGCTCGGGACGAGCGCCGGCGGCAACCTCGCCGCCGCGGCCGGGCTCGCCGGCGACGGCGGCACCGGGATCCGCGCGATCGTCTCGGTGGCCGGCGTGCTGGAGCCGCAGCGCCTGTGGCTGGATCTGCGCACGCCGTTCCCCCGCGAGCGGTTCACCCGGCGGATGGCGGTGCTGGCCGGTCAGGCCGCGGGCGTCATGGGGTGCGAGTACGAGACCGGGACCTCCGCCTGCGCGCGGCGTTGGCGAGCCTTCGACCCCGCCTCGGCGGTGTCGTCGCACGACCCCGCGGTGCTGATGTTCCAGGGACTCGCCGACGGGACCGTGCCCTACCGGATGCCGCGCCACCTCGAGCAGGCCCTGCGGGCGGCGGGTGTGCCGGCGCAGCTCGTCTACGTGCCCGGCGGGGGCCACACCCCGCGCATCGCCTTCGACGCCGGGACGCAGCAGCGGCGCCTGGTGCAGTTCCTGCGGCAGCGCACCGCGGCCTGAGCCGTCGCGGCACCGACCTGCCCGGCCGTCGGCGCCGGCCAGGACGAACGTCCCGAGGCCGGCTCGCGGGCTTGGCCACTCGATCAACTTCACTTAGATTTTAGGTACCGTCCGACCCCAGGAGCCTCCCCCGTGCTCGTCCGTCGCACCGCCGCCCTCGTCGCGGGCATCGCCACCGCCGCCGGCGTCGCGCTCGCGTGGACGTCGGCCCCGGCGCAGGGTGCCCATGCGGCCACCCGGGCCCACGCCGTGGCCGCGGTGGGTACCGCGGCGACGCCCCACCGGGTCGCGCCGACGGTCGCGACCTACCCGTACGCGAGGACCGACGACCCGCAGCAGCGGTTGACGGCGACGTGGGACCCGGCGCGTCGCGCGGCCCCGTGGGTCGTGACGATCCACGGCGGCTCGTGGGTGAAGGGCAGGCCCGCCGACGTGCAGGACGCGGTGGACCTCTTCCGGGCCCACGGTTTCCAGGTCTTCAACCTGGCCTACCGCCTCGTCGCCGGCGGCACGCAGCCGACCGGCGTGTCCGGGGCCGAGCAGCGCAAGGACGTCCTCACCGCGCTCGCCTGGATCCGCGCGCACGCCGCGGACTTCGGCATCGACCCCGGCCGCGGTGCGCTGTACGGCAGCAGCGCCGGCGGCAACCTCGCCGCGCTCGCGGGGCTGGCCGGCGATGGCGGCAACGGGATCCGGGCGATCGTCTCCGTCGCCGGCGTCGTCCAGCCCAGCCGGCTGTGGGACGACGTCCACGGCCGCAACGCCGGCGAGCGCGCCACCTCGTCGATGACCCGGCTGGCCGGACACGCCCGCACCGCGATGGCGTGCGCGTACCCGGCGCCGAACGCGGCCTGTCGCAAGCGGTGGCACGCCTTCGACGCGGCGTCGGCGATCTCCGCCCACGACCCCGCCGTGCTGCTCTACCAGGGCCTCGCCGACCGCACCGTCCCGCACCAGATGGCCGAGGAGTTCCGGCGTCGGCTCGACCGGGCGGACGTCGGCGGCTCGCTCACCCTCGTTCCCCGGCTCGGTCACACCCAGGCGGTCGCGCTCGACGGCGGCGCCCGCCAGGCGGCCATGCTGCGCTTCGTCCGACAACGGACGGCGGTGTCGGTGCCGCCCGCGCTGAGCCGGGTCAGCGTCACTCGCGTCACCCGCTCGCTCACCAACGCCGTGCGCCCGGTGCTGCGGGTGCGGGTCGCCGTGCGTGGCGGCGGCTCGACTCCGAGCGGCGCGGTCACCGCGACCGTCGACGGCCGACGGACCACCGGCCGGCTGGTGCACGGCCGTACCGACCTCGTGCTGTCCCGGCTGACCGTCGGCACGCACGCCGTGACCGTTCGCTATCGCGGTTCGCCGCTGCTGCAACCCCGCAGCGCCGCCGTCGACCTGCACAGCCACCGCGTCGCGCCGGAGCTCGTCGTGCGGACGCGGCCGGGCACGCTGCACGCCGGCCGCACCGCCGGTCGGTCACTCGTCGTCACCACCCGGAGCGCGGCGGGGCGACCCACCGGCGCGCGGGTGACGGTGCGGTCGGGCAGTCGGCTGCTGGGCACGGCGACGGTGCGGTCGGGACGTGCGGTGATCACGCTGCCGGCGGTGGCCGCGGGGCGGCACCGGTGGCGCGTGTCGTTCGCCGGGACGGCCACCGTGGCGCCGGCGCGCACGATCTACGTGCTCACCGTGCGGCGCTGACGATCAGGACCGCGCCTCCTCGATCGCGTCCACGATCTCTCCCAGCATCCGGGTGATCTCGAAGTCTTTCGGCGTGAACACCCGCGCGACGCCCTGCTCGCGCAGCTGCGCGGCGTCGGCCTCGGGAATGATCCCGCCCGCGATGACGGGGACGTCGTCCAGCCCGGCCTCGCGCAGGCCGGTGAGGACGTCGGGGACGGCCGAGAGGTGGGACCCGGACAGGATCGACAGGCCCACGACGTCGACGTCCTCCTCGACCGCGGCCGCGACGATCTGCCCGGGCGTGAGCCGGATGCCCGAGTAGACGACCTCGAAGCCGGCGTCGCGGGCCCGGACCGCGATCTGCTCGGCGCCGTTCGAGTGGCCGTCCAGGCCGGGCTTGCCGACCAGGAACTTCAGCGGCCGGCCGAGCTGGTCGCCCAGCGCCCGCACCCGCTGCTGCACCTCGCCGAGCGACGCCTCGTTGCCGCCGCCGGTCGCCCCCGAGACCCCGGTCGGCGGCCGGTACTCGCCGAAGACCTCGCGCAGCACGCCGGCCCACTCCCCGACCGTCACGCCGACCTTCGCGCACGCGAGCGAGGCCGTCATCAGGTTCTCGTCGGTCTTGGCGGCGTCGCGCAGGCCGCGCAGCGCCTCGTCCACGGCGGCGGCGTCGCGACCCGCCCGCCACGTCGCGATCGCGTCCTTGGCCGACTGCTCGACCGCCTTGTCGACGGTGAGGATGCCGCCGTCCTCGGACCCCTGCAGCGGGTTGGGCTCGGTCTCGGTGAACGTGTTGACCCCGACGACGACGTCCTCGCCGGACTCCATGCGCCGGCGGCGCAACGCCAGGGACGAGACGAGCGCCGACTTCAGGTAGCCGGACTCCACCGCCTCGACCGCGCCGCCCATGCCCAGGATCTTGTCGATCTCGGCGCGGGCGCCGTCCTTGATCTCGGCCACCTTCGCCTCGACGACCGTCGAGCCGGCGAACAGGTCCTCGTACTCGAGGAGGTCCGACTCGAACGCCAGCACCTGCTGCATCCGCAGCGACCACTGCTGGTCCCACGCGCGCGGCAGGCCAAGCGCCTCGTTCCACGCCGGCAGCTGCACGGCCCGGGCCCGCGCGTCCTTGCTCATCGTCACGGCCAGCATCTCGAGCAGGATGCGGTAGACGTTGTTCTCCGGCTGCGCCTCGGTGAGGCCCAGCGAGTTCACCTGCACGCCGTAGCGGAAGCGCCGGTGCTTGGGGTCGGCCACGCCGTAGCGCTGCTCGGTGATCTCGTCCCACAGCTGGCCGAACGCGCGCAGCTTGCACATCTCCTCGACGAAGCGCACCCCCGCGTTGACGAAGAAGGAGATGCGGGCCACGACGTCGCCGAACGCGTCCTCGGCCACCTGCCCGGACTCCCTGACCGAGTCCAGGACCGCGATGGCAGTGCAGAGCGCGAAGGCGACCTCCTGCACCGGCGTCGCGCCGGCCTCCTGCAGGTGATAGCTGCAGACGTTGATCGGATTCCACTTCGGCACGTTCGCGACCGTGTACGCGATCATGTCGGTGATGAGACGCAGGGACGGCCCCGGCGGGAAGACGTAGGTGCCCCGCGACAGGTACTCCTTGATGATGTCGTTCTGCGTGGTGCCCGACAGCTTGCCGAAGTCGGCCTCGTGCTCCTCGGCGACGGTGAGGTAGAGCGCCAGCAGGTACATCGCCGGGGCGTTGATCGTCATGGAGGTGTTCATCTGCTCCATGGGGATGCCGTCGAACAGCGTCCGTACGTCGCCCACGTGCGAGACCGGGACGCCGACCTTGCCGACCTCGCCCTTCGCGAGCTCGGCGTCGGGGTCGTAGCCGGTCTGCGTCGGCAGGTCGAAGGCCACCGACAGCCCGGTCTGTCCCTTGGACAGGTTGCGTCGGTAGAGCGCGTTCGACGCCTGCGCCGACGAGTGCCCGGCGTACGTGCGCATCAGCCAGGCGCGGTCGCGGTCGTCGTCCGAGGGAAAGGGCATGGCAGTGCAGCACCTCCATGACGGGTAATGCCGCGAGCCTAGAGCGCCGCGCGTGTTTCGCCCGGTCGACGTGGTGGACCTCGCAGGACTGGCAGGCTGCCCCCATGGCCGCCGCAAACCCTTTCAGCAGCGAGATCCTGACGTGGGAGACGTTCGGCACCGCGACGCGCGAGCTCGCCGCCACCGTGCACGCCGACGGCTTCCGCCCCGACCTGGTCCTCGCGATCGCGCGGGGCGGGCTGTTCGTCGCCGGCGCGCTCGGCTACGCCCTCGGGGTCAAGAACCTGCACGTGATCAACGTGGAGTTCTACACCGGCGTGGACGAGCGCCTGGACATGCCGGTCGTCCTGCCACCCGTGCCCGAACCGGTGGATCTCGCGGGGGCGAACGTGCTCGTCGCCGACGACGTCGCCGACACCGGCGCGACGCTCGCGCTCGTCAAGGAGTTCTGCGCGGGGCACGTCGCGGACGTCCGCTGCGCGGTCGTCTACGAGAAGCCGCGATCGACGGTGAAGTGCGAGTACGCCTGGCGCTCCACCGACCAGTGGATCGACTTTCCCTGGTCCGCGGCGCCGCCGGTGACCGCGGCAGGAGCATGATGGGGCCATGGGCAACGATCCGACGGCCGGGATCATCGCCATCGTCGTCGTGCTCGCGCTCGCCCTCGTGCTGCGCTGGGTGTTCAAGCCGTCACGCCGCGGACCGATCGTGCGGCCGGTCGACGCGGCCGACTCCCCCAGTCTCGGGTTGCTGACCGTCGTCGAGAGCGGCCTCGAGCGCCAGGACGCGCTGCGGCAACGGGCGACGTTGCAGGACGCGGGCATCCGCTCGTCGATGTCCAAGCGGCGCGACGGGCGGCTCGACGTCCTCGTCTTCCACGCCGACGTCGACGCCGCCCGGCTGCTGCTCGGAACGTAACGGCCGATAACCGGCCGGCGCCGACCGCCCGCCGCCGGAGCGCGCGACGCGCCCTTTACGCTCGTGCGGTGAACACCTCGCACCCGCCGCTGTCGGCCACGCGCGCCGAACGCGGCCAGGCCTGGGCCGTCCACATCTTCACGACGGTCGGGGTCATCTTCGGCGCACTCGGCCTGCAGGCCGTCCTCGACGGGCGTCCCGACCTCGCCATCATCTACTTGATGGCGACGCTCATCATCGACGGCGTCGACGGCCCCATCGCCCGCTCGCTCGGGGTCAAGGAGCGACTGCCGCAGATCGACGGCTACGTCCTGGACCTCATCATCGACTTCGTCACCTGCGTGATCGTCCCCGCCGCGTTCATGTACCAGTTCGAGGTCGTGCCGCGGAACGCGTTCGGTCTCGCGGTCCTGGGACTGCTCGTGCTGACCTCGGCCATCTGGTTCTCGCGGACCGACATGATGACCGACGACAACTTCTTCCGCGGCTTCCCGGCGGCCTGGAACATGGTCGGCCCGCTGCTCTGGCTCGTCGAGGCCCGCACCTGGATCGGCGCCACCATCACCATCGTGTTCTCGGTGCTGTCGCTGACGAACATGCCCTACCCGCACATCGTTCGGGCCCAGTTCCTGCGCCCGTTCACGGCGGTGGCGGCCACTCTGTGGCTGGGCGGGCTCATCGTCGGGGCCGTCATCCACCCGCACCACCCGGTGTGGCTGCGCGTGATCCTGCTCGTCGGCAGCCTCTACTACGTGCTCCTGGCCGGCATCAAGGCGTCCTACGACCTGCGGCAGCGCCAGCAGCCGCAGGCGGCACCCAAGGACGAGGCCCTGGAGTCCCCGAGCACGCTCTAGCCGGGCCCGGCCTCACGGGCCGAAGGTGCTCGACTCCACGCGCTCGACGTCGGCGCCGAGACCGCGCAGCTGCTCCTCGAATCGGACGTAGCCGCGGTCGATGTGGTGGATCTCGGCCACCTCGGTGACGCCCTCGGCCACGAGCCCGGCGATCACGAGCCCGACCCCGGCGCGGATGTCGGTGGCCCGTACCGGCGCGCCGGAGAGCCGCTCGCGCCCCCGCACGACGGCGTGATGACCGTCGGTGCGCACGTCCGCGCCCATCCGCGAGATCTCGTCGCAGAACATGAAACGGGCCTCGAAGAGGTTCTCGGTGATCATCGCGGTGCCGTCGGCGACCGACAGCGCGGCGATGGCCTGCGGCTGCAGGTCGGTCGCGAGACCGGGGTAGGGCAGGGTCACGACGTCGAAGCTCCGGGGCCGGTCGGCCTGCGCCACCCGGAAACCGTCGGCGAGCACCTCGACCTCGCCACCGGCCTGGGCGACCTTGTCCAGTGCGATCCGCAGATGGTCGGCGACCGCGCCGCGCACGGTGATGTCGCCCCGTGTCGCCACCGCCGCCATGGCCCACGTGCCGGCCACGATGCGGTCGGGGACGGCGTCGTGGGTGGTGCCCGACAGACCGTCGACCCCGGTGATCTCGAGCGTGGACGTGCCGATGCCGTCGATCTGTGCGCCCATCGCCACGAGCATGCGACACAGGTCGACGATCTCGGGCTCGCGGGCGGCGTTGTCGATGACCGTCGTGCCCTTCGCGAGCACGGCCGCGGTCATGATGTTCTCCGTGGCCCCGACGCTGGGGAAGTCCAGCCAGATCGAGGCGCCGCGCAGCTCGCGGGCCTCGGCCACCACGAAGCCGTGCTGGATGCTGATCTCGGTGCCCATCCGCTCGAGCCCGGCGAAGTGCATGTCGAGGGGACGGGTGCCGATGGCGTCCCCGCCCGGGAGCGCGACCTTGGCGCGCCCGGTGCGGGCGATGAGCGGGCCCAGCACGCAGATCGAGCCGCGGATCTTGCGGACCAGCTCGTAGGGCGCCTCGTACTGCAGGTGCTCGGGCGCGCTGATGGTGACCCGGTCGGTGGCGCCGACGGTGCTCTCGGTGACCGCGCACCCCATGCCCTCGAGCAACTGGCGCATGATCGTGACGTCGGAGATGGCGGGCAGATTGCCCAGCGTGGTGTCCCCCGGCGCGAGGAGCGCCGCCGCCATCAGCTTCAGGACACTGTTCTTGGCACCCACCACGTCGACGGCTCCGTCGAGGCGGGCGCCTCCGGTGACTCGCAAGACCTGCATGCCCTCACCGTAGTCAGGTGCGTACGCTCCCCCGCATGGCCGTTCACCTGACCCGCATCTACACCCGGACGGGCGACGACGGGACGACGGCGCTCGGCGACATGTCCCGCGTGCCCAAGACCGACCCCCGGGTCGAGGCCTATGCGGCGTGCGACGAGACCAACGCCGCGGTGGGCACCGCGCTGGCCTTCGGCGCCCTGCCCGACCGGGTCGCCGCGGTGCTCGCCACCGTCCAGAACGACCTCTTCGACGTCGGGGCCGACCTGTGCACGCCCGTCGTCCCCGACCCGAAGTGGCAGCCGCTGCGCGTCGAGCCCGCCTACACCGAGCGCCTCGAGGCGTGGTGCGACGAGTTCAACGCCGAGCTGCCCAAGCTGTCGAGCTTCATCCTCCCCGGCGGCACGCCGGGCGCCGCCCTGCTGCACCAGGCCCGCACCGTGGCCCGCCGCGCCGAGCGCGCGGCCTGGGCACTGTGGGAGGCCGACGCCGAGCACACCAACCGCGAGGCGCTGCTCTACCTCAATCGGCTCTCGGACCTGCTGTTCATCCTCAGCCGCACCGCCAACCCCGACGGCGACGTGCTGTGGCGTCCCGGCGGCGAACGCTGAGCCGTCGGCACGGATAGCCGTCCCCATGGCGTCATGACGGGTGGGTCCGCAGACTGGGCCCGCCGGCGGCCCCGCCGGCACCCGATCGTGGAGGTAGGACGTTGACGACACCCCGACGCTGCACCGGGACGGCGGCCGCCGTCCTGGCGGCCGTACTCCTCCTCGCCGGCCTGGTCGCCCCGCCGGCGGGCGCGGCCGGCAAGACCACCCGCTTCACCATCGGCACGCACAACACCCACTACGGCAAGTCGCGCTACTCCGCGTTCGCCGACGTCATCGGCTGGCAGGAGATCGACACCGCCGCCGCCCGCACCCGCATGCGCAAGGCCCTCACCGGCTACCGGCACTACATCCCGAAGGGCGCCGCCGGCGCCGACACGATCTCGTGGCGGGCGTCGAAGTTCACGCTCGTCCACGGCCGCGCGGTGCTGACCCACAAGGGCCAGAAGCACGTCACGCCCAACCGCTACGTCACCTACGTGACGCTGAAGGTCAAGGCCACCGGCACCACGATCGCCTTCGTCAACACGCACTTCATCTCCGCCGCGTTCTCCGGCCATCCCGAACGGCAGGCCCGCTGGCGCAAGCACCGCAAGATCCTGCAGGACGTCGTCGCCAAGCTCCGGGCGGCCAAGTACCCGGTCTTCGTCGTCGGCGACTTCAACCACCAGCCCGCGACCAAGCTCCCCGGGCTCTCCCGCTACGCCGTGAGCACCGGCGACGCGAGCCCGATCGACCACCTCTACGCCACGAAGGCCAACAAGATCGGCAAGGCCACGCGACTGGCCAAGAACGGCTCCGACCACCCCGCCTACCGCGCCACGGCCAGGGTCGGCTGACCACGTCCGACCTGCATCCGGGCGGCCCCGGCCGCGTGGATGCAGGTCGGTCGCCGCGGGACCCCCGTCAAGCCCGCGGCGCGGAGGACTCCAGCCAGGAGACGAACCCGGTGTAGGCGCTCTCGCCCAGGGCGAGGGAGAAGGTCTCACCCTCGGCTCGACATTCGACGATGACGGCGCTCGGCGGGAGCGAGTTCGCCTCTGCCGGCAGCCGGGTGCGGCGGGCCAGCACCTCGACCTGCCCCTGTCGCAACACCCGTGACGGCCGGGTCCCCACGCCCAGCGCGCGGTACCAGCGCAGCTCACCGCCCTGGTAGCGGCCGATGCCGTAGAGCCAGCGCTGTCCACGCTGGACGGCGAAGGGCACCGCGCCGGACAACCGCAGCATGTAGCGCTGCCGGGCGAGCACGAACGCGAACGCGCACACCACGAGAACAGCCGCGCACACGGCGATCAGATCGACGGTGTGCACGGCTGTCGGGGTCTCGGGTGGGTCAGACCTGCTCGCCGGTGGCGCGTAACCGGGACAGTGCCCGGTCCCGCGCCGCGGCCTGTTCCGCTCCCGCGTCCGGGTCGGCCGAGTCGAGGGCCTGCTTGGCCCGAGCGACGTCGATGTCCTCGGCGAGCTCGGCCTGCTCGGCCAGCACGGACACGCCGTCCTTGCGCACCGAGAGGAAGCCGCCGTGGACGGCGACGTTCAGCGTCTCGCCGCCCTCGGCCTCGATCCGTACCGGGAACCCGGGAGCCAGCGCGCCGAGCAGCGGCGCGTGACCGGGCAGGATGCCGATCTGGCCGGCCACGGTGCGGCCGAAGACCGCCGTCGCCTCACCCGACCAGATCGGCGCCTCGATGGAGACGAGCTCCACGTGCATCGTCGCCACTAGATCTCCTGGCTCTTCGCGCGAGCGCTCATCGCTGGATCAGGCCTTCTTGAGCTCGTCGGCCTTGCGCTCGAGGTCCTCGAGGCCACCGCACATGAAGAACGCCTGCTCCGGGTAGTCGTCGAAGTCGCCGGCGGCGAGCCGCTTGAACGCGTCCACCGTCTCCTCGACCGGGACGAACGAGCCGGGGATGCCGGTGAACTGCTCGGCCACGAAGGTGTTCTGCGACAGGAAGCGCTCGATGCGACGCGCCCGCTGCACGGTCACCTTGTCCTCCTCGGAGAGCTCGTCGATGCCGAGGATGGCGATGATGTCCTGGAGCTCCTTGTAGCGCTGCAGGATCTGCTTGGTCTGCTGCGCGACGTCGTAGTGCTCCTGGCCGATGTACTGCGCGTCCAGGATGCGCGACGTCGAGTCGAGCGGGTCCACCGCCGGGTAGATGCCCTTCTCCGACACCGGCCGCGACAGGGTCGTGGTGGCGTCGAGGTGGGCGAACGTGGTGTGCGGCGCCGGGTCGGTGATGTCGTCGGCGGGCACGTAGATCGCCTGCATCGAGGTGATCGAGTGACCACGCGTCGAGGTGATCCGCTCCTGCAGCTGGCCCATCTCGTCGGCCAGGGTGGGCTGGTAGCCCACGGCGGAGGGCATGCGGCCGAGCAGCGTCGACACCTCGGAACCGGCCTGCGTGAACCGGAAGATGTTGTCGATGAACAGCAGCACGTCCTGCTTCTGCACGTCGCGGAAGTACTCGGCCATGGTCAGCGCCGACAGGGCGACCCGCAGCCGGGTGCCCGGCGGCTCGTCCATCTGGCCGAAGACCAGGGCGGTCTTCTCGATGACGCCGGACTCGGTCATCTCGGCGATGAGGTCGTTGCCCTCGCGGGTCCGCTCGCCGACGCCGGCGAACACCGACACACCACCGAAGTTCTCGGCGACGCGGTAGATCATCTCCTGGATGAGCACGGTCTTGCCGACGCCGGCACCGCCGAACAGGCCGATCTTGCCGCCGACCACGTAGGGCGTCAGCAGGTCGATGACCTTGATCCCCGTCCAGAACGGCTCGGTCTTGGACTCGAGCTGGTCGAAGGGCGGCGGGTCGCGGTGGATCGGCCAGCGCTCCTGGATGTCCAGGTCGGACGCCTTCACGTCCAGCGGCTCGCCGAGGGCGTTGAACACGTGGCCCTTGGTGACGTCACCGACGGGCACGCTGATGGGCGCCCCGGTGTCGCGGACCTCGGCACCGCGGACCAGGCCGTCGGTCGGCTGCAGCGCGATCGTGCGGACCATGTCGTCGCCGATGTGCTGCGCGACCTCGAGGGTGAGCGTCTTGGACAGCTCGCCCAGCTCGATCTCGGTCGTCAGCGCCTGGTTGAGGTCGGGGATCGTGTTGCGCCCGAACTCCACGTCGACGACCGGGCCGATGACGCGGACGACGCGGCCGCCGGTCGCCGCGCCGCTCGTGGTGTCCTGCTGCTCTTCTACGGCGGTCATTCTGCACTCCCTGTCGCGGCGAGAGCATCGGCGCCGCCGACGATCTCGCTGATTTCCTGGGTGATCTCGGCTTGGCGCGCCTCGTTGGCGAGCCGGGTGAACGTCTTGATGAGGTCGGTGGCGTTGTCGCTCGCCGACTTCATCGCCCGGCGGCGGGCCGCGGACTCCGACGCCGCGGACTCCAGCAACGCGGAGAAGATCCGCGAGCTGATGTAGCGCGGCAGGATCGCCGCGATCAGCGACGCCGGCTCCGGCTCGAACTCGTAGAGGGTGGGCAGGCCGCCGGACTCCTCGGCCTGCTCCTCCTCGCCGTCCTCGGACTGCTCGTCGGCGAGGTCGTCGCCGTCGGTGGCGCCCTTGACCGGCGAGACCTGGACGGCGACCGGGGTCTGCGAGACCGAGTTGACGAAGCGGGTGTAGATCACCCACAGCTCGTCGATGCCGGCGCGCTGCTCGCGCGCGCCGCCGGACGATGCGCCCTCACCGTCGTCGGTGTCGTCGCCGCCGCCCACGGTGCCCTCGCTCGTGGCGGTCAGCGCCGCCACGACCGCCTCGGTCGCGCCGCGGGCGTCGGCGAAGTTGGGCTGCTCGGAGAAGCCCGACCACTGCCCCGCGAGCGGGATCTGGCGGAAGTTGAAGTACGCCGAGCCCTTGCGGCCGATGACGTAGCGGTCGACCTCCTTGCCCTCGCCCTCGAGCTGGCGGGCCAGCTCGTTGGCGCGCCGGATCGCGTTGGCGTTGTAGCCGCCGGCGAGCCCGCGGTCGCTGGTGATCAGCAGGATGCCGGCCCGGCGCGGGTTCTCGACCCCGGTCAGCATCGGGTGCCGCAGCGTGTTGTCGCTGCTCAGCGCGGCGAGCGCGCGGCTGAGCTCCTTGGCGTAGGGCTTGGCGCTGTTCATCCGCGACTGCGCCTTGACGATGCGCGACGCGGCGATGAGCTCCATCGCCTTGGTGATCTTCTTCGTCGAGTTCACCGACCGGATGCGGCGGCGATAGACGCGAAGCTGGGCTCCCACGAGAGACCTACTTCTCGGACTTGTCGGCCGTCGGCTGGAACTGCTTGCCGAACTCGTCGATCAGCTGCTCGAGGCGGTTGGCGTGCTCGTCGTCGAAGCCCTTGGCCGCGGCGAGCTCGTCGTAGAGCCCCTCGGCGTTGTGCTGGACGTAGTCGAGGAACTCGCCCTCGAAGCGGCGGATGTCCTCGACCGCGACCTCGTCGAGCTTGCCCGACGTGCCCGCCCAGACCGACACGATCTCGCGGCCGATCGGGAACGGCGACGCCGCCGGCTGCTTGAGCAGCTCGACCAGGCGCGAACCGCGGGCCAGCTGCTGCTGGCTCGCCTTGTCCAGGTCCGAGCCGAACGCGGCGAACGACTCGAGCTCGCGGTACTGGGCGAGGTCGACGCGCAACCGGCCCGACACCGCGCGCATCGCCTTCGGCTGCGCCGAACCACCGACCCGCGACACCGAGATGCCGACGTTGATGGCCGGGCGGACACCCGCGTTGAACAGGTCGGTCTCGAGGAAGCACTGGCCGTCGGTGATGGAGATGACGTTGGTCGGGATGTAGGCCGACACGTCGTTGCCCTTGGTCTCGATCACGGGCAGCCCCGTCATCGAGCCGCCGCCGAGGTCGTCCGACAGCTTCGCGCAACGCTCCAGCAGCCGGCTGTGCAGGTAGAAGACGTCACCGGGGTAGGCCTCGCGGCCCGGCGGGCGGCGCAGCAGCAGCGACACCGCGCGGTAGGCCTCGGCCTGCTTGGTGAGGTCGTCGAACACGATGAGGACGTGGTTGCCCTGGTACATCCAGTGCTGGCCGATGGCCGAGCCGGTGTAGGGCGCGAGGTACTTGAAGCCCGCGGAGTCCGAGGCCGGCGAGGCGACGATGGTGGTGTACTCCAGCGCGCCGGCCTCCTCGAGCGTGTTGCGGGCGGCCGCGATAGTCGACCCCTTCTGCCCGATCGCGACGTAGATGCAGCGCACCTGCTTGGCCGGGTCGCCGGTCTTCCAGTTCTCGCGCTGGTTGATGATCGCGTCCAGGCAGACGGTGGTCTTGCCGGTCTGCCGGTCACCGATGATCAGCTGACGCTGGCCGCGGCCGATGGCGGTCATGGCGTCGATCGCCTTGATCCCGGTGAGCAGCGGCTCACGCACCTCCTGCCGCTGCACCACGGTCGGCGCCTGCAGCTCGAGCGCGCGCCGCTCGTCGGACTCGATCTCGCCGTTGCCGTCGATCGGCTGGCCGAGCGGGTTCACGACGCGGCCGAGGTACGCGTCGCCGACGGGCACCGAGAGGATCTCGCCGGTGCGCTTCACCGGCTGCCCCTCCTCGATCCGGGTCGCGTCACCGAGGATGACCGCACCGATGTCGCGGACGTCGAGGTTGAGCGCCAGGCCCAGCGTGCCGCCCTCGAACTCCAGCAGCTCGTTGGTCATCGCGCTCGGCAGGCCCTCGACCCGGGCGATGCCGTCGCCGGTCTCGGCGACCACGCCGACCTCCTCGCGGGAGGCCTCCGGCGTGTAGGACGAGACGTAGCCCTCGATCGCGCTACGGATCTCGTCGGCGGAGATCGTCAGCTCTGCCATGAACGTGTCCTCAATCTCGTGGTTCGTGCCGTGTCGATGTGTTCATTGTCCGCGCGGCCGCACCACGGCCGGCGGGTCTGCTTCGTCAGCCGGCGAGCATGGCCCGCGCCCCGGCCAGCCGGGTCGCGATGCTGCCGTCGATGACCTCGTCGCCGATCCGCACGACCAGCCCCCCGCGCAGCGAGGGATCGACCGCAGACCGGACGCTGATGCGCCGGCCGTAGGTGTCGCTGAGCGCGGACGCCAGGCGTTCGGTCTGGGCGTCGGTGAGCTCGACGGCCGAGACCACGCGGGCCACCGACCGCTCCTGCCGGGCCGCCGCCTGCTCGAGCAGGTCGTCGATCGCGAGCACGATGCTGCGCTTGCGCTCGCTCGTGACGGCGTGCCGCAGCAGGGCCAGCGTCACCGACGACACCTTGCCCTCGAGCAGCGTGCCGAGCAGCTCGTTGCGCCGGGCGGGGTCCGCGGTGAACTCGTCCAGCAGCCCGGTCAGCTCACCGTCGGCCTGCAGGACGCGCTCGAAACGGAACAGCTCGTCCTCGACCCGGGTGAGCTCGCCGCCCTGCTCCGCCGCCGCGAACAGCGCGTCGTCGCCGGCGCCCTCGATCGCGTCGGTGAGGTCGAACGGCGTCGACCACCGCTGCCGGACGGCTTCCCGCGCGACGTCCAGCGTCTGGTCGCCGATCTTGCCCTGCAGCAACCGGCCGACGAACTCGGCCCGGCCGTCCGGGTCGGTGGCGGGGTCACCGAGGGTGCGCCGCAGCCGGGGCTGCGCGACGAGCAGGCCGGCGACGGCGTAGAGCTCCTCGGCCAGCGTCGTGAGCGTGTCGGCCGACGCCTGGTCGCCGACCACGGACCGCTGGTGCTCCTGCACTGCCGCCAGCGCCTGCCGGCTCGCCGAACGCATCATGCCGTCGTTCCTCCGCTGGTCGTGCGCGCGACGTCGTCCTTGGCCTCGAGACCGGCCAGGAACGCGTCGACGGTCGCCGACACCTGCCGGTCGTCGGCCAGCTTCTGGTCGACGATCTTCTCCGACAGTTCGACGGCGATGGCGCCGATCTCCCCGCGGAGCTCACGCACGATGGCGGCCCGCTGGCTGGCCAGCTGCTCGTCACCGCGGGCGACGATGCGGGCGGCCTCGTCCTGCGCCTGCTTGCGCAGCTCCTCGATGGTGCGCTGCGCCTCGGCACGCGCGTTCTCGCGGATCTGCGCGGCCTCGGTGCGCGCCTCGTTCAACGCCTCCTGCAGCCGCCGCTCGGCCTCGGCCAGCTTCTGCTTGGCCTCGTCGGCGTCCTCCATCTGCTGATGGATGACCGCCTGACGCTCACGCGTCGCCTTCTGGATCGGCGGCAAGATGTACTTCGCGATGATCCCGAGGATGATCACGAACGCCAGGAGCTCGGCGAAGAAGGTGTAGTTGGGCAGCAGAAAGATGTCTGCCGCGACGTTCTCCGTGGCAGCCATGGGCTACTAGCTTCCCGAGCCCAGCACGAACGCGAAGACGGCGGCGAAGGCCAGGTTGATGAAGTACGCCGCCTCGACCAGACCGACGGTCAGGAAGAACAGCGTCTGCAGCTGACTCTGGGCCTCCGGCTGGCGGGCGACGCCCTGGATCAGCGAGGCGCCGGCGATGCCGTCACCGATGCCGGCGCCGATCGCGCCGCCGCCGAGGGCGAGGCCGCCGCCGACCAGGCCGCCGATGATCTCGACGTTTCCGTCCAATGCCATGTCTTTACCTCATCCGTCTTTCTGGTTGGTGATGCGAACTGAGAGTGACCGACGGCTGTCGGCGGGTGGGGCAGGTGTCGTGGTCAGTGTGCGGCCTCCTTGGTCGTGGAGACCCGCGACTCGGCGTCGCCCGGCGTACCGGGCTGCTCCTCGGGATGCGACGCGTGCGGGTTCAGCGACGACAGGTACAGCACGGTCAGCAGGGCGAAGATGAACGCCTGGATCAGACCGATGAACGCGTCGAACAGCTTCCACAGGATCTCGGGGATCCACAGGACGGTGGTCGGCAGCGCCACGATGATCGCGATCATGATCGTGCCGGCGAAGATGTTGCCGAACAGACGCAGCGCCAGCGTGACCGGCTTGACGATCTCCTCGACGATCCGCAGTGGGATCAGCGCGCGGGGCTTCTCGAAGATGTGGGCGTAGTACTTCAGCCCGTTCTTCTTCACCCCCATGACGTGCATGGTGAGGATGACCAGGATGGCGAGCGCGTAGGTGGTGTTGGGGTCCGACGCCGGCGGCGGGATGTACTCCTTGGTCGGGATCAGCGACAGCCAGTTGGCGAACAGGATGAAGAGGAACAGCGCCATCGCCAGTGGGACGACCCACGGCGCGGTGCGGATGCCCATCGAGCTCTCGACCTGGTCCTCGACCTGCTTGCTGACGGTCTCGAAGAACAGCTGGACGCCGCCGGGCTGGCGGACCGAGAGCCGGCGCCGCATCCAGAAGCCCAACGCCAGGATGATCGCGCCGGCGATCACGGTGGCGATGATCGTGTCGCCGTGCAGCGTGATGGCGCCGAGCTTCCACACGATCTTGTGGTGGCCGGGCTGGATGTCGATCTCGGCCAGGGGGACGGTGCTCATCGGGTCTCCTCGACGGCGGGCGACGCGGACGCGGGGCTCACGGGGGCGGTCATGTCGTCGGTCGCAGACTACGGAAGACCGGGAGCGCGGCGCCGACGAGCATCAGGACCTGGAACACCGCGAGGCCGACGAAGGTGCCCAGCCCGTCGGGCCGGACGGCCACGGCGAGGGCGACGGCGAGCAGCGTGACGCTGCCGAGCCGGCCGGCGACGCTGCCGGTGAACCGCTTGGGCGAGAGCTCTCCGGTGGCGCGGCGGACGACCGCCTTCTGCAGCATCAGGTTGTTGAGCGCGCCCAGCACGATGCCGAGCAGCCCGAAGGCACCCATCCACGGATGCCCCTGCATCGACGTCACCGCGATGGCGACGGCGCCCAGGGCGACCCCGATGACGGTCGAGCGACGCAGGTTCGCCGTGGCGGAAGCCGGGGTGTACACGACCGGATCCACGATCAGTCAACACTCGCTTTCCGTGGTCACTTCGCTGTGGTCACTGCTGACGTGCTCAGGTCCTGCGCCTGCCGGCCGATCTCACTGTTGGCCGTTGCGCAGGTACTTGCGGAACTCGGTCACCGCGTAGACGACGCCGCCGGCCAGGCCGACCGCGATTCCCGCGAGGACGAATATGGGGCTTGTCGATAACTGGGAGTCGAGGAGGAGCCCGAGGGCCACCCCGACGGCGAGCTGCGCGGCGATGACGGCGCCCATACCCAGCAGGGACGTCCAGCTCGGGGACTCAGGGGCCATCGACGCCTCCGCTCTCACCTGAGAGATTACAGGGACGGCGGCGGTGAGCCTGCACGGGGTCGGTCGACGCGACCGGCGCCGCGGTGTCTCACACCCGGGCGGGCGGGCGCCGCCGGTCCCGCCGGCGGCTCGAGCGGAACCGCCGCGCGGGAACGAGCGAGACGAACAGGCCGAGCACGACGAGCACGGCGAGGCCGGTCAGGACCAGCACCCGGCCCTCGGCGTAGGACAGCGCGACACCGGTGAAGGCGATCAGCGCCGACCAGAAGTACAGCAGCAGCACGGCGCGGCGGTGGCTGTGCCCCATCTCCAGCAGGCGGTGGTGCAGGTGCTGCTTGTCCGGCGCGAAGGGCGAACGCCCCCTGCGCACCCGGCGCACCACCGCGAGCAGCAGGTCGACGAACGGCAGCGCGAGGATCGACAGGGGCACGAAGAGCGGCAGCAGCAGCGCCAGGCCGCCGAACGAGGTCTTGGTGAAGACCTGCGGGTCGGCGGTGTTCGTGGCCGAGACGGCCGACGCCGACAGGATCATGCCGACGAGCATCGAGCCCGAGTCGCCCATGAAGACCTTGGCCGGCCAGAAGTTGTGCGGCAGGAAACCCACGCAGGCGCCCGCGAGCCCCGCGGCGAGCAGGGTCGGCGCGGCGCCGGCCGTCTGGAAACCCTGCTGGGTCACGTGGAAGGAGAACAGCGCGAAGGCGCTCGCGGAGATCGCCGACACCCCCGCCGCCAGTCCGTCCAGCCCGTCGATGAAGTTGAGGGCGTTGATCGTCACCAGCGTCAGCAGGATGGTCACCGGCACCGAGAGGTCCTGGCCCAGGACGAACGTGCCACTGTCGCCCCACGGGATCGGCACGGCGCCGAGCTGCACGCCCCCGAGCGTGACCATCAGCCCGGTGGCCAGGACCTGGCCCGCGAGCTTGGTGAGCGAGTCGAGCTCCCACCGGTCGTCGATGACGCCGAGCAGGCAGATGATGGCGGCCGAGCCGATCACCCACGGCATCACCGGGCCGGCCTCGAACGCCTGGTGCAGCGTCGGCAGGCGCGCGGCCACGAAGAACGCGAGCGCGAGGCCGGCGAAGATCGCGACGCCACCCATGCGCGGTGTCGCGACGGCGTGGACGTCCCGGTCGCGCGGCATCGCGAGCGCACCGCAGCGGATCGCCACGCGCCGGGCCACCGGGGTCAGCAGGAAGGTGACGACCGCCGCGACGCAGCCGACGAGGACGTACTCGAGACTCGGATGGGTGGGCATCAGGGGCGTCCGCCGGGGGACGGCCGCGGCCGCCGCGCCGGCGGCGCCGACGCCGGAGACGCCGGAGACGCCGGAGACGCCGGAGACGCCGGCCCGGTGCTCCCCGTAGCGGGCCCGACGATGTCGGGCACGACCTCGCGCAGCTGCTGCTCGGTGACGCCACCGACCCGCAGCACGCGGGGCTGCTCGCCGGACATGTCCACGATCGTGGAGGCCCTGCCGGCGGCGGCCGGGCCGTCCTCGAGGTACACGGCGACGTCCTCGCCGAGCTGCGCGCGCGCCTCGGCGGCGGTCTGCGCCGGCGGCTGCCCCGAGCGGTTGGCACTCGACACCGCCATGGGGCCGGTCCGTTCGAGCAGTTCGATCGCCACCGGGTGCAGGGGCATGCGCAGCGCGACGGTGCCGCGGGCGTCCCCGAGATCCCAGGTCAGCGACGGCGCGTGCCGGACGACGATGGTGAGCCCCCCTGGCCAGAACGCCTCGACCAGCTCCCGCGTGCGGCCGTCGACGGACGTCACCAACCCGTCGATGGTCGACCACGAGCCGACCAGGACGGGGACGGGCATGTCACGCCCGCGCCCCTTCGCCCGCAGCAGGTCGGCGACCGCCACCGCGTCGAACGCGTCGGCGCCGATGCCGTAGACGGTGTCGGTGGGCAGCACGACCAGCTCGCCCGACGCGACGCTGTGGGCCGCGCTCGCGATCGCGTCGTCGCGGACGTCGGGGTCGCCGCAGTGGAAGAACAGGGCCACGGCGTCATCCTGCCTCACCGCGCCGTGCGAGCGCGTAGCGCGGCCGCCCGGCGAGGTCGCTTCGCGCCTCGATCGCCTGCCATCGGCCGTCCGCGCGCAGCAGGGCGGGGACCGTCGTGCCGTGGGTGTCGTCGTGCTCGACGGCGAGCACCCCCCCGGGCCGCAGCAGCGTCGCGGCCCGTCCGATCACCGTCGCCACGACGTCGAGGCCGTCGCTCCCGCCGAACACCGCCTCCGGCGGATCGGCGCGGACCTCGGGGTCGACCGGGCTCGCGAGCGGAACGTAGGGCGGGTTGGCGACGACGGCGTCGACCCGGCCGGCCAGCGGCCGGAGCGCGTCGTCGTCGCCGACGTCGGCGGCGATCACCGTCACGCGCGTGCCGGCCGTGTTGCGTCGCAGCCACGGCAGCGCGGCGGGCGAGCGCTCGACCGCGGTGACCGCGGCCGTGGGCAGCTCGTCGGCGACGGCGACGGCCAGTGCACCCGACCCGGCGCAGAGGTCGACGACCTCGGGGCGGTCGAGGCCGCGCAGGTGCGGCAGGACGGCGTCGACCAGCAACTCGGTCTCCGGCCGCGGGACGAACACACCCGGCCCGACGGCGAGCTCCACGTGGCGGAACGGGGCGGTGCCGGTGATGTGCTGCAGCGGTTCACGGGCGGCCCGCCGGTCGAGCGCGACGTCGTAGTCGCGGGCCTCGGCCGGTGTCACCGCGTCGCGCAACGGGAGCCGTGCGCGGGTGACGCCGAGCACGTGGGCGAGCAGCAGTTCGGCGTCGACGCGCGCGCTGCCCACCCCCGAGGCCGCGAGCCGGGTCGTCGCCTCGGCCAGCAGCTCGCGGACGGCCGGCACGGGTCAGCCGGTCTGACCGGCGAGCAGGGCCTCGGTGTCGGCGTGCTGCAGCGCCGCGATCACGTTGTCCAGCGCCCCGTCGAGCACCTGATCGAGGTTGTAGGCCTTGAAGCCGACCCGGTGGTCGCTGATGCGGTTCTCCGGGAAGTTGTAGGTGCGGACCCGCTCGGAGCGGTCGACGGTGCGCACCTGCGAGCGGCGGGCGTCGGAGGCGGCGGCGTCGGCCTCGTCCTGCGCGGCGGCCAGCAGCCGGGCCCGCAGCACCCGCATCGCCGCCTCGCGGTTCTGCAGCTGGCTCTTCTCGTTCTGCATGCTCACCACCGTGCCGGTGGGCACGTGGGTGATGCGGACCGCGGAGTCGGTGGTGTTGACGCTCTGGCCGCCCGGCCCCGAGGAGCGGTAGACGTCGATGCGCAGGTCGTTGGGGTCGATCTCGACGTCGATCTCCTCGGCCTCGGGCAGCACCAGCACCCCTGCGGCCGAGGTGTGGATGCGTCCCTGCGACTCGGTGGCCGGCACCCGCTGGACGCGGTGCACGCCGCCCTCGAACTTCAGCTGCGCCCAGACGGCGTGCTCGGAGCGGCGGGCACGGACGGCGAGCGTCGCCGACTTGGTCCCGCCGAGGTCCGTGGGCTCGTTGTCGAGCACCTCGGTCTGCCAGCCCTGCCGTTCGGCGTAGCGCAGGTACATCCGCAGCAGGTCGCCGGCGAACAGCGCCGACTCGTCGCCGCCCTCGCCCGCCTTGATCTCGAGGAGCACGTCCTTGCCGTCGTTCGGGTCGCGCGGCAGCAGCAGGCGGCGCAGCCGTTCCTCGACCTCGCCGATACGGACCTGCAGCGCGGCCGCCTCGGCGGCGAACGAGGCGTCCTCGGCCGCGAGCTCGCGCGCCGCGACGAGGTCGTCCCGGGCGGCGGCCAGCTCGTCGGCTGCGGCCTTGATCGGGCCGAGCTCGGCGAAGCGGCGGCCGAGCTTGCGGGCGCGCGCGGCGTCGGCGTGCACGGCCGGGTCGGCCAGCGCCGCCTCGACCTCGCCGTACTCGGCCACCAGCTCGGGCAGCCGCCCCGGCTCGCTCATCCCGACCCACTCTCGTTCACTGGCGACTTCCGACGCCGACTGGCGACCTACGCTCCGACTGGCGACCTACAGCTCGCCAGTCGGGCGAGAGGTCGCCAGTCGGCGGGGGAAGTCGCCAGTCGTCTGGGACACGCGAACGGCGCCCGTCCAGGATCAGGACGAGCGCCGTCGGTGGAGCTAGGAGTTCCGGACGCGCTTGCCGTAGCGCTTCTCGAACTTGTCGACGCGGCCGCCGACGTCCATGATCTTCTGCTTGCCCGTGTAGAACGGGTGGCAGGCCGAGCAGACGTCGGCAGTGAGGACGCCGTTCTTCGCGGTGCTGCGGGTGGTGAACGTGTTGCCGCAGCTGCAGGTCACCTGCGTGGTGACGTAGTCGGGGTGAATGCCTTCGCGCATGTCGCTGGTTCCCTTCTGGGGCCGCCGGGTCGCACGGTGCGGGCACGGTGCGTGAACCGGAGCCGGGTGGTGGTGGCCGACGCCCGCTGCGCCGACCGGTCGTACCGACCGTCCAGTCTGCCACTGGCAGGGACGGCCGACCAAACCGACCGGCACAACGCCGCGGGCCACCCCCGCATTCCCGTTCAGACGCCGGCGGGGGCCGCCTCCCGCTGCTGTGCCCGGTCGAGCTCACGACGCCGGTCGTCCTCGGACTCCTGGGCGATCTGGGCGGCCCGCTCCTCGTTGCGCGTCAGGTTCTGGCCGCTCTGGGCGTCGAAGACGTGGGCGGATGCCGGGTCGAACCACAGCTGCGCCTCGTCGCCCTGGCGGACCTTGCTGGCGCCGTCGAGCGAGACGACCAGCTGCGTGCGCATCGCCTCGCCGTCGAGCTCGCGGTCGAGCTCGTTGAGCGCGGCCTGCACCTCCGGGTGCGGCTCGAAGGGCAGGTAGGCGTACTTCTCGTTGCCCAGCCACTCGGTGACGTCTACCGGCGCGGTGAACGTGATGCCGCGCGAGCGCTGGTGGTCCTCGACCAGCGCGACGTCCTCGAACGCCTCGGGGCGGATGCCGACGATGACGAGGTCGCCCTTGCTCTTGGCGGCCGCGACCGGCTCCGGCGTCGGGATCTGGGTGAACGGCATCTCCAGGACGCCGTCGCCGACCGTCGCGGGGAGGAAGTTCATCGGCGGCGAGCCGATGAAGCCCGCTACGAAGAGGTTCACCGGCTGCTCGTAGAGCTCGCGCGGGCTGGCCACCTGCTGCAGCACACCACGGCGCAGGACGGCGACGCGGTCCCCCAGCGTCATCGCCTCGGTCTGGTCGTGCGTGACGTAGACGGTGGTGATGCCCAACCGCCGCTGCAGCCGGGCGATCTCGGTGCGCATCTGGCCGCGCAGCTTCGCGTCGAGGTTCGACAACGGCTCGTCGAACAGGAACGCGCTGGCCTGGCGGATGATGGCGCGCCCCATCGCGACGCGCTGCCGCTGCCCACCGGAGAGGTTCGCGGGCTTGCGCTGCAGGTGCTCGCGCAGCTCGAGGACGTCGGCGATGTCGTCGACCTGCTTGCGGATCTGCTCCTCGTTCGCCTTGTTCTTGGACAGTCGCAGCGGGAAGGCGATGTTCTCGAAGACGGTGAGATGGGGGTAGAGCGCGTAGTTCTGGAACACCATCGACAGGTTGCGGTCGCGCGGTGCGCGGTCGTTGACCCGGGAGCCGTCGATGATCATGTCGCCGCTGGATATGTCCTCCAGGCCGACGATCATCCGCAGCAGCGTGGACTTCCCCGACCCCGACGGCCCGACGAGGATCAGGAACTCGCCGTCGGCGACGTCGATGTTCACGTCGGTCACGGCCTGGAAGCCGTCGCCGTAGACCTTGGTGATGTTGTGCATCTCGATCGTGGACATGTGCTGCCTACCCCTTCACGGCGCCGGCGGTGAGGCCGGTGACGATGCGCTTCTGGAAGATGAGGACGAGGATGACGACCGGGATCGTGACCACCATGGAGGCGGCGGCGACGTAGCCGGTCGGCGGGATGAACTGCGACGGGCCGGAGAAGAAGCTCAACGCGGCAGGCACGGTCTGCGCGCCGTCGAAGTGCCCGGTCTTGCCCGGCGTCGAGGACAGCGAGGTCGCGTACACGAAGTCGTTCCACGCGGTGAAGAACGCGATGATCGCCGTGGTGAAGACGCCCGGCGCGGCCAGCGGCAGCACCACCTTGCGGAACGCCTGCCAGCTGGTGGCGCCGTCGACCTGCGCGGCCTGCTCCATCTCCCACGGGATCTGTCGGAAGAACGCGGTGAGCGTCCAGATCGACAGCGGCAGCGTCAGCGAGAGGTACGGGATGATGAGGCCGGGCCAGGTGTTGTAGAGGCCGATGTCGCGCCACAGGTTGAACAGCGGCGTCACGATGCTGATCGCCGGGAAGAACGCGGTCAGCAGCGCCGCGTTGAGCACCAGCTTCTTGCCCGGGAACTCGAGCCGGGCGATACCGTAGGCGCAGAACGCGGACAGCACGACCGCGACCACGGTGGCGATCAGGCAGATGCCGATCGAGTTGAACAACGCCGGGATGAAGAGGTCACCGCCGCGGCCGGTGAAGATGTAGGAGTAGCTCGACCATGTGTAGTCGCGCGGGAAGTAGTTGCGGTCGGCGATGTCCGCGCTGGGCTTCAACGAGAGCGAGACGATCCAGCCGATCGGCAGCAGCGTGTAGAGGATGATCGGCAACGACGCCACGAAGAGCCACCACTTGGCCTTCGGCGAGATCTCGGCAGCCACGGCTCAGCCCCCCACACGCGACAGGTCGGTCTTGAACAGCTTGATGAAGATCGTGCTGATGAGGACGACGAGGGCGAAGAGCAGGATCGAGACCGCGGAGCCGAGGCCGATCTGGCTGCGGGTGATGGTCTGGTCGTAGGCCAGCACCGCGATCGAAGTCGTGTTCTGCGACCCGTTCGTCATGATGAAGATGTTGTCGAAGATGCGGAACGAGTCCAGGGCGCGGAACAGCAGCGCCACCAGGATCGCCGCCTTCATCGACGGCAGGGTGACCCGGACCAGGCGTTCCCAGAACGTCGCGCCGTCGACCTCGGCGGCCTCCTGCAGCTCCCCCGGCACCTGGGCCAGGCCGGCGAGCAGGAGCAGCGACATGAACGGCGTCGTCTTCCAGATCTCCGAGATCATGATCGCGATCAGCGACGACCAGTGGCCGCCGTACCAGTCGTAGCTCGCGTCGAAGTGCCAGCCACCGAAGGTGATCCAACCGGTGAAGTCGTGCAGCCATTGGCTGATGAAGCCGGTGTCCGGGGCGAACGCGTACTTGAACCCGTACGCCGACACCACGGTGATGATCGAGTACGGGATGAGCACGATGGTGCGCAGCGTGCGCCGCGGAAGGATGATCCTGTTCATCACCATGGCGAGGGCCATGCCGAGCACGAACTCGATGGTCACCGTGACGACCATGACCAGCGTGCTGATCCAGACCGCCTTCCACCACGTGGTGTCGGCCAGGATCACGCCGTAGTTCTTCAGGAACACGAACGTGCGGCTGTCCGGCTCGGTGAGCCGGTAGTTGAACAACGACAGGTACAGCGCATTCAGGATCGGGTACGCGACGACGATCATCATGGCGACGAACGCCGGGGCCACCAGCTTCCAGCCCAGGTTGCGCTCCTGCCGCGCCCGGTCGGAGAGCTTCTCCTTGCGCCGGTGGCGCGATTCCGGCGCCGGTGGGGGTGCCTCGGTCTTGTCCAGGGTGGCGGTCACAGCAGCTTCTCCCCCTTCAGCACCTGCAGGATGAAGGTCTCGGCGTCCTTTGGCGTCGAACTGTTCACCGACTGCGGCGGACTGAACGACTGCTGCAGCGCCGTCGAGAGGTCGCCGTAGTACTGTGACTTCGGACGGGCCGCGGCGCGGTTCAACGACTCGCGGATCAGAGCGGCCATCGGATAGTTCTTCTTGACGTCCGCGTTCGAGTAGGCCGTCTCGTTCGCCGGCGGGTTGCTCGACGACAGGAAGTACTTGGCCTGGTTCTCGGCGGTCCGGATGCACCTGATCGCGTCCCAGGCCGCGTCCTGGTTCGCGGCGTACTTGCTCACGCCCAGCTCGATGCCACCGAACGGCGGCCGGCTCTGCTTCGTCGCCACCGTCCGGGGGTAGTACGTCCAGCCCACCTGGTCGCGGAACTTGACGCCGTCGGTCTTCATCGCGCCCCATACGTAGGGCCAGATCGTCATGAACATGCTCGAGCTGGGGTTCTCGAACAGCTTGAGCGCCGCGTCCTCGTTGGTCGAGGACAGTGCCGGCCCACCGACCTTGGCCGCGGCGAGCTTGCTGATGACGGCCGCGGCCTCGCGCCCCGCCGTGGTGTCCAGGCCCAACTTGGTCTGCTTGGCGTCCGCGCCGGGGTTGTCGAGTATCTGCCCGCCGGCGCCGGCGACCAGCGCGTTGATCCACACCGTGTAGCCCTCGTACAGGCTCGCCTGGACGCCGATGTCGCGCCGCTGGGATTTCGCGGCCGCGATGACGTCGTCCCACGTCTCGGTGCCGTTCTTCAGCTTCGCCGCCAGCCCGGGGACCTTGGACACCAGGTCCTTGCGGTACCAGAGCAGCTGCGTGTTCGCCCAGAACGGTGCGGCGACCAGCTTGCCCTTCCAGGTGGACGCCTCGACCGAGGGCTTGACGATGTCCTGCGTGAACGTGCTGCGGTACTGCTCGGGCACGTCGGCGAGGAACCCCGCGTCCGCGAACTCGGCCACGAACACCGGGTCCAGGCTCATGAACCCGATCGACGGGTCCTTCGCGGTCAACCGGCTGACGAGCTGCTGTCGCTGCGCGCTCGCGTCGCTCGGCAGCACCTGCGTCGCGATGCGGTACTTGCCGTTCGCCTGTGCCTGGCACTGCTTGGCGAGCGCCGTCTGCCCGCCGCTGTCGGGATTGAAGTACCAGGTGATGGTCGGCGTGCCGCCGGAGCCGCCGCCGCAGGCGCTGAGCACCGAGGCGGCGAGGATGGCGGTCACCCCCGCCCCGATCGTCTTGCGGAGGTTGCGTCTCATCCCGCACTGCCTTTCGTTCGCCGTGCATCGCGCCGACCGGCTCGCGGCGCCGCGCCGGCCACCCCCGGTGACCCACGCCACTCGCACCGTAGCGTCCATGTCCGATTCAGGACAACGCGATCCGTTCGTCCCGGGCCGGACACCCGTCAGACGCGTCGCGCGCCCGCCGACGGGACGGCGGTGAAGACCGCGGGCGCGGCGAGGCCGGCGGCGGCGAACGCGCGCTCGACCGCGGCCGTGACGTCGTCGCTGTCGCCGGCGTCGACGAGCGCGATGGCCGAGCCGCCGAAGCCGCCGCCGGTCATGCGGGCGCCGTGGGCCCCGGCACCGAGGGCGGCCTCGACCGCGACGTCCAGCTCGCGGCTCGACACCTCGTAGTCGTCGCGCAACGAGGCGTGCGACGCGCTGAGCAGCGGCCCGATCGCGGCGATCGGGCCGCCGTCGTCCAGCCGGGCGACGGTGTCGAGGACGCGCGCGTTCTCGGTGACGACGTGCCGCACCCGCCGGCGCAGCCGGTCGTCGTCGAGCCGCGCGAGCGCGGCGTCGAGATCGGTGACGTCGCGCAGCGCGGTCACGCCGAGCCGACGGGCCGCCTCGGCGCAGTCGGCGCGCCGGCGGGCGTACTCGCCGTCCACGAGCCGGTGCGGCGCCCGGGTGTCCACGACGAGCAGCGCGAGCCCCGCGGCGTCGAGGTCGAGCGGCACCTGCCGGCGCTCACCGGACCGGCAGTCGAGCAGCAGCGCCGCCCCCGCCTCGCAGAGCAGGGACGCGCTCTGGTCGAGCGCGCCGGTGGGGACGCCGACGAAGTCGTTCTCGCAGCTGCGGGTGACCTCGATCAACGTCTCGCGCGCGAGACCGAGGTCGAGATGGTCGTTCAACGCCGTCGCGACCGCGCACTCCAGCGCGGCCGACGACGACAGGCCCGCGCCGTAGGGCACGTCGCCGTCCAGTGCGATCTCCACGGCGGGGACGTCCGACCCGCGACCGCGCAACGCCCACACCACGCCGGCGACGTAGGCCGCCCAGCCCTCGACGGCACCCGGCTCGAGCTTGGCGAGCGGTATCTCGACCGGCTCGTCCTCCGCGGTGCTGCGGGCGAGCAGGGCATCGCCCGTTCGGTCGGTGACGGCGGCGGTGACCCCGACCGGCAGGGCGATCGGCAGCACGAAGCCGTCGTTGTAGTCGGTGTGCTCGCCGATGACGTTGACGCGTCCCGGCGCGCGCCAGCGCGTCAAGTGCTCGTCCCCGCTCACAGCTCGCGCAGCCGGGCGGCGACGGACTCGGGGGTCACGTCGTTGACGAACACGCCCATGCCGGACTCCGAGCCGGCGAGGTACTTCAACTTCCCGGGGGCTCGTCGGATCGAGAACAGCTCCAGATGCGTGTAGGCGAGGTCGCGCCCCGTGTGCACGGGCGCCTGGTTCCACGCGGCGATGTAGGGCATCGCGACGTCGTAGAGCGCGTCGACGCGACGCAGCACGTCGAGGTAGAGGGTGGCGAAGTCGTCGCGCTCGGCGTCGGTGGCCTCGCCGAGGTCGGCGAACCGGCGGTGCGGGTACAGGTGCACCTCGACCGGCCAGCGCGCCGCCGCGGGCACGAAGGCCGTCCACGTGCCGTTCGTGGCGATCACCCGCGTGCCGGCGTCGCGCTCGGCGGCGAGGACGTCGGCGAACAGGTTGCCGCCGGTGCGCTCGTGGTGGCCGCGGGCGCGATCGAGCATCCGGCCGGTGCGCGGCGTGACGAACGGGTAGCCGTAGAGCTGCCCGTGCGGATGGCTCAACGTCACGCCGATCTCGATGCCCCGGTTCTCGAACGCGAACACCTGCTCGACGCCGTCGAGGGCACCGAGCGCGGCGGTCCGCTCGGCCCAGACGTCGACGACCAGGCGGACCCGTTCCGCCGACAGGTCCCCGAAGCTCGCGTCGTGGTCGTCGGAGAAGCAGACGACCTCGCAGCGACCGACCCCGGGGCGCCGCTCGAACAGCGGCTCCCCGTCGACGAGCGGCGCGACGTCGGCGACGTCCTGCGCCAGCGAGGGGAAGCGGTTCTCGAAGACCGCGACCTCGTAGCGCGGGGCCGGGATCTCGGTGGCGCGCTCGGCGGTGCTCGGGCACAGCGGGCACTGGTCGGCCGGCGGCTGGAAGGTGCGGTCCTGACGGTGCGACGCCTGCACCACCCACTCGCCGAGCAGCGGGTCGAAACGCGCCTCGGACGCGACGCGGATCGCCGGGAGGTCCCGCTGGTCGTGCTCGGGATGCGGGGTCGGGGCGGCGTCGTAGTAGCGCAGCTCGCGACCGTCGGCCAGCCTCGTCGACGTCACGTTCACCCCTCCAGCTTGCCGCCGACACGACGGTGCGGCGCACGCAGGGTCCGCGTGCGCCGCACCGTGACGCTCGGGCGGGACGAGACCCGCCGGCGAGGGTCAGCCCAGCCGCTCCCCCGTCTCCGGGTGGAACGCGTGCTCCTCGTTGGTGCGGGCGTCGACGGAGATGACCTCGCCGATGCGCGGTGGCACGCGGCCGTCGAAGCGCACGCAGTACGGCTTCGCGGCGTCGTCCTCCCCCTCGATCGAGCCGTAGACGTAGGCGTCGGCACCGAGCTCCTCGACGAGCTTGACCTCGATCTTGAGGCCACTGGCCTTGTTCTTCTCGAAGCCGTCGCCCGCGCCGTTGCTCACCTGGAAGGACTCCGGGCGCACCCCGAGCGTCACGCGGTCCAGTCCGGCCGTGCGGGCCGCGGCGGCGGCCTCGGGCTGCAACGGGAGCACGATGTTGCCGAGCTTGGCTCCGCCGTCGACGAGCGGGACGGTACGCAGGTTCATCGCCGGCGAACCGATGAAGCCGGCGACGAACGAGTTCGCCGGCCGGTCGTAGAGGTTGCGGGGCGTGTCGACCTGCTGCAGGAAGCCGCCCTCCTTGAGGATCGCGACCCGGTGCCCCATCGTCATGGCCTCGACCTGGTCGTGGGTGACGTAGAGCGTGGTGGTGCCGAGGCGCGCCTGCAGCGTCGCGATGTTGGAGCGGGTCTCGACCCGCAGCTTCGCGTCGAGGTTGGACAGCGGCTCGTCCATGAGGAACACCGCTGGCTCGCGCACGATGGCGCGTCCCATCGCCACGCGCTGCCGCTGGCCGCCGGACAGCGCCTTGGGCTTGCGGTCGAGGTACTCGGTGAGGTTGAGCAGCTTCGCCGCCTCGCGCACCTTCTGCTCGCGCTCGGTCTTGGAGACCCCGGAGAGCTTGAGGGCGAAGCCCATGTTCTCGCCCACGCTCATGTGCGGGTACAGCGCGTAGGACTGGAACACCATCGCGATGTCACGGTCCTTCGGCGGCTTGTGCGAGACGTCCACGCCGTCGATGAGGATGGAGCCCGACGAGACGTCCTCGAGCCCGGCGAGCATCCGGAGCGCGGTGGACTTGCCCGAACCGGACGGCCCGACGAGGACGACGAACTCGCCGTCCTTGATGTCGAGATCGAGCTCGACGACCGCGGGGTTGGGGTTCCCCGGGTAGTGGCACGTCGCCTTGTCGTAGCGAACCTCGGCCATGGGTGATCACTGCCCTTTCGCGCGACCGGAGTGTTCCCGCGCCGGGTACGGACGCCGGTCCACGGCGGCAGGCAGACCCCCGTGTCGACGTCTCACGGCATTCCCGGCATCGACGGTGGCCCGCTCCCCGGTCTTCAGGAGCGGCGACGGCAACGGGCATTGCGGACGGACAGTGACATGCAACACGTCCGCGGCCCCGCCGTCAACGATGCCGCCGTCGCGACACCGCCGGGTCGCCGCCGGATCACTCCTGGCCGGGGGTGGTCTTGGCGATGTTCATGAGGAACTCGATGTTGGTCCGCGTCTTGCGCAGCCGGTCGAGCAGCAGCTCGATGGCCTGCTGCGACTCGAGCGCGTGCAGCACCCGACGCAGCTTGATCGTGACCGCCAGCTCGTCGGGCGAGAGCAGGATCTCCTCCTTGCGGGTGGAGGACTGGTCGACGTCGACGGCCGGGAAGATGCGCTTGTCGGCGATCTTGCGGTCGAGCTTGAGTTCGGCGTTGCCGGTGCCCTTGTACTCCTCGAAGAAGACGTTGTCGCCGGCGGAACCGGTGTCGACGAGCGCGGTGGCGATGATGGTCAGCGAGCCGCCGTTCTCGATGTTGCGCGCGGCGCCCAGGAAGCGCTTGGGCTGGTACAGCGCGGTCGAGTCGACGCCGCCGGACAGGATGCGTCCGCTCGCCGGCGCGGCCAGGTTGTAGGCGCGGCCCAGCCGGGTGATCGAGTCGAGCAGGACGACGACGTCGTGACCCATCTCGACGAGCCGCTTCGCGCGCTCGATCGAGAGCTCGGCCACCATGGTGTGGTCGTGCGGACGCCGGTCGAAGGTCGAGGCGATGACCTCGCCCTTCACCGAGCGCTGCATGTCGGTGACCTCTTCGGGCCGCTCGTCGATGAGCACCACCATGAGGTGGACCTCGGGGTTGTTGGTGGTGATCGCGTTGGCGATGGACTGCAGCACCATCGTCTTGCCCGCCTTGGGCGGCGAGACGATCAGCGCCCGCTGCCCCTTGCCGATCGGCATGACGAGGTCGATGACGCGGGTGGTGAGGATGTGCGGATCGGTCTCGAGCCGCAGTCGCTCCTGCGGGTAGAGCGGGGTCAGCTTGGTGAACTCGACGCGGTTGCGCACCGCGTCGGACTGGGTTCCGTTGACGGAGTCGACCCGCACCAGCGGGTTGTACTTCTCCTTGCGCTCACCGTCGCGGGGCTGCCGGACGGCACCGGTGACGGCGTCGCCGCGCCGCAGACCGTGCTTGCGCACGAGCGAGGTGGAGACGAAGACGTCCTCGGGCGTGGCGAAGTAGCCGCCGACGCGGACGAACCAGGTGTTCTTCTCCTCGACGGCGTCCACGATGCCCGCGACCGGTACGAGGACGTCGTCGTCGGTGATCGTCGGCTCGGCCTCGCCGCCGGTGCCGCCCTGCCGGTCGCGGTTGCGGCCACGGCGGTCGCGGTAACGCCGCCCGCGGCGACGACTCCCGTCGCCGTCGTCGTCGTCGCGGTTGTCGGTGCGGGTGTCGGTGCGGTTCTCGCCGCGGTTGTCGTTCCGGTTCTCGCCGCGGTTCTCGGTGCGGTTGTCGCCGCGGTTCCCGCCGCCCTGCCCGTCGTGGCCGGCCTGCTGCCTGCCCTGCTGGCCACGCTGCTGGTTGTCGCGCGGCTGCTGGTTGTCGCGCGGCTGCTGATTGTCGCGCGGCTGCTGGTTGTCGCGCGGCTGCTGGTTGTCGCGCGGCTGCTGATCGTCGCGGACGCGGTTCTGGTCACGACCCTGGTCTCGCTTGCGCGGGTCGCCGTCGTGCCGGTCACTGTCGTGCCGGTCGTTGTCGGCGCGGGAAGCACCGGCCCCTGCCTCGGACACGGCGTCGGCCGCCGCGGCGGGCTCGGCCTCGCCCCGCTGCCGGGTGCGCCGGCGCTCGCCGCCCCCGTCCTGGGGGCGGCCGTCGGCGGACCGGTCGTGCCGGTCGGCCGGCTCGCTGCCGGGCTGCGCGCTCGACGACGCCGGCGCGTCGGCGCCGGGAGCCGTGGCGGCGTTCGCGGGCGGTGCGGCCGGAGCGCTGCTGTCGGCCGCGACCGGGGCCTGGGCCGGCGCGGTGGCGCGGCGGCGACTGCGAGTCGGCGCGGCCGCGGCGCTCGAGGCGCTCGAGGCGTCCGACTCGGGCGCCGTGCTCGACTCGGGAGCGGCGCCCCCGGTCGAGCTGCCGCCGCCGCTGGAGCCGCTGGAGCCGCTGGAGCCGGAGCCGGTCGAGCCACCGGAACCGCCGTCCGTGGCGCCGCTACGGGCCGCCTGGATCGCGGCGACGAGGTCGCTCTTCTTCTTCTTGGTCGTGCTGAGGCCGAGGCTGCCGGCCAGCTGCTGCAGTTCGGGCAGCAGCATCGACGACAGCGAGCCTCGCTTGGCCGCCGGGCGCGACGCGCCCGACCGGCCGGCAGCCGCGTCCGACGCGGACGAGTTCGACTCGTCGGCGCCGGGCAGGGTCTGCTGCTGGGTGTCGGTCACTGATTCGGATCCTTCCGAGGGTGGTCGGCGCGCCCGGGGAGCTTTCGCGGCGCAGGCGCAGCGCGACCGGTACGACGGAGCCAGGCCGGTTCCGGCCGGTTCCGAGATTCCCGGACCAGGCCCGGGAGTATGTGGCAACGTCAGGCTGACTCGAGATCTCGAACCGGGGGCGCCCGTGCGGGCAGCTGACCGGGCCGAGCCCGTACGAGGAGGCTGCCAGCCGGATGTTTCGTCGGCTCTGGCGCCTGACGCACCGAGCCTAGACGCTCGCCCTGACCCCAGCAACACCGGGGCGATCCGGCGTGTTCCGGTCCGGTCCGGGCGGTTCGCCGGCCGCTGCGCGCCTACCGGGGCGGGTCGAGGATCCGGGCGCCGGCGACGTCCACCGCCGGCGCGCTCACGGCCCAGCCGATGGGCGCGGCGCCGCGAACACGCTCGGCCTCGACCTCACCTCGAGCCAGGACCAGGACGGTCGGTCCGGCCCCGGAGACGACGGCGGGGTGGCCGAGCACCCGCAGATCGGCGACGAGCCGGAGCGCCTCGGGCATGGCGGGCTCGCGGTACGCCTGGTGCAGCCGGTCCGCCGTGGCGTCGAAGAGGGCCTGCGGCGTCCCGGTCAGCGCGGCGACCAGCAGCGCGGCACGGCCGGCCGTGAACGCGGCGTCGGCATGCGGCACCGTCGGGGGCAGCAGCCCCCGCGCCCGTTCGGTGGAGGCGGTGAACGGGGGGACGAGCACGACCGGCACCACGGCCGGGTCAAGGTCGCGCCGGACCGCGCGCGCCGCCCCGTCGACGGTCCAGGCGATGGTGAGGCCGCCCAGCAGGCAGGGGGCGACGTTGTCGGGATGGCCCTCGAACTCGCTGGCCAGCGCGAGCACGGCGGCGTCGTCCAGCCGCAGCCGGCCGTCGCGGACCAGACCCCGGGCGAGCAGGATCCCGGCGACGATCGCCGCGGCCGACGAGCCGAGCCCCCGCCCGTGCGGGATCCGGTTGCGACACTGCAGCGCGAGCCCCGGCGGCGTCTCGCCCAGCTCGGCGAACGCCGCCCGCATGGCCCGCAGCACGAGGTGCGTCTCGTCGCGGGCGACCTGCTCGCCGCCCTCGCCGTCGACCTGGATGTCCAGTCCGCCCTCGGTGACGCGCGCGGTGACCTCGTCGTGCAGCGCCAGCGCGAGCCCGAGCGCGTCGAAACCGGGGCCGAGGTTGGCGCTCGTGGCCGGGACACGAACGCGGACGGGAGCGTCGGCGGACACCGTCACGCGAGGCCGAGCGACACCGCGGCCGCGTGACCGTCGACCGGCACCGTAATCGGCTTGGGAGCCCCGGAGATGGCCCAGTCGGGATCCTTCAGGCCGTTGCCCGTGACCGTGCACACCACCCGCGAGCCGCGCGGCAGCCGGCCGTCGGCGACGGTCATGAGCAGCCCGGCGACGCTGGCGGCCGACGCCGGTTCGACGAAGACCGCCTCGCTGCGGGCGATCAGCCGGTACGCCTCGAGGATCTGCTTGTCGGTGACGGCGTCGATCAGCCCACCGGACTCGTCGCGCGCCGCCTCGGCCCGCGACCACGACGCCGGGTTGCCGATGCGGATCGCGGTGGCGATCGTGGTCGGCCGCGCGACCGGCGCGCCCATGACGATCGGCGCGGCGCCCGCGGCCTGGAACCCGAACATCCGCGGCGCGGCATCGACCACGCCGGTGTCGGCGTACTCGCGGTACCCGAGCCAGTACGCCGTGATGTTGCCGGCGTTGCCCACCGGGATGCAGTGGACGTCGGGTGCGCCGCCGAGCACGTCGCAGATCTCGAACGACGCCGTCTTCTGCCCCTGGATGCGGTAGGCGTTGACGGAGTTGACGAGCGAGACCGGGTAGTCGACGGCGAGCTTCTGCGCGAGCTCGAGGCAGTCGTCGAAGTTGCCGTCGACCTGCAGCAGCTTGGCGCCGTGCACGAGCGCCTGCGCCAGCTTGCCGAGGGCGATCTTGCCCGACGGGACGAGCACGGCACACGTCATGCCGGCCCGGACGGCGTACGCGGCGGCACTGGCCGACGTGTTGCCGGTGGACGCGCAGATGACCGCCTGGGCGCCCTCCTCGGCCGCCTTGGAGATCGCCATCGTCATGCCGCGGTCCTTGAAGGAGCCGGTCGGATTCGCACCCTCGACCTTGAGGTACACCTCGCACCCGGTCTGCTCGGACAGCGCCCGCGCCGGGACGAGCGGAGTGTTGCCCTCGAAGAGCGTGACGACCGGCGTCGTCGCCGAGACCGGCAGCCGGTCGCGGTAGGCCTCGATGAGACCGGGCCACTGCGTGAGCGTCACGACGTCACTCCCCTGTCATTCCTTCGACCCGCATGACGCTGGCGGCGCGGCCGACGAGCGACATCGCGGCCAGCTTCTCGACGGTGCGACCGAGCGCGGCGTCGGTGGCGGCGTGCGTCACGAGCACCAGGGTCGCGGCGTCGCCCCGTCCCTCCTGACGGACGGTCTGGATGCTCACGCCCTCCTCGGCGAACGCGTTCGCGACCCCGGCGAGCACACCGGGCTGGTCGGCGACGTCGAGTGCCACGTGGTAGCGCGTCGTGACCTCGCCCATGGACCGGATGGGCAGCGCGGCGTAGGCGCTCTCGCCGGCGCCGCGGCTGCCGCTGACGCGATTGCGCGCCACCGCGACGAGGTCGCCGAGCACCGCGCTCGCCGTCGGCGCCCCACCGGCGCCGCGGCCGTAGAACATCAACGAGCCGGCGGCCTCGGCCTCGACGAAGACCGCGTTGAACGCGTCGCCGACGCCGGCGAGCGGGTGCCTGCGTGGGATCATCGCCGGGTGCGCGCGCACCGACACCGACTCGGTGCCGTCCGCGACGGTGGTGCGCTCGCAGATGGCGAGCAGCTTCACCGTGCAGTCCATCGCCTGCGCGCTGGCGACGTCGGCGGCGGTGACCTCGCCGATGCCCTCGCGGTGGACGTCGGACATCGTGACGCGGGTGTGGAACGCGAGCCCTGCGAGGATCGCCGCCTTGGCCGCGGCGTCGTACCCGTCGACGTCGGCGGTGGGGTCGGCCTCGGCGTACCCCAGCGAGGTGGCCTCGGCGAGGGCCTCGTCGAAACCGGCGCCGGTGGCGTCCATCCGCGACAGGATGAAGTTCGTGGTGCCGTTCACGATGCCCATCACCCGGGTGATGCGGTCGCCGGCGAGCGACTCGCGCAGCGGGCGCAGCAGCGGGATCGCGCCGGCCACCGCGGCCTCGTAGTACAGGTCGACGCCGTTGCGGGTGGCCGCGTCGTGCAGCGTCGCGCCGTCGTCGGCGAGCAGCGCCTTGTTGGCACTGACCACGCTCTTGCCCGACTCCAGCGCGGCGAGCAGCAGGCTGCGGACCGGCTCGATGCCGCCGACGACCTCGACCACGACGTCGACGTCGTCGCGACGCACGAGGGCCTCGGCGTCGGTGGTGAGCAGCTCGGCGGGGACCTCGGGATGGCGGGCCGGCCGACGCACGGCGACCCCGGCGAGCTCCAGCCGCGCGCCGACGCGCTGGGCCAGCTCGTCGGCCTGCTCGGCCAGCAGCCGGACGACCTCGGACCCGACGACGCCGCACCCGAGCAGCGCGACCTTGAGCACGCCGTCCGTCGTCGTCATCGCGCCACCCCGGTGTCGAGCCGCAGCAGGTCGTCCTCGGTCTCCCGGCGCACCAGGACCTGCGAACGGCCCTGGTCGACGCCGACGACCGGGGGCCGCGGCACGTGGTTGTAGTTGCTGGCCATGCTGCGGCAGTACGCGCCCGTGGCGGCCACCGCCACGAGGTCGCCGGGTCGCACGTCGCCGGGCAGCCAGGCGTCGCGGACGACGACGTCACCGCTCTCGCAGTGCTTGCCGACGACCCGGGTCAGCGCCGGCGGCGCGGCCGACGCGCGGTTGGCGAGCACGCAGGTGTAGTGCGCGTCGTAGAGGGCGGTACGGATGTTGTCGCTCATCCCGCCGTCGACCGAGACGTAGCGGCGGCGCTGACCGCCGTCGAGCGTCACGTCCTTGACCGTGCCCACCTCGTACACGGTGACGCCGCTGGGCCCGATGATCGCCCGCCCGGGCTCGACCGACAGCGTCGGCAGCCGCAGCCCGACCGACGCGCACTCGATCTCGACGATGCCGCTGAGCCGTTCCAGGGTCTGCTTCGGGGTCTCCGGGTCGTCGCCGGGGACGTAGGCGATGCCCAGGCCGCCGCCGAGGTTGATCTCCTCCACCTGGACGCCGTGCACGTCGCGGATGGTGGCGGCGAAGCTGATGACGCGGTGCGCCGCGACCTCGAAACCGGCCGTCTCGAAGATCTGCGAGCCGATGTGGGAGTGCAGCCCACCGAAGTGGAGCACGTCGGAGGCGATGACCGCGGCGACCGCCCGCGCGGCGGAGCCGTCGCGCAGCGAGAAGCCGAACTTCTGATCCTCGTGGGCGGTGGCGATGAACTCGTGCGTGTGCGCCTCGACGCCGACGGTGACGCGGACGAGCACCCGCTGCGTCACGCCTGCCGTGGCCGCGATCGCGATCAGCCGGTGGATCTCGTCGAAGGAGTCGACGATGACGTGGCCGACTCCGGCCTCGACGGCTCGACCCAGCTCGGCGCTCGACTTGTTGTTGCCGTGCAGGGCGATGCGCTCGGCCGGGAAGCCCGCGGCCAGGGCGACGGCAAGCTCGCCGCCGGTACAGACGTCGAGGCCGAGGCCCTCCTCGTCGACCCAGCGCGCCACCGCCGTGCACAGGAAGGCCTTGCCCGCGTAGTAGACGTCGATGCCCGGGAAGGCCTGCGTGTACGAGCGGGCGCGGGCACGCACGTCGGCCTCGTCGAGGAAGAGCGCCGGCGTGCCGTGCTCGAGCACGAGCGCGCTCACCGGTGCGCCGCCGAGGTGCAGCTCGCCGCCGACGCGGGTCGCCGACTCCGGCCAGATCGCCGGGTCGAGCGCGTTGACGTCACCGGGCTGCGAGCCGTGCGGCGCGTCGGGCAGCACGTCGCCGTGCCGGGGACCGGCAGGGTGCGCGTTCCTGCTCATGCGTCCACCACCGCCGTCACATCCGCTCCGGGGCGCCGACCCCGAGCAGCCCCAGCCCGTTGGCGAGCACGGTCGCCGCCGCCTCGTTGAGCCAGGCGCGGGTGCGGTTGCCGGGGGTGATCTCGGCGTCGCCCTTCGGCGTCACCCGACACTCGTCGGTGTCGTACCAGCGGTGGTACACGCCGGCGAGGTTCTCGAGATAGTGCGCGACCCGGTGCGGGGCGCGCAGCTCGGCGGCCTTGGTGACCGCGCGCGGGAACTCGCCCAGCGCCGTCAGCAACGCGGCGTCCGCGGCGTGGTCGAGCGTGTCGGGCTCGAACACGTCCAGGCCGATCCCGTACGACGCGGCGTTCCGCGCGACGTTGCGGGTGCGGGCGTGCGCGTACTGCACGTAGTAGACGGGGTTGTCGTTGGTGCGCTTGGCCCAGGCGTCGAGGTCGAGGTCGATCGACTGGTCGACCGAGTAGCGCACCAGGGCGTAACGGGCCGCGTCGGGCCCGACCGCGTCGACCAGGTCGGCGAGCACGATCGTCGTCCCGGCCCGCTTGCTCATCTTCAGCGGCTGCCCGTCCTTGACCAGGTTGACGAGCTGGCCGATGAGGATCTCGAGCGTCTGGTCCGGGTCGTCGCCGAAGCAGGTGGCCATCGCCCGCAGCCGACCGATGTAGCCGTGGTGATCGGCGCCGAGCATGATCACGACCTTGTCGAAGCCGCGGTCCCGCTTGTCCAGGTAGTAGGCGACGTCACCGGCGAAGTACGTCCACTCGCCGTCGCTGCGGACGAGGACGCGGTCCTTGTCGTCGCCGTGGTCGGTCGTGCGCAGCCAGGTGGCGCCGTCCTGCTCGTAGACGTTGCCCTGTTCGCGCAGCCGGTCCACCGCGAGCTGCAGACCGCCGCGGGCGTGCAGGTCACGCTCGTTGAAGTAGACGTCGAAGTCGACGCCGAAGCCGGCCAGCGACGACTTGATCTCCGCGAACATGCGCTCGACGCCGTCGCGGCGGAACACCTCGGTCTGCTCGTCCGGCGGCAGGTCGAGCACGCCGGGGTTCGCGGCGGCGACGTCGGCGGCGATCTCGTCGATGTACGCCCCCGCGTAGCCGTCCTCGGGGACGGGCCGACCGTTCGCCACCTCCCGCAGCGTGCGGGCGAATCGCTCGATCTGGCTGCCGGCGTCGTTGAAGTAGTACTCCCGCGCCACGCTGGCGCCGGCGGCCTGCAGCACCCGCGCGAGCGCGTCGCCCACCGCGGCCCACCGGACGGCGCCGATGTGGATCGGCCCGGTGGGGTTCGCCGAGACGAACTCGAGGTTGAGGTGCTGTCCCGCGAATTCGGTGCTCGCGCCGTACCCGGCACCGGCGCCCACGATCTGCCGGGCGAGCTCGCCGAGCGCGTCGGCGGCCAGCGTGAGGTTGAGGAAGCCAGGACCCGCGACGTCGACCTTCGCGATGCCCTCCACGTCGCGCAGCCGGGCGGCCAGTACGTCGGCGACCTCGCGCGGCGGCCGGCCGGCCGGCTTGGCGAGGCGCAGGGCCACGTTGGTGGCGTAGTCGCCGTGCTCGGGGTTCTTCGGACGCTCGATCACGACCTCGTCGGGGACGGTGCCGGCGAGTTCGCCCGCCTCCACGGCGGCGGTCACCGCGGCGCGCACGGCCGCGGCGAGGTCGGCTGGGGTCACCGGACAATCCTAGGGTGGCCGGGCTCGTCGTTTCGCACCGCGTGGCACGCCCGTGTCGGCGCGGACACCGGGTCGAAGGTCACGGGACGTCCCCGGCCGAAGGTCCGTACCCGGCGCCCGGCCCCCGCCCGTAGCGTCGGCCGCGGGTTGATCACGCTGAAGCGCGACTGTGCGCACCGCATGCTCATCAGGCAGCGACCTACACTGAGCGGCCGGTGCCGCCCTCACAGGGCGCTGACGCGATGACGAGAAGGCAGGCTCATGGCCCAGCGCAAGTCCACCCCCTCGGGCAAGTCCGGACGCGGCAGCGGGGCGTCGCGCCCCGGGGGCAAGCCGGGGACCAAGCCGGCGGGCAAGACCGCGGGGCGCTCGTCGAGCGCGACCCGCACCACGGCACCGGTCGGCCGGCCACCGGCCCGCAAGAAGCCGAAGTCGATCGTCAACCAGAAGCAGACGCCGTGGGGGCTGATCGCCACTACCGCCGCGGTCGTCGTCTTCGCCGCCGCGGTCATCATCGTCGTCATCGCCACCCGGCCGTCGGACTCCGGCTCCGGGGACACCGACACCGCGTCGAAGGGCGGCCAGACGGTCAAGTCCTCCGACCCGTACCGCCGCGCCGAGCTGCCGGCCGCCGCCGCGATCAAGGGCGTCGTGTACCGCGTCCAGGCCGAGCACACCCACACCGACGGCACCGTCAAGTACGACACCACTCCCCCGACCGGCGGCAAGCACAACCAGTACTGGGCCGACTGCTCGGGCACCGTCTACTCCAAGGCGATCGCCAACGAGAACGCCGTGCACATGCTCGAGCACGGCGCCATCTGGGTCACCTACAACGCCGACAAGGTCAAGGGTGCGCAGCTGACCAAGCTGAAGTCCTACGTCTCGGGCGTCGACCGGATCGCGATGTCGCCCTACCCGGGGCTCGACTCGGCGATCTCGCTGCAGGCGTGGGGCTACCAGCTGAAGGTCTCGAGCGCCTCGGATCCCCGCATCGCCAAGTTCATCTCCGTACTCAAGAACAACAAGAGCACCACGCCCGAGTACGGCGTCTCCTGCTCGAACCCCGACTTCAAGGAGAAGCCGAGCACGTTCGGGCACCCCACCGACCCATTGAGCTGATCCCATGAGCGAGACCGCCCCCGCCCCCGCGACGCCCACCCGGCTGCGCACCGTCCTGATCGTCGTCATCGCGATCGCCGCCCTGGTGATCGCCGCCGGCGGCGGCTGGCTGCTGCGAGGCGGCGACGACGACGACAATGCAAAGGCCACCGGGCCGACGGCGGTCGACCTCGGATTCACCCAGGACATGATCACGCACCACGTCCAGGCCGTGACCATGGCCGGCGTCGAGCGTGACCGCACCGCCAGCAAGTCGCTGCACAGCCTCGCCTTCGACATCGAGACGAGCCAGCAGTTCCAAGTGGGCGAGATGTCCGGGTGGCTGGACGGCTGGGACGAGGGCCGCAACAACGCGCACCCCATGGCGTGGATGGGTCACGAACACATGGTCATGAGCGCCAGCGGCCTCATGCCGGGCATGGCCACCCCGGCCCAGCTCGACAAGCTCGTCCGCGTCAGGGGCACCGAGCTCGACAAGCTCTTCCTGCAGCTGATGATCCGCCATCACCAGGGTGCGCTGCCGATGGCGCGCTACGCGCTGGCGCACGGCAACTCCGGTTACGTCCGCGACCTCGCGCAGTCGGTCATCAGCTCGCAGTCGACCGAGATCGTGCAGATGGAGCAGCAGCTGCGGGCGCTCGGCGGCCGGCCGCTCCCCCCGCCGCAGTCGTGAGCGACCGGCCGGTCAGCGGCGTATCCGCGCGCTGATAGGCTGATCCGGCTCGCTCGCGAGCAGTCGGCCCCCGTAGCTCAGGGGATAGAGCACCGCCCTCCGGAGGCGGGAGCGCAGGTTCGAATCCTGCCGGGGGCACCACGTGAAGGGCCCGCACTGCCGGCCCTCGACGGCGACGAGCACGATGCGCACGACGTGATTCGTCGACCGTGGACGCAGTGCGCGCGCCCGCACCACGTCCGGACCGCATCGACGACTCCCCACCGCCATCGGCCGGAGGCCGTTCGGACTGCGGTCGATGTCCGCAGGTGTCGCCGCAGGTCTCTCGTGTCGAGGCCGCAGGTGAACGCCTGCTCGGGGCCAGGGCGGCCCGGGACGCTGACTGTTTCAGCCCCACGGGCCTACGCACGCGACCGGCCCGGGCCGGTCGCATCCGCATTGCCATGGTGCCCCGTCCCGCGCGACGAACGATCATGACGCGCCAGGGGACGAAAGGGGCGCTTCGGTGGCAGGATTGCCGGCTTCCGGCCAGGATGGACGCTGCCGGGACCGGCTGCTCAACCAGAAGCGCACGGGTGCGACACCGATCCCGGATGTGACCGTCGGGGTGCCCGCACCGCCGCCGCGAGTGACGAGCTCGTGAACCGGGTCGACCGGGGCCCAGTCTGGATCGGCGAAGGCCCCTGCCTCCACGCCGCGACCGACAAGACCGCGACGCTGGTCACCAGCAGCTGACCATCCACGCCAGCAGCGTGGAGGAGAACCTGCGCATCGCACCGACCTTCCGCGACGTCATCGGCCAGGCCAAGGGCATCCTGATGGAGCGCTACAAGATCGGCGGCGGCCGACGCGTTCGACCTGCTGCTGTCCTCCTCGCAGCACACACAACGCACACCGCAGCACGTGGCCGAGCACCTCACCGTCACCGGAGAACTCCCCCGCGACTGAGGGCCTAACGCCGGACATCGGGAAGCCACCGCACGAGGCGGGTCGTCCGCGGCATCACCGAAAGCGCTATGTGACCGAGGAAACATGGGCCGTAGGTCCCTCATGTCGCCATTGCATTGCACACAACGTAACTGCTGGGTCATGCTGATTCGACGCAGTCGACCATGGCTGCCGGCGTCACATGCAGACCCGGTGAACCCCCGCCTCCGGGCCCCGCAGCTCCACCGACGCGAACCCGTCGATGCGCTCGGCTCCGGCGAACCCCCGCCACCGGCTCCGAGCACTCGACAGCAGGAGTGGCTTCGCCCGTACCCGGTCACCCCACGACCGGGTACGGCGAAGCGCTTCGCGCCCGCGACCTGCGCGGAGACCCGCCCTCTTGCGATCATCTCCCCGGCGCATCCCGGAGCGACCCGGGGGGGTGGCACACCACGCCGCAACCCAGGGGCGGGGCCGCTACCGGCTGGTCCGGGTTCCGTCGTCAGCTGCTCGCCGCTGACGACGCTTCCCTCGGGCAACTCGGCCGTCCCCCGCAGGTCGGTCGACCACCGGACCGAGGTTGTTCTCGAGCTCGGACGCCCCCACGTTCGCGCCATCAACGAAAACCGGCCTTCCCTGGCCGTCCACTCGTGTCCGCTTGTAAGCGTAGGCCCGTCTTATTGCGCACAAAACACTTCTGGCACACGAACTACACATCGCACGCACAGCCACGCACCGGCCGACCCCGAACACGACACCACTTCCTCAGGGGCACGGCACGCCCGCGGGCAGCCTTGACAGGAAACCAGATGGTTTCCTATGGTCTCGTCGTGGAACCGGTGTTCAAGGCGCTCGCCGACGGCACTCGCCGCGCGCTGCTCGACGACCTGTTCCAGCACGACGGGCAGACCCTGGTCAGCCTGGCCGGCCGATTCGAGATGACCCGGGTCGCGGTCGCCAAGCACCTGCGCCTGCTCGAGGAAGCCGGCTTGGTCGTCTCGCGGCGTCGGGGACGGGAGAAGTTGCACTACCTGAACCCCGTTCCCATCCGGCTCGTCCACGACCGGTGGGTGACCAAGTACACCGAGGCCTGGGCGGGTGGCCTCGTCGATCTCCAACGCGACCTGGAGGCGGGCATGGAGAAGGTGTTCGAGATCTACATCCGCACGACCCCCGAGCGGCTGTGGCAGGCGATCGTCGACCCGGACGTGCGCGCCCGGTACCAGTTCGGGGCACGCGTCGAGTCCGGGTGGACGCCCGGGTCGAGCTATCGGGTGGAACACCCCGGGGCGGCGGATGCACTCGTCGAAGGCGAGAACATCGAGGTCGAACCCCCGCGACGGCTGGTGCAGACCTATCACGCGATCTGGGACGACACCATCGCCGCCGAGGGCACGAGCCGCGTGACGTGGGAGATCGAACCCGTCGACGACACCTGTCGGCTCACCGTCACGCACGACGAGTTGCGCGAGAACGTCGACCCGCATCTGTACGGCGGCTGGCCGATGATGCTGTCCGGCCTCAAGACGTGGCTCGAGACCGGTGCGGAGCTGACCACGCCCGGCTCCATCAAGTACGGCAGCTCCCGATGACCCCCGCCGCCACGCCGACGGTCATCACCGGTGTCCGCGCGATCAGCATCCCGGTCGAGAACCAGGATGCCGCCCTGCGCTTCTACGTCGACACGATCGGCTTCACCGTCCGCCGCGACGACCCCACCCCGGGCGGTGGCCGATGGATCGAGCTGGCACCCGGCCGGACCGATGACCCCGTCGTCACCCTCGAGATCGCCGCCGCCGACATCGTTCGCGGCGCCATCGGCATCCGATTCACCGCCGACGACGCGCAGGCCGCCCACGCAGCACTCACGGCCGCGGGCGTCGACACCGACGACATCCTGCGCTGGCCGGGCGTGCCCGCCATGTTCGCCTTCCGCGACCCCGACGGCAACGCCTTCTCCGTCACCGAGACGGCCTGACCGGCCCAGGCCCGCCCCCGCGAACCGGAGCCGGACCGGCCGCGCAGTCGACGCGGACAGTACTGGCCCCGGGCAGACATCCTGAGCCAAACTGTGATCGATAACAGACAGCCAGGTCGCACAACACGGCGAAGAACGGTGTCGCCACAGGATTTCCATAATCCTTGCGCTGTGCGCGACGTTGACGCTTTACCTCTTCTGTTATCGCTATCAGGCTCGTCGGGCAGGCCGCTATCCTGACGCGGTGACTTCTCGGCCGCCTGCCCTGCAGGACGTCGCGACGCGTGCCGGTGTGTCCGCACAGACGGTGTCGCGGGTCCTCAACGAGCACCCGCATGTGTCCGCCTCGACGCGGGCCGCGGTGAAGCAGGCCATCAGCGACCTCGGGTACCGGCGCAACATGTCGGCGCGAATGCTGGCGACCGGCCGCAGCAATGTCATCGGCGTGATCGCGCCGAGCTCGCTGCTGTACGGCCCGTCCTCGATGGTCGACGGGCTCAGCCGAGCAGCCCGCGCGGCGTCGATGTCGTTCTCGGTCGACCACCTCGTCGAGTTCGACGAGGCCGCGGTGAGCGAGTCGATCGACAGGCTGCTGAGCCACGGCGTGGCTGGGCTGCTCGCGGTGCTGCCGCTGGATTCCGCCGTCGCGACGGCCGCCACGCTACTGCCCGGCGGGACCCCGCTGGTGACGGTCGACGGTCAGCCGGACGGCGGCGCCGGATCGGTGGGCGTCGACCAGTACGGCGGCGCCGTCATCGCGACCGAGCACCTGCTCGCGACCGGGCACGACACCGTGTGGCACGTGGCCGGGCCGGCGGACTGGAACGACAGCCGGGCTCGCGAGGCCGGCTGGCGCGACACGCTGCTCGGTCGCGGCCTCGAACTGCCACCGGTCAGCCGGGGCGACTGGTCGCCGGCGTCCGGGTACGAGGCGGGTCGCATGTTGGCGCGCATACCCGACTGCACCGCGATCTTCGCGGCCAACGATCACATGGCCCTCGGTGTGGCGCGAGCGCTGCAGGAGCACGGCCGTCGTGTTCCCGAGGACGTCCGTCTCGTGGGTTTCGACGACGTCCCCGAGTCGGCGTTCTATGCACCGCCGCTGACGACCATCCACCAGGACTTCGCCGCCGTCGGCCGCGCCGGACTCGAACTGCTGATCGAACAGATCGAGACGCCGGGCGCAGCCGCGCGGTCTGTGCTGATACCGGCGACGCTCGTGACGCGAGCATCGAGTGCGGGCGAGCAGACCCGCTAGGTACCGGGTGGCGCGACACGGCGGCTGATGGTCGCCTGCACGACCACCACCACGAGCAGGAACGCGCCCGAGACCACCTGCTGCACGTAGGAATTCAGGTTGGCACCCTGGACGATCAGGTTCTGGATCACGAACAGCAGGCTGATACCGGCGAGCGAGCCCAGGATCGAGCCCACGCCACCGGCCAGCAACGTCCCGCCGATGACCACGGCGGCGATCGCCTGCAACTCGTAGGAGTCGCCGATGCGTGCTTCCTGTCCGCCGCCGCTCTGCGCGGTGGTGAGGATGCCGGCGATGCCCGCACAGAGCCCGCTGATGACGTAGACGAGGGTCGTCGCGCGGCGGACCGGCAGACCCATCAGCTCGGCCGCGGGGGTGTTGCCACCGATGGCCTGGATGTTCTGACCGAAGGCGGTCCGGTTCAGCACCAGCCAGCCGACTCCGAACACCGCGAGCGCGATCCAGACCGGCGTGCCGATCGTCGCGAGCGCGCCGGTCCCCAGCGCCTCGAACGCCTTGGACCCCGGCACCCGTGGCACCGAGTTGCCCTCGTCGGTGATGAAGAAGACGATCCCGCGCACGCCGCCGAGCCCCGCCAGCGTGACGATGAAGGCAGGCAGTCTCGTGTACGCGACGATCACCCCTTGGACGACACCGACGAATGCGCAGGACAGCAGGGGGACGAGGATCGCGGCCGCCGAGCCGTAGATCGAGTACTGGGCGCTGAGGATCACGGCGAGCGCGTAGGTCGAGCCCACCGAGAGGTCGATGCCGCCGCTGATGATCACGAAGGTCATGCCGGCGGAGATGATGGCGAGGAACGAAGCCGCGAGCGCGACGTTGCGGAAATTGTCGGCAGATCCGAACGTGGGCACGATCAGCAGGCCGAGCACGACCACGAGCGCCAGTGCCACCACGGCGCCGTTGCGCAGGAGCAGCGAGGTGACGTTGCGTCCCCGCGCGATCGCCGCCTCGCGGCCGCCGTTCTCGGCCGGTGCCGTCACCGGGCCGGTGTCGTCGAGTCTCACCACTGGGGTGTCGGTCATCGGTTCCTCCAGGGACGCTGCACCAGCACCGCGGCGACGATGATGAGGGCCTCGACCACGCGGGCCACCGAGTCCCGGATGCCGTGCGAGACCAACGTGTTCTCGAGAAGCTGGATGAGCACGGCGCCGGCCATGGTTCCGAGGACGCGGACCCGGCCACCGGTGAGCAGCGTGCCCCCGATGACGACGGCGGTGATGGCCGTGAGCTCGATGTTGATGCCGACGTAGGACGGATCAGCAGCGCGGATGCGCGCGGTGCTGATGACGCCGGCGATGCCCGCGAGCAGGCCCGAGATGGCGTACACCGTGACGAGGGTGCGGCGCACCGGCACACCGGCCAGTCGGCTGGCGCGCAGGTTTCCGCCCACGGCCAGCAGGCGGTAGCCGAACGCGGTGCGGTGCAACAGCACCGCGGCCAGCACCGCGAGGACGACAGCGAGCCAGAAGATGTCGGGCATCGTCAGGAACTTGGCATCGCGGATCGTGCCGAAGAACGGGGGGAACAGCTCGACCAGCGCGCCACCGGTGATGACGAGGGCCAGGCCGCGGCCGCCGACCAGCATCGCCAGCGTCGCCACGATCGGCTGCACACGCCCGACGGCGACGACCGCACCGTTGACCGCCCCGACCACGACCGCGAGAACGAGCGCGACGACGATCGCCACCCCGATCGGCAGGCCGAACCCGTCGTCGCCGAAGGCTTTCGCCGTCATGGCGGCGGCGATCGCCATGACCGCGCCCACCGACAGATCGACCCCGCCGGTTCCGATCACGAGCGCCATGCCGAGCGAGACCATCGCCACCACCGAGGTCTGCACCGCCAGGAGCTGAATGGTCTCCAGCGTGAGGAAGTTGTTCGTCGCGACCACGTTGACGAGCACGAGTACCGCGAGCGCCACGTACACACCGCGGTCGCGCAGCCAGCCACCCCACGCACCGACGTCGGGACGGCCACGACGCCGGGCCGCCGGAACCGCCGGCGTCTCGGCGTCGGCGGCCGATGAGCCGAGCTCGTCGGCATGCTTGGTCAGGTCGGTCTTCATCGACAACCCTCCGCGACCGAGCTGGTGAGGCTGGGTGCGTCGTCCGCCGCGGCCCCCGCGATGGTGTCCATGATCCGGTCCTCCGTGATGTCCTCGCCGAACAGCGATGCGAGCTGGCTGCCGTCTCGGAGCACGACCACGGTGTCCGAGCCCTCGACGACCTCTTCGAGTTCGGAGCTGACGAGCACGACGGCCAGCCCCTTCTCGGCCAACTCGGCCACCAGGCCCTGGACCTCGGCCTTCGCGCCGACGTCGATGCCGCGGGTCGGCTCGTCCAGCAGCAGCACCTTGGGGTTCAGGCACAGCAGGCGGGCGAGCAGCACCTTCTGCTGATTACCGCCGGACAGCTCCGACACCTTCTGCCTCGGGCTCGCGGCCTTGATCCGCAGCCGCCGGATGTAGACGTCCACGATCTCGTCCAGCTTCGACCGGTTGACGAAACCGGCCCTGGTCAGTTGCGGCAGCGCCGCGAGACCGATGTTGTCGCGGATGGAGAGGTCGGGGATGATGCCGTCCGCCTTGCGGTCCTCGGGCAGGAAGGCGACCCCACGACGCAATCGCGAGGCAGGTGTCTGCCGTCGCGTGGGCCGCCCCGCGATGCTCACCGTGCCGGAATCCAGCGGCAGCGCGCCGAAGAGGGCACGGGCGGTCTCGGAACGACCGGAGCCGAGCAGGCCGGCGAGCCCCACGACCTCGCCCGGCCGCACCGCCAACGACACGTCGTCGAGCACCAGCCTGCGCCGCAGGTTGGCTGCCTCGAGCACCGGCGGCGCGTCGGCAACGGGGGCCCGGTCGGCGAGTCCGGTCAGCTTGCCGTCGTCGAGATCGGCGGCGTCGCGGCCGAGCATGCGCGAGATGAGCTGCCGTCTGCTGGTCTGCGCAGTGGCGCCGGTCCAGATGAGCCTGCCGTCACGCAGGACGGTGATGGTGTCGCACGCGCGGAACACCTCGTCCAGCTTGTGCGACACGTACACGACCGCGACGCCGTCGGCGCTGAGCAGCTGCACCACCGCGAGCAGCTTCTCGACCTCCCGCGGTTCCAGCGAGGACGTCGGCTCGTCCATGATGACGACCTTGGCCGACGTCGAGACCGCCCGCGCGATCGCCACCATCTGCTGGATGCCAAGACCGAGTTCGCCGAGGGGACGGCGCACGTCGACGGCGACGCCGAGCCGGTCGAGCTGCGCGGCCGACTCGCGGTTCATGCGACGCAGGTCGAGCATGCCGGCGCGGCTCAGCTCCCGGCCCAGGAAGAAGTTGCGGGCCACGGACAGCTGCGGGGCGAGGTGGACCTCCTGGTAGATGGTCGCGATGCCGGCCTGTTGCGCGGCCCGCGGCGATGAGAACTCCACTGGCTCGCCGGCCAGGCTCACCGATCCCGATTCCGGCACGTATACGCCGGTGGCCAGCTTGATCAGGGTGGACTTGCCGGCACCGTTCTCGCCGACGAGCGCGTGGACGGAACCGGGCATGAGGTCCAGCGACACATCACGCAGCGCGTGGACGCCGGCGAAGCTCTTGCTCAGCGCCCTTACCGACAGCGCCGGGGTCTCGGCCGATGTCATCGTCGGTGATCCTTTCGTCAGCGCTGCGGCGGCGCGTGGTCGGCGGGGTGTGCCGACCGGCGCCGGCCCGGGCCTCGTGGGCAGCCGGGCCGGCGGGTCAGCTCGTATCGATCAGTAGGCGGTGCCGGCCGACAGCGCCTGCTTGGCGTTGCTGCTGTCGTACTGGTTGTCGGTCGTGATGGTGACCGCCGGGGCCCCGTCACCGTTGACGTACGCCTCGAGCGCGGCTTGCGCGGCCGGGCCGAAGGCCGGGTTCGACTCGATGACCGCATCGAAGTTGCCGTCCACGATCGCCTGCACCGCACCCTTGGTGCCGTCGATCGAGACGATGTGCACCTTGTCCGTGCCCGCCTTGCCGGCATCCTCCAACGCCGCGAGCGCGCCGAGCCCCATCTCGTCGTTCTCGGCGTAGATGGCGTTCACCTCGGGGTGGGCACGCAGCAGCGTCTCGGTGACGCTCTGTCCCTTCTCCCGCGTGAAGTCGGCCGTCTGCTGGAAGACCACCTTGATACCGGTGGCGTTCTTCTTCTTGAGCTGGTCGAGGAAGCCGGCCGTGCGGTCGTCGGTCACGTTGACGCCCGAGGCGCCGAGCAGGATGGCGAGGTTGGCCTTGCCGCCGGTCGCCTTGATCATGGCGTCGGCCGCGCGGCGTCCTTGCTCGACGAAGTCCGATCCCAGCTGCGGGCCGACACTCTGGCAGCCCTTGACGCCGGTGATGTTGCGGTCGACCGGGATCATGGCGACCTTCTTGGACTTGGCGTACGAGATGGCGTCGCCCAGGCCGGTGGAGTTGATGGGCGAGAAGATGATGGCCTTCGCGCCCTTGTCGATCATGCCCTTGATGTCGCTGTTCTCCTGCTGGACGTTCGACTGGGCGTTGGTCGTGATGAGCTTCCAGCCGTTCTTCCTCGCCGTGGCGATCTGCGACTTCGTCGAGGCGATGCGGAACGGGTTGGCCTCCTTCTCCGACTGGGCCCAGCCGATGGTGTCCTTCGTGAAATCGATCTTGCCGATGCCGAGCGTCGACGCCTTGCAGATCGGGCCGTACTGCGCCGAGACGCCGGTCGGCTTGGCGTTCGTCAACAGCGCGGTGCCACCCGCCGCGACGATCGCGGCCGGCACCCCGTTCTGCTCCGCACCGAGGGACTGCTGCGCCGCAGTGGAACCCGACGGGCTCTTGCTGCCGCCGGCGCTGCTGCCCGAATCGCCGGTGTCGCCGGTGGTACAGCCGGTCACGAGGGCAACCGCGGCGAGGGCCGCGCACGCTGCCGAGGTATGACGCCTGTTCATCTGTGGTCCTCCGCGGTGAGTGGTCGCCGCCCCCGGGTGGGCGCCGAGGCGACGGTCCGACAAGTCGTCGGGCATTCGGTGAGCGATAACATCGCTGGCTTCTGGGCCGTTGTCAAGCATTGATTTCCCCGTCGTTACGGCTTCGGTACACGACGACCCCAGCTCCTCCGCCAAAGCCCGCAGCATCGGGCGATCATCGATGGGCGGCCGCGCGGGGGCGTTCTTGACATCGACCGGTTCTTGCCTAAGCTCCGGTCCACTGTTTGCGATAACAACGGACGGACAACCTTGACCATGGCTGCTCGACACGGCGCCCTCACCGTGGGGATCGACTTCGGCACGCTGTCCGGACGTGCCGTGGTGGTGCGGGTCGCGGACGGCGTGGAGCTCGGCACGGCGGTCCACGCCTACCGGCACGGCGTGCTCACCGAACGACTGCCCACCGATGACCGGCGGTTGCCCCCGGACTGGGCGCTGCAGGTACCGCGCGACTACGTCGAGGTGCTGCAGCACGCGGTGCCCTCGGCACTGGCCGCGGCCGGGGTCGAGGCCGCCGACGTGGTCGGGGTCGCCACGGACTTCACCGCGTGCACGATGCTGCCCGTGACCGGCGACGGCACGCCGCTGTGCGAGCTCGCGGACTTCGTGGACCGGCCGCACGCCTACGTGAAGTTGTGGAAGCACCACGCGGCGCAACCCCACGCCGACCGCATCAACTCGTTGGCCGCGAAACGGAACGAGTCGTGGCTGCCGCGCTACGGCGGGCTCATCAGCTCCGAGTGGGAGTTCGCGAAGGCGCTGCAACTCTTCGACGAGGACCGCGAGGTCTACGACGCCATGCGGTACTGGGTCGAGGCGGCCGACTGGATCGTGTGGCAGTTGTGCGGCAACTACGTGCGCAATGCCTGTACCGCGGGCTACAAGGGCATTCGGCAGGACGGTGCCTACCCGTCGCGCAGCTACCTCGCAGAGCTGGATCCCGACTTCGCCGACTTCGTGACGGCCAAGCTCGAACGCCCGATCGGCGGGCTCGGCGATATCGCCGGCCGGTTGACGTCGGAAGCCGCCGCGTGGACGGGGCTGCCCGAGGGCATCGCCGTGGCCGTCGGCAACGTCGACGCGCACGTGACGGCACCGGCCGCGCAGGCCGTCGAGGCGGGCCAGCTCGTCGCGATCATGGGAACGTCCACCTGTCACGTCATGAGCTCCGACGTGGTGCGCGAGGTACCGGGCATGTGCGGCGTCGTGGCCGACGGCATCGTGCCCGGACTCTGGGGCTACGAGGCCGGGCAGAGCGGCGTCGGTGACATCTTCGCGTGGTTCGTCGACACCTGCGTGCCGCCGGACTACGTCGCCCGCGCCGAGGCCGAGGGACGCAGCGTGCACGATCTGCTCGCCGAGCTGGCGGCGGCGCAACCCGTCGGCGCGCACGGCCTGCTCGCGCTGGACTGGCACTCGGGCAATCGCTCGCCGCTCGTCGACCACGAGCTCTCCGGGCTCCTGCTGGGCCAGACCTTGGCGACCCGACCGGAGGACACGTACCGCGCGCTGGTCGAGTCGACCGCCTACGGCGCACGCTCGATCGTCACGGCGTTCCGCGCCGCCGGCGTGCCCGTCACCGAGTTCGTCGCCACCGGCGGGCTGGCAGCCAGCGACTTCGTCATGCAGATCTACGCCGACGTGCTCCGGATGCCGCTGTCGGTCCTGGACTCCGGCCAGGGTCCGGCCCTCGGCTCGGCGATCTTCGCCGCCGTCGCGGCCGGGCAGTACGAGGACATCGCCGCCGCCGCGGTGGCGATGGGTCGTCGCCGGACACGGGCGTGGGAGCCGGACGACGCGGCCGCGGACCGCTACGACGTGCTGTACGCGGAATACACCGCGCTCGTCGATCACTTCGGCCGCACCGACGACGGCGTCATGCACCGCCTGCGTCGACTGCGCCGGGACGCGTGGGCGGCGGCCGACGGAGCCGCGTCGTGACCGCCACCGCGCCCGCCGGGGTCGTCGATCGCGTGCGCGACGACGTCGCGGCGCTGCACGCGGAGCTCGTGCGCTACGGCCTGGTGGTGTGGACGGCGGGCAACGTGTCGGCCCGCGTCCCCGGCGCCGACCTCTTCGTGATCAAACCGTCCGGTGTCTCCTACGACGACCTGGACGCGGCCGCGATGGTGGTGTGCGACCTCGACGGAACCCTCGTCGACGGCACCCGGTCGCCGTCGTCGGACACCGCCGCGCACGCCTACGTCTACCGGCACCGGCCGGACGTCGGCGGGCAGGTGCACACGCACTCCACGTACGCCTCGGCGTGGGCCGCCCGCGGCGAGGCCATCCCCTGCGTCCTGACGGCCATGGCCGACGAGTTCGGCGGTCCGATCCCGGTCGGCCCGTTCGCCCTGATCGGCGACGACAGCATCGGGCGTGGCGTGGTCGACACGCTGGGCGGTTCCCGCTCCCCCGCCGTGCTCATGCGCAGCCACGGCGTCTTCACCGTCGGCGCCACCGCGCGCGATGCGGTCAAGGCCGCCGTGATGTGCGAGGACGTCGCCCGCACCGTCCACATCGCCCGCCAGCTCGGCGAACCGCTCGCCATCGCCGCGTCCGACATCGACCGGCTCCACGACCGCTACCAGAACGTCTACGGCCGCTGAACTGTGAAAGGCACATCGACAATGACCATCACCGCAGGATCACCGCAGCTGTGGTTCCTGACCGGCAGCCAGGGGCTGTACGGCGACGACGTCCTCGACCAGGTCGCCTCGCAGTCGCAGCGCGTCGCCGCCGACCTCGACGACGCCCCCGCGGTGCCGCTCCCCGTCGTCTGGCAGCCGGTGCTCACCCACGACACGGACATCCGGGCGATGATGGCGGCGGCCAACACCGATCCGCACTGCGTGGGCGTCATCGCCTGGATGCACACCTTCTCGCCGGCGAAGATGTGGATCACCGGTCTCGGCGAGCTGCGCAAACCGCTGCTGCACCTGCACACGCAGGCGAACCGGTCGCTGCCCTGGCCGACCATCGACATGGACTTCATGAACCTCAACCAGGCCGCGCACGGCGACCGCGAGTTCGGCTACGTCCAGACGCGGTTGCACGTCCCGCGCGTGACGGTGGCCGGGCACGCAACCGACGATCGCACCCGCACCGAGGTCGGCCGGTGGGCGCGCGTCGCCGCGGGTATCGCGGAGCTGCGGTCGCTGCGACTGGCGCGCTTCGGCGACAACATGCGCGACGTCGCCGTGACCGAGGGCGACAAGGTCGAGGCACAGCGAAAGTTCGGCGTGTCGGTGAACACCTACTCGGTCAACGATCTGGTCGAACGCGTCGACGCCGTCGAGGCCGCCGACATCGACAAGCTGGTCGTGGAATACGCCGACGTGTACGACGTCGCCGTCGAGCTCCGGCCGGGAGGCGAGCGGCACGAGTCGCTGCGCTACGCCGCCCGCATCGAGGCCGGCCTGCGCGGCTTCCTGGAGGCCGGCGGTTTCCGTGCCTTCACCACCAACTTCGAGGACCTCGGTGGTTTGCGCCAGCTGCCCGGCCTGGCCGTGCAACGCCTGATGGGCGACGGGTACGGCTTCGGGGGCGAGGGCGACTGGAAGACCTCGGTGCTGCTGCGCACGCTCAAGGCCATGGCCGACGGCTTGCCGGGCGGCACCTCGTTCATGGAGGACTACACGTATCACCTCGGGCCGGGGCCACAGCGCATCCTGGGCGCGCACATGCTCGAGGTCTGCCCCAGCATCGCCGCGGGACGTCCGAGTGTCGAGATCCACCCGCTCGGCATCGGCAACCGGGAGGACCCGGTCCGGATGCGGTTCACCGCGGCGCCGGGACCGGGCGTGGTCGTGGGCATGTGCGACCTCGGTGAGCGGTTCCGCCTCGTCGGAAACGCCGTGACGGTCGTGCCGCCCGACGCCGAGCTGGCGTCGTTGCCGGTCGCCGCCGCGGTGTGGGAACCGGCTCCCGACCTCGCCACGTCGGCCGAGTGCTGGCTGACCGCCGGCGGGCCGCATCACACGGTGTTGAGCACGCAGCTCGACGCCGCCGCGATCGACCAATTCGCAGAGCTGACCGGGGTGGAGCTGGCGATGATCGACGACCGCACCGAGCCGCGTCGCTTCCGGCAGGAGCTGCGATGGAACGCTGCGTACCACCGGCTGGCGGCCGCCCTCTGACGACCTGGCCAGACTCACTCCGATATCGTAATATTCGATATCGTGACCAGCGGACGATCCGTCGTGTTGGCGGTGCAGCGAGCGGCCCACCTCTCGGTGCAGCGCCTGCAGACCGACCTCGTCGACCTCGACCTCGGCCCGTCCGAGATCAACGTGCTGGCCAATCTTTCCGACGGGGTGGGTCGCACGGTCTCACAACTCGGCGCCGCCGCCGGAACCAAACCGACCACGCTGACCAGCGTGCTCGACCGGTTGGAGCGTCGCGGTCTGCTCACCCGGCTCGCCCGCGCCGAGGACCGGCGCTCGGTGCTGGTCGAGCTGACCCCGGCCGGGGTCGAGAGCGCGGCCGAGGTCATGCGCGCGGTCGCCCGGTTGGACCGCCGGCTGCTGGCCGGCGTGCCCCGCACCACGGCCGACGCCGTCCGCACCACGCTCGACTCGCTCGGAAGGGACCCGCGATGACGTCGTCCGACTCGTTCCCCGACCTGATGGCGAGAGTGATGACCGAGGCCGCGCACTTCGGGCACCGCGAGCACGTCCACCTCTCGTGGCTCGCGGTACACCTCCACGGCACCCCGACCGCGATCCGCGTCGTCAGCGAGGGCATCCGCCGTACCGCCCGGTATGTCGGCGCCCCGCAGAAGTACCACGCCACGGTCAGTCGCGCGTGGATCGAGTGCGTCGGGCACCACGTCCACGAGCGGCCGACCGACGACTTCGCCACCTTCCTCTCGCGCAACCCCGCCCTGCTGGACAAGCGCCTGCTGCTGCGCTTCTACCGCTCGGCGACGCTCGCCGGCGAGGTGGCGCGGCGCCGCTGGACCCGTCCCGACCTGGCCCCGTTCCCGTGGCAGCGTGCGGCGCCGGGAACGTGCCGCTGACGCGGCAATCGCGCGAGCCGACCCGACCGCGACCGGTCGGTCGAGCAGCGCACCCGGGTCGACGTGGCGGTCGCCCAGCAACGCGGCGGTGTCGTCGATCGTGGCGTCGCGCCCGGAGGAATCCGCGCGGATGACGTCGAGGGCGTCGGCGGCGGCGAGCTGCCCGCGCTCCATCACCAGACCCACGGCCACCCGCAGTCGCTCGCGACCCTCGCGTGTTCGATCGCAGGCGTTGTCCGGTCCGGGTCGGAGTCGCGCGCGGTCCAGCTGTCGATGGATGCGGACACCAGGACCGCCAGCAACGCCGCGTCCCTGAGCCGGAGCGCCTGCCCGCCGTCGCGGTGGGTGAAGAACAGGTTGAGAGCGGCGCCGGCGGTGAACTGCAGGACCTCGGCGGCGGCGGACTCGGCGCTGTCGGAACCCAGCGGGATTCGCGCGGCTGCCGACGATGCTGATCCCCGCGCCGTCGACCGGGAGCAGTTCGACCACGCAGCGAGCGATCGAGGTCGGCAGCTCGGAACCGGAACCGTCGCCCTGTTGCCGTGCCGGCGCCGCGCGGTACCGCGATTCGAGTGTCATCTCACGGCCTCGGGCGGGATGGGGCCGGTTCGGCTCCATCGAGATGGTGTCCCGCATCCCGCCGCGACGAACGCGAGGCTCCGGGGCACGGCTCGATGCGCGGCGTCAGGATCCGCGCAGCAGGTCGACCACCGGGGCGAACGCGTCGACGGCCTCGGCCGGGATCGTCCAGTGGGCGACGCCGAGCGCGTCGCGGCGGCGCCGGAGCGAGTCGGCCATCTCGCGGGCCGTGCCGGTGACGACCGTGACGGCGCCGTGGGCCGCGAGCGCGGCGGGGGTCGTGCCGAGTCGGGCCGACCACGGCGTCCCCACGTCACCGACGGCGAGCAGGCCGGCAGCGAGTGCGGGCGGATCGTCGCGATCTCGCGCCGCGCGGGCGACGACGGCGACCAGCCTCGCGGCGGACTCGAGGTCGGTGTCGGGGTGCCAGCCCAGCGCGACGGTGTCGGCCTGCCGACCGGCCAGGCGCAGCATTCGTGTTCCCGACGCAGCTACCAGCAGACGCAGTCCCGGCAGCTCGTCGCGGAGGCGACGCAGGGTCACCGTCAACCGTGCCACGCGTCCGGCGGGGTCGTCGTAGTCCACACCGAGCAGGGCGGCATCACGTTCGGCCCCGGGCCGACCGGCGCCGAGACCGAGCTCGAAGCGCTCGCCGAGCAGCTCGTGCAGCGTGCGGACGTCCCATGCGAGCAATCCCCGCGGACGCAGCGGCTCGCACAGCACCCACGACCCGACGCGCAGCGACTCGGTCGCGGCCGCGGCGGCGGCGAGAGCCGGCAGCGGCGCGGGGCCGGCCGCGACGTCGGGCAGCAGCAGCCTCGCGTAACCGAGCGACTCGACACGGCGCGCCGTCCGCGTCCACTCGGCGAGGTCGCCGGTGCGCGATGCGGTGACGCCGAACCGGAACGGGCGTGGGTCGCGGCCCGTCACGCGAGGACCGATCCCGAGTCGGCGTCGCGGTGCCGTCGTGTCCGCGGCAGCGTCACGCCGAGCGCGACCAGCCACGCGAGCCCGCCGAAGCGGACCACCGGCAGCAACGGGGCCAGTGCGTCGAACAGCAGGGCGAGACCGACCACCGCCGCCACCACGGCCAACAGCAACCCCGCCCAGCCCAGCCAGCGGGGCCCCAGGCCGAGCACCAGCACCGGCACCGCCGCCCCGGCGAGGAGCAGGCCGAGCGGGGTGGCGAACCCCACCCCACCGGTGGCGAAGGCGAGATCGAGCAGGACGCGGGCCAGCGGGCCGGTCAGTGCCCCCGCCGAGTGCGCGCCGACCCAGGTGACGAGGCCTGACAACGCGAGCGAGGCGGCGGCCAGGGTGCCGCCGACCAGCGCGATGGCCGCACCGGGCGCGCTCACCCCGAGCCTGCGCAGCCGCCGGTAGGCCGTCGCCGAGTACACCGCGAGCGGGACGGCGGTCGCGAACACGAGGAACGCGAGCAGATGCATGCGCGTGTGGTGCTCCTGCAGGTATGCGAGCGCGGCGTCCGGCGACGCGTCCGGGCGCGGCCCGGAGGCGTGGACCGCGCCGCACGCGATCGTCAGGGCCAGTGCGACGGCGGCCGGCACCGGCAGCGGCGGGCCGGCTTGCGGGGGGTGGCGGGTCATGGGTTCTCCGTCCGTCGAAAGGTTCGAGCGACAATAGTTACGTCTTGAAACGATAGTCAAGGTGGTATCGTCCTGCTGTGGCACGTTCGCGGACACAGGTGGCCTTCCGGCTCGCGCAACTCGGCGCCGTTGCGGCGGAGCAGTTCGGCGAGCGCGTCGCCGAACTCGAGCTGTCACGACCCCAGGCCGGGCTGCTGCGCCTCATCGGCCGGCGACCGGGCCAGAGCCAGCGCGCGGTCGCCGCCCAACTGGGCACGCCACCCAGCCGGCTCGTCGCGCTGCTCGACGATCTCGAGCGTCGTGACCTGCTCGAGCGCCGCAGGAACCCGGACGACCGTCGCAACCACGAGTTGCACCTCACTCCCGCCGGCGAGCGGACGCTCGACCGCCTCGGTGTGGTCGCGGCAGATCACGAGGCCGCGGTGACGGTCGGGTTGAGCGCGGCGGAGCGCACCCGGCTCGACGAGTTGCTCGGCAGGCTCGCCGCCGCGCACGGGCTCGCCGAGGGCGTCCACCCCGGTTACCGCAGGCCGGACTGACCACCGCATCCGGCGCCGCCCCGCGGGTTCCGCGTGCCGAGGGGCGCGGATGCCGGGACGGAGCTAGCATGGACGGGCACCCACGTGCTGGCACCCCCGGCCCCCGATGCCGTCCGCTGCTCCGTCACAGACCCACCCGACGCAGGCAGCGGGTGGACATCCGACCCGCGGCGTCGACCCTCGCGGCATGCCCCGGTCGGGGCGGCCGCCGTTCGGCGCAACCCGCGGTGTCGTCGGCCGGCCACGTGCGTGCGGTTTCGCCCGGCCCGAACGTGCCGGGCGCACGGAGGAGGAGTCTGTGGCCCGAGCAGGCCAGCGCCAGGCGGGCGCTCGCCGTACCGGTACGTCGACGCAGCGGCAGGTCGCCGAACCGAAGGACGTCATCTCGATGCTCGCCCGCGCCGTGCGGGAGGTGGAGGCAGCGGCCGAGCGCCGCCGCGTCACCCCCGCAGTGCGCGCGAAGTTCCACGCCATCGCGCTGATCGTGCGCGACGAGCACGCCCGGATCCGCGCGGCACAACCCGCCGGGTCCGCGCGCGAGTCGAAGGACCAGAAGCGCCTGGACGGCATCGTGGCCATCCTCGCCCGGACCGCCGTCCGCGACGCGGGACTGTACGGACTGCTCGGCGAGAACGCCGTCGTGTCCGACGCCACCCGATCGCTGCGACGCGAGCTCCTGGCGCAGGTCGGCATCGAGACGGCTCCGGAGGAGCTCGCGCCGCCCGAGGCGGACACCCCGACCATCGACACCTCGCGCCGCGTCGTGCCGCAGTCGGTGCTGTCGCGGCAGCTGGCCAACCCGTTCCTCGCGCCCGACTACTCCGCCGCACGGCAGCGGTCGGCGGCGCCGCGCCGACTCTCCGGCTGGGAGCTGCTCACTCCCCTGCTGACCTCGTTCGAGCGCGCGGCGGACGGCGCGGCCGCGTGCATGCCGCTGCCCGCCCCCGACCACCCGCGGGTGCGGGGGAACCGCACGCTGATGCCGCACCAGGAGCAGCTCGTCGCCGCGGCGGCGGACGGTCACCGCACGTTCCTGCTCGCCGACGAGCCCGGCCTGGGCAAGACCGCTCAGGCGCTGCTCGCCGCGGAGGCGGCGAACGCCTACCCGTTGCTGGTCGTGGTCCCGAGCGTCGTCAAGACCAACTGGGCCCGCGAGGCCGGCATGTGGACGCCGCACCACCCCACCACCGTCGTCCACGGCAACGGCGAGCGGGTCGACGGCTTCGCCGACATCGTGGTCGTCAACTACGAGGTGCTCGACCGGCACGTGGGGTGGTTCGGGCAGTTCGGGTTCCGCGGCATGGTCGTCGACGAGGCCCACTTCATCAAGAACAAGAGCTCGCAGCGCTCCCGGCACGTGCTGGAGCTGTCCGAGCGCATCCGGGCCCGCACCGTGCGGCCGCTGCTGATGGCCCTGACCGGTACGCCGCTCATCAACGACATCGACGACTTCCGCGCCATCTGGCAGTTCCTCGGCTGGATCGACGAGACCGAGCCGCGGGCCGAGCTGATGGACGCCCTCGAGGAGACCGGCCTGACCCCGGCGGACCCGGGGTTCCACGCGGCCGCCCGCCGGTGCGTCATCGACCTGGGCATCGTCCGTCGCCGCAAGGTGGACGTGGCCGCCGACATCCCCGCCCGCCGCACCGCCGACATGCTCGTCGAGCTCGACGACACGGTGGGTCGGTCGATCCGCGCGGCCGAGCGCGATCTCGCGCGGCGCATGGTCGCCCGCTACGACACCGCGCTCGCGAACCGCCGCGAGACGGTCTCGGCCGCCGGCGGTGTCGACGGCGACGGGATCGACGTGGACCTCGTGCGCAAGGTCGCGTCGTGGGAGCAGAAGGACGCGAAGAACGCGACGGGTGGCGAGAACGTCTTCGCCATGATGCGGCGGATCGGGCAGGCGAAGGCCGGCCTGGCCGCCGACTACGCGGCGCAGGTGGCGCGCAGCGCGGGCAAGGTCGTCTTCTTCGCCAAGCACGTCGACGTCATGGACGCCGCGGAGGAGAACTTCACCCGGCAGGGCCTGCGGTTCTCCTCGATCCGCGGGGACCAGACGCCCCGGGTGCGGCAGCGCAACATCGACGCGTTCACCAGCGACCCCGACGTCGCCGTCGCCGTCTGCTCGCTGACGGCGGCCGGCGTCGGACTCAACCTGCAGGTCGCGTCCAACATCGTGCTGGCCGAGCTGTCCTGGACCGACGCGGAGCAGACGCAGGCCATCGACCGCAGCCACCGCATCGGACAGACCGAGCCCGTCACCGCATGGCGCATCATCGCGGCGCAGACGGTCGACAGCAGGATCGCCGGTCTGATCGACAGCAAGGCCGGCCTGGCGGCGCGCGCGCTGGACGGCTCCGACGACGAGGTGTGGTCGTCGGCCGACGTGCAGCACGAGACCCTCGTCGCCCTGCTGACCGACGCGTTGCGCGATCGCCACGTCACCATGGAGGGATGACCGTGGACCCCGAAGAGCTCTTCGACCTCGACGCCGACCGCCCGGAGCTGTCCGGCGCGGTGCTGCTGCACGCCCTCGACGGGTTCGTCGACGCGGGATCCGCGGTGCAGCTCGCCCGCTCCGCGCTGCTGCCCGACGACGCTCCCGTGGTGGCCCGCTTCGACCTCGACCAGCTCTACGACTACCGGGCGCGTCGCCCGGTGATGCGCTTCGACGTCGACCGGTGGACCGACTACGACACCCCGCAGCTGACGGTGCGCCTGCTGCATGACCAGGACGAGACGCCCTACCTGCTGCTGGCCGGACCGGAGCCGGACCGGCAGTGGGAGCGGTACTCGGCCGCCGTCGCGCTGCTGGTGGAGCGGCTCGGCGTGCGGCTCGTCGTCGGGCTGGACGCGTTCCCGATGTCGGTGCCGCACACCCGGCCCACGCCGATCATCGTGCACGGTTCCCGCCGCGAGCTGTTCGCCGACTACCGCGCCTGGCTCGGTCAGATCATGGTGCCGGCCAGCGCCGGCCACCTGGTCGAGTACCGCCTGGGAGCGGCCGGCGTCGACACCCTGGGCATCGCCGCGCCGGTGCCGCCCTACCTGGCCCAGGCCGAGTACCCCGCCGCGGCGCTGGCCCTGCTGCGCGAGGTCGGTGCGCGCGCCGGGCTGCGCTTCGACACGAGCAGCCTCGAGGACGCCGAGGGCGTGAACCGCACCGCGATCGAGCGGCAGGTCGCCGCCTCGACGGAGCTGCAGACGCTGATCGCGGCCATCGAGCAGCAGTACGACGCCGCCGCCGAGGCCCGCGCGGCCCTCACCGACGGTGACCTGCCCTCGGCCGACGAGCTGGGCGCCGAGCTGGAGCGGTTCCTGGCCGACGAGTCACGCGGCGACTGAGCGCCGCACCGTCCGACCGGTGCTGCGACCCGCCGTCCGGCCCGTCGCGGGCCGGTTCGGCTACTCCGCGACGGCGGTGATGCGGTCGAGGATCAGCTCGGCGAGCGCGTCCGGGGCCTCGTCGGGGATCCAGTGGCTCAGGCCGGGGAGCACCGCGAAGCGGTAGGGCGCGTCCACGAAACGCTCGGTGGCCTCGGCGCCGGCGCGACCCAGCGCCACGTCGCCGTCGCTCCACACGTAGGTGGTCGGCACCGTCGACCGGCGCGCGTACCCCTTCTCCCGCTGCGACCACGGCAGCGCGCGGTACCAGTTCAGCGCGCCGGTCAGCCCGTCGCGGCCGAGCGGCTCGACGTACGCCTTCATCTGCTCGGTCGTCAGTCCCTTCCCGCCGAGCAGGGCCAGGCCGCGCGGCGTGGGCAGGAACCGCTCGGGCACCGCGGGCAGCTGGAATGCCGCCATGTACCAGGACTTCAGCGCCTGGCCGCGCGGCATCGCGTAGGCGAAGGCCTTGGGGTGCGGCACGCTGACCGCGGTCAGCGTCCGCACCCGCTCGGGGTGCCGCGACGTCAGCGCCCAGGCCACGAGCGCACCCCAGTCGTGCCCGACCACGTGCACCTTCTCGACCCCCGCGGCGTCGATCAGCGCGACCACGTCGGCGACGAGCTCGGACTGCACGTACGCCCGTCGCCCGGCCGGCCGGGCCCCGGGCGAGTAGCCGCGTTGGTCGGGGGCGAGGACGCGGCAGCCGGCGGCGGTGAGCTGCGGCGTGACGCCGGTCCACTCGTGGCGGTTCTGCGGGAACCCGTGCAGCAGCACGACGACCTCGCCGTCGGCCGGGCCGGAGTCCGTCACGTCGAAGACGAGACCCTGTCGCGAGAAGGAGTCCATCGGCCCATCCTGCCGTGCCGGCCCGTCCTGCCGCGCCGACGGGGGCCGCGGATCGTCCGTCCGGCAGTCGGCCGGCGCTGTCACCCGGGGCAGCGGGGGGCGAGGTGCTCGTCGGCCCAGCCGGCGAGCTGGTCGAGGATCGGCAGCAACGCGTGACCGGCCGGGGTGAGCCGGTAGGTCACGCCGGGCGGGCGGGTGTCGGTGACGCTGCGCTCGACTATCCCCGCGCCGGCGAGCTCGGTGAGCCGGTCGGACAGCATCGAGTCGGTGATGCCCGCGACGGCGCGGCGCAGGTCGGCGAAGCCGGCGTTGGTCGTCGCCAGGGTGCCGACGATCAGGCCGTTCCAGCGCTTGCCGAGGATGCCGAAGGCCGCGGCGAGGGCGGCGTCGCACCGCTCGACGGCCCCGCTGCACGCGGTGCCGTCGCGCGGCACCGCGTCCTGCCGGTCTGTCGACGACGTCACACGACGAGGGTATCGCTTGTATTTTCCGAGCAGCTTGCTGTTTGCTAGTTGAACTGCTCACGCATCCTCCGAAGGAGATCGTCATGACCCTGTTCCGGCTCGACGCCAGCATTCGCGAGGACGGCTCGCACAGCCGCGCGATCGCCGACCTGGTCGAGGCCGAGTGGCGCGCGGCGAACCCGGCGGCCGAGATCGTCCGCCGCCACGTCGGGCTGGACCCGATCCCGGCCACCACCTGGGGCACCGCGGTCGGCGCCGCCTTCACCCCCGAGGCCGACCGCACGGCCGAGCAGCGCGACGCGGCCGCACTCGCCGCACGCGAGACCGACGCGCTCGTGGGAGCCGACGCCGCGCTCTTCGCCGTGCCCCTCTACAACTTCGGCGTCTCGCAGCACTTCAAGGCATGGGTCGACCTCGTGATCTCCGACCCGCGCATGGCCGCCGGCGTCACCCCCGCCACCGCGGGGAAGCCCGCCGTCCTCGTGACCGTCCGCGGCGGCGCCTACGGCGCCGGCACGCCGCGCGAGGGCTGGGACCACGCGACCGGGTGGATGCGCCGCATCCTGCAGGACGTGTGGCAGCTCGACCTCTCTGTCGTCGAGCGCGAGTTCACGCTCGTCGGGGTCAACCCCGCCCTCGACGAGTTCGCCGACCTCGCCGACGAGATGCGTGCCGAGGCCGAGCGGATCGCGCGCGACCACGGCCGCGCCCTGGGGCCCGACCGCGCCGCCTGACGCCATCCGGCGTTCGTCAGCGGCGCAGCTGCTCTCGGACGCGATGGGGCAGCACCGCGTGCACTCCCCACGTGCGGTTCGCGATCTGGGTGATGCGCAGGTCGACGCACGTGGACGCGAGGGCGAGGACGACGGGACGAGCCAGCCCGGTGAGTCGTTCCAGCCAGTCCAGCATCGCGGCGAGGGCGTCGGCGGTCGCGGCGTTGAGGTCGGCGTCGAAGCCGAAGGTGATCAGGCCGGCCGGCGTCACGGCGTGCACGCCCGCGACCGGCGGGTCGTCGATCAGGTCGAGCGTGACCGTCGTGGTCATACCGGTCTCGATCGCGGTGCCGCCGACCTCGCCGTCGCCCTGGGCCGCGTGACCGTCACCCAGGTAGAGGTAGGCGTCCGGGACGGTCACCGGCACGAACAGGGTCGAGCCGGCGACGAGCTCGGCGCAGTCGACGTTGCCGGCGCCGGCGGCCCGCGGCGGGATGGTCGAGTGCTCGCCGTCGGCGTCGGGCGGCAGGCCGATCACGCCGAGGAACGGGCGGACGTCGACGGCGACGCCGTACTGGTTCACCGCGACGCCCCCGGCGACGTCGTCGATGTCCCACGACAGCTGGGCGGGGTCGAGTGCGGCCGTCCCCAGTCGCCGGTGCAACAGGGTGTCGTGACCACCCGCCCGGGTGAATCCCCAGCGGTCCGGTGTCAGCGCCTCGATGCCGACCGCGAGCGTCTGCCCCGGCCGGGCGCCGACGACGGCGACGGGGCCGGCCAGGCAGTGGCCCCGCGCGCCCGGGAGGAGGCGGCGGCCACCACCGGCCGCCACGGCCGGCCCGCGATCGAGATTGCCTGCACAGTCGAGCGTGCGGACGGTCAACCGGTCCCCCGGTTGCATGCTCAGTACGGGCGGCCGGCCGCGGGTCAGCACGTCGGAGACGGTGTCGACGCTCGGTTCGAGCCGGTGGTGGGTCACCGCACCGTCCTACCCCGCCGTCGACGGCCGGACCATCAGAACGCGATGCGGCCGTGCCGGTCGTGGAACTCGCCGGTGGGGCCGTCCGGGCCGAGCGTCGCCAGCATGACCGTCGCGTCCGTGCCCTCGGTGACCGTCTGGTGGCCGCTGTGGCGGTTGAGGTCCGTCGCGGTGTAGCCGGGGTCGGCGACGTTGACGCGGAAGTCCGGCAGGTTCTTCGCATACTGCACGGTCAGCGTGATGACGGCCGCCTTCGAGGCGGCGTAGGGGACGGCGCGCACCGGGTACTCGTCGCGGCCCGGCTCCTGCAGCGCGCGTGGCCAACCGACGCCGGACGCCACGTTGACGACGACGGGGTTGGCCGAGCGGCGCAGCAGCGGGAGCGCGGCCTGGGTCGTCCGCACGATGCCGACGACGTTGGTGTCGAGGACGGCGGTCATGGCGTCGGCATCGAGGTCGTCGAGGTCGAAGGACGTGCCGAGGACGCCGGCGTTGTTCACGAGGACGTCGAGCTCGGGCAACTCGGCGACCGCGGCGGTGACGGAGGCGGCGTCGGTCACGTCGAGTCGGACGACGCGTGCGCCCACCGCGCGGGCGGCGTCGCCGCCGGCCGGGTCACGCATCCCCGCATAGACGGTGTGGCCCGCGGCGACGAGGCGGCGCGCGGTCTCGAGGCCCAGGCCCCGATTGGCTCCGGTGATCAAGGTGGTGGTCATGGCTCCACCGTGCGCCGCGGCGCAGCAGCGGTGGGTAGGCACTGCCGGTACCACCCCCACGACGCCGCCGCCCGGCATGCTGGTGGACATGACCGAGCTGGGTGAGGTGCTGCGGGCGTGGCGTGATCGGCTGGGCCCCGGGGACGTGGGCCTGCCGCCGGGACGCGGCCGCCGCGCCGTCGGGCTGCGTCGGGAGGAGGTCGCGATGCTCGCCGGCGTGAGCCTCGAGTACCTCGTACGGCTCGAGCAGGGCCGGGCGCGCCACCCGTCCGCGTCCCTGCTCGCCGCCCTGGCCCGCACGCTGCGGCTCACCGACGACGAGCGCGATCACCTCTACCGCGCGGGTGGCGTCGCGGTCCCGTCCCGCGGCGTCGTCCCCCAGCACGTCCTACCGGGCGTGCAGCGCATCGTCGACCGGTTGGGCGACGTGCCGCTGGCGGTCCACACCGCAGCCTGGGACGTCGTGCTGTGGAACCCGCTGTGGGCCGCGATCACCGGCGACCCGCGCGAGCGACAGGGTCTCGACCGCAACGTCGCCTGGCGCCATTTCACCGAGGCCCGCGGGGTCATCGACTTCGACGAGCAGCACGCCGAGCAGTTCGCCGACGATCTGGCCGCCGACCTGCGCGAGGCCGCCGGTCGCTACCCGGACGACCCCGGTCTCGCCCGGTTGATCACCCGCCTCCGCGACGAGTCACCGGACTTCGCGCGCCGGTGGGGTCGGGCCCACGTCGCGCGTCACCGGTCGAGTCGCAAGACGGCCACGTCGACCCCGGTCGGCCCGATCCGGCTGGACTGCGACGTCCTCACCGTCCCGGGCAGCGACCTGCGCATCGTCGTCTACACCGCCGCCCCGGGCACGGAGGATGCGTCGAAGCTCGAGTTGCTGGCGGTCACGGGGGTGCAGGCCGTGAGCGCGGCCGCGAGCCCCGTGAACGCGTCCGGCACGAGTGCGTAGTACGCCCACCTGCCGCGCTGCTCGCGCGTGACCAGGCCGGCGGCCGCGAGCTGTTTCATGTGATGCGAGACGGTGGGTTGGGTCAGCCCGACCGGCCCCGTCAGGTCGCAGATGCAGGCACCGTCGTCGCCGGCGCCCACGAGCAACGACAGCAGTCGCACCCGCGTCGGGTCGCCGAGCGCCTTGCAGCGGCGAGCGAGCTCGACCGCCGCGTCCGAGTCCCACACGGCACCAGCCTGCCACATCGATTGACACTCATCGATCGATGGCGCAGTCTCGATCCATCGACGTTCGTCGATGAATTGATCGGAGGGTGAGGATGACCGGGACCGAGCTCCGCGAGCAGGTGCGCGCGCGCTACGCCGCGGCGGCGACAGCTGTCGTGGCCGCCGACAATGCCGCGACGGCGTGTTGCCGCGGCACCTCGGGTCCGGTCGGCACGGCGTTCGGGGCACCGTCGTACTCGACGACCGAACAGGCTGAGCTCCCCGCCGCGGCCGTCGCCGCCTCGCTCGGGTGCGGGAACCCGGTGAGCACGGTCGACCTGCGGCTCGGCGAACGCGTGCTCGATCTCGGTTCGGGCGGCGGCATCGACGTCCTGCTCTCCGCCCGACGGGTCGGCCCGACCGGACACGCCTACGGCGTCGACATGACCGACGAGATGCTCGCACTCGCCGAGACGAACCGGGCGCGGGTCGGCGCGACCAACGTGACGTTCCTCCGCGGCACGATCGAGGATGTGCCGTTGCCGGCCGGCGCCGTCGACGTCGTGATCTCCAACTGCGTGATCAACCTGTCGACCGACAAGGCGGTGGCGCTGGCCGAGATGTTCCGCGTGCTGCTCCCGGGCGGACGCATCGGCATCTCCGACGTCGTGGCCGAGGACGACCTGCTGCCGGCGGACCGAGCCGACCGCGGTTCCCACGTCGGCTGCATCGCCGGTGCGTTGTCGTCGGTCGAGTACCTCGACGGCCTGACCGCGGCCGGGTTCGCCGACGCCTCGGTCACGTTCACCCACGAGGTGGCGCCGGGCATGCATGGCGCGCTCGTCCGAGCGATCAAGCCTGCCGGCTGAGCGCACTCGTCGCTGCGACAGCGACGAACCGACCCGGATCTCCGTGCCGTCGGGGTCGATATACGCGAACTCGCGCAGACGATCGAGCGTGTCGTGCAGATCGGTGAAGCGACCCTCGACGCCGGCGCCGGACCGGTTCTCGGTGGACGCGGTCGGCGTCGGAGACGTAGAGACAGACGCTCGCCCCGGTGCTCAGGGCGTGAGATCGCGGATCGTCGACCAGAACGGGTTGACCGATGACCGGGGGGTCCGTGTCAGAAGTGCACCGCGGACAGCGTTGGCATGCGCTGCCCGCGCTGCTGTAGCCGCTCGTCTCCCGTTGGGCGTCGCGCGCACGACGCGTTCGTTGCCCTCACCGACCCGCTCGACGAGGTCTCGATCTGCCATCCGAGTCAGCTGGCGGGACAGCCGACTCCGCTGCCAGCCCAAGGCGTCTGCCAGTTGCTGCTGACGCGGTAGATCGTCAGTCTCCACCACACGGGTGAGCACCGAGAAGTCGGCCGCGGACAGGCCGGTTGCGGCCAGGATCTCGCTGACCACCTGCCCCCATACTGCATCGGTCGCCCGCTTCCACGCCTCCCAACGCTGCATCTCCTCACCGCTCAACAGCTCGCCCACGCCACCACGCTAGACCGGCTCTGTTGTCATGTAAACACGTCTCGAGGCATAGTTGTTTACATGACAACTCGACGAACAGTGTTGATCACCGGCGGCACCCGAGGCATCGGGAACGGATTGGCCCGACGGTTCGCAGCTCGGGGCGACCGGGTCATGATCACCGGGCGTGACCGACGACGCCTGGCGGAGGCGGGCCGCCAGACACCCGGCTTGCTGACCGCTCAGAGCGACATCTCCTCACCCCGAGACCGCGAACAGCTCGCCACTCACGTCGTCGAACAACTGCCGACGCTGGACCTGCTGATCAACAACGCCGGCGTCCAACGTCGAGTCTCCCTTGCCGACGACGACGCATCCTGGCCCGAGCGACAAGCCGAGCTCGACGCGCTTCTCAGCGGTCCTGTTCACCTGAACCACCTTCTCATTCCGATCATGCTCAACCACGGCAATACCGCCACCATCGTCAACGTCACCTCCGGCGGTGCGCTCATCCCGCAACCCTTCGCCCCGCTCTACAGCGCCGCCAAAGCCGCCCTGCACAGCTACACGATGACCCTGCGGCACGCCCTGGCCGACACCGCGATCGACGTCCTGGAACTCATGCCGCCCGCCGTCGCCACCGGCCTCTCGGGCTCACCCACACCGCACGGAGCAGACATCAACGCCTTCTGTGACGCCGCGTTCGCAGGTATCCAAGCCCGCCAACCGGTCGTCAGCTTCGGATCCACCGCTACCGACCAGGTCCAACAACGACTGAGGAGCGAGCAAGACATGTTCGAAACGAACAGCGCCCGCTTTCCCGTCATCGTCTACTGAGCCCGCGCCGGCTGAACGAATCCGCCCGGTCGTCGCTGCCCGGGTCGCTGGAGCTGGGGAGGTACGGGCGCAGCAGGCGGGTGTCTTCGTTGGCGCCACGCTGCCAAGGGCTGCTGGGGGCGCAGGGCCAGTACCGCTGCACGCGCTGTCCGCACCCCGAGACCCTCCCGGACCCATCCTCGACACCGTTTGATGCGTTGGCCGGTTGAGACTGCCGTCGTCAAGCGGTGCGGGTTCGGGGGAGCGTCGGCACGCCGTTCGCCACCAGGTCGGCGACGAACGTCATCGTCAGCGGATCGTCCGTTGCGGTGAGGGCGACGATGTCGCGTCCGCGCTTGGGGCGTAGCGGCCGCACCACGCCCGGATAGCGCGGGGGCAGCGCGGTCAACGGGACGAGCGCAGGACCGATCCCGGTGGCCGCCAGCAGCGCCGCGGCGCTCGTCTGCCCGGTCCGCACCACGACACGGGAGTGCAGGCCGGCCGCGGCGAACGTCGCGTCGACCCAGCCGCTGAGCGCGTGGCCGGAGGTGAAGTGGACGAGCCCGCGATCGGCAAGTCTGGTCAACGGGACGGACGCCGAGCTCGCGAGCGGATCGTTGACCGCCATCGCGACGACCATCTCCTCCCAGCCGAGCGTCGTCGTCCGTCCGTCCCAGGCTGAGGGCGTCGGCGCCACGCCGAGATCGGCGTCCCCGGCTCGCACCGCTGCGGCGACGCGGTCGGCGCTGTCGAACTCCGACACGAAGATCGTGACGTCAGGGTGCCTGCGCTGCCAGTGGCGCAGCACCCTGGGCAGCAGGCCGGCCGTGACCGACTGGGCGCAGCAGACGCGTAGCTCGCCGATGCGCAGGCCGGCGACCCGGCGTGCCTGCTCGGTGAAGGCGTGTTCGGCGTCGACGCAGGTCAGCGCGTAGGGCAGCAGCGCACGCCCGGCCGGCGTCAGCCGGGATCCGCGTTGCTGCCGGTCGAGCACGGCAACGCCGAGTTCGCGTTCCAGCGCCGTGATCTGGTGCGACAGTGCCGGCTGGGTGATGCCGAGATGGACGGCGGCCGCGGTCACGGTGTCGTGCTCTGCGACGGCGGTGAAGCACTGCAGGGCGCGCAACGATGGCATGCACAGAATCTATGACACCTCATGAAGTCGTGCACTGTTGTCGCAGTGCGGCACGACCTGGAATTAGCTGGAGGAGCCGCAATTCCTAGGCGAAGGAGTCAACGCCATGCGCAAGTCCACGCGTCTCGTGGCCGCGGGTCTCGCCGCGCTCGCCCTCGCCGGTGCCGCCCCGGCGACGGGCGCAAGCGCAGCCGGTCATCCCGTCGACCGGATCACCACCGGTGGGCAGTCGAAAGTCGCGACGGCCTCAGATCCTCATCTCGTGCACTTCCAGCACCTCAGCATCGACCAGGGCCTGTCCCCAGACCGCGCCCGGCTCGTGGTGCGCAGAATCCGCGAGCTCTATACGTTCTGGGACACCGGCGACGTGCGCTACCTGCACCGCGCGGACAGCCCGGCGTTCGTGGACCGCACGCTCCCGACCGGCCGACCGCAGGGGCTGCGCGGCATCGAGCAGGCGTCGCGGACCTTCCGCGCCGCCGTCCCCGACCTGCGCTGCACGGTCGCCGACGTCCTGATCGCTGGTGACCGCGTCTCCGTCCGGCAGGTCTACTCCGGGCACTTCACCGGCACTTACAACGGCGCTAGGGGGCACGGCCAGGGCGTGCGCTTCAACGCCTTCGACATTCAGCAGGTTGGTGCCCGGCAGATCGTCGGTGACTGGCACCTCGAGGACAACATGACCTTTTCGAAGCAGATCGGAGCACTGTCATGACCGAGTTCTGACCCAACGGCGCTCGTCTTGCCGTCAGCGTCTCCGTGCAGTTCGAGGCCGGCAGTCAGCCGATCAGCGGCGCGGGAGGCCCGATCACCGAGCCCATCCTGCCCAGGCTCCCCGACCTCGGACAGGACAGCTTCTCCGAGTACCTCGCGCGAGGGCGTCCCGCGCATCCTCGACCTGCTCGACGAGCACATCCTCCCGATGACGTCGTTCATGATCGGCGACGACGTTCGCCGGCATCCCGATATGGCGGCAGATGGCGTCCGCCGCGGCCACGAGGCCGGCACTCACGGGCGGCGCTGGGAGCGGCAGTACGAGCAGAGCCGGCCCGAGGAGGCCGCCCTGGATCGCCGACAACGTCACCGCGTGTGGTGGGCCAGCAAGGACGACATCGCGCAGTCGATCATCCTCGATCACCCCGACACCGCGACCTGGGTCGAGCGCGACCCCGCACCCGTCAGCGGCCTACCCGGCCGCAACATCTGAAAGGGCCAATGACATGAGCAACGAGCCTCGCAACACCGAGCTTGCAGACAAGACCATCCTTCTTGTCGGCGGACGATCCGGCATCGCGGCGACGCTTGCCGCCGACATCAGCGAGGCCGGCGGTGTGCCCGTCCTCGCCGGCCGAACGCCGGTGACCCACGGCGACCTGCGCTGGGTCCATCTCGATCTGCAAGACGAAGCGACCATCAAAGCCGCCGCCGCGGAGCTCGGCGAGGTCGACCACGTGATCAGCCTCGCCGCCGCGCACGCCAACGGCCCGGTCGCCGACCTAGAGCGCGACGCCGTCATCGGCGCCTTCGAGGCGAAGGTGATCGGCCCCATCCTGCTTGCCAAGCACTTCGGCGCCAGGGTGCGCGAGGGCGGCTCGTTCCTCTTCTTTTCCGGCGTGGCCGCTTGGAAGCCAGCCCCGGGGCTGTCGGTCATGGCCACCACCAACGCTGCGGTTGCCTTCCTCGCCGAGGCCCTCGCGGTCGAGCTGGCAACCGTGCGCGTCAACGCGCTCTCACCCGGCATCATCGACTCCGGCGCCTGGGACGCCATGGGTGATGCCAAGGACGAGCTGTTCCGCACGACCGCCGCCTCGAACCCCGCGCGACGCGTCGGGACGCCAGCCGACATCAGCGCCGCCGCAATCGCGCTGCTCACGAACACCTTCATCACCGGCACGGTGCTGCACGTCGACGGCGGGGGACGGCTCAGCTGACGAGGCAAACGGCATCCGCCCAACCCCCAGGTAGCTCTGTCCGATAGCCAACCCGCTTGTGTGCTTGACCAAGTGATTCAAGAGCTGGCCGGTTGGATGAGTGGCAGCGTCGCGGAGCACGAGCCGCCTCTCGAGCCGGCAACACCCTCGTCGTCACCAAGCTCGACCGTCTCGCCCTATCGCTGCCCGACGCCCGCGGCATCGCCGATGACCTGACCACCCGTCAGATCAAGCTCAGCCTCGGCGGCTCGGTCCGCGACCCCACCGACGCGATCGGCAATTGCGGTTCGACGTCTTGGCCATGGTCGCTCAGTTCGAAGGTGGTGACCTCACCGCATGCCGACGGCAACCACCGCACAGCGGCACGGCCGCACGCCCGCACGCCCGCCCACCGCACCGCGGCGCCGCCACGGCTAGCGTCACGACGTGCCGTCGCTGCTGCCCACCACGGACGTGCCCGGGGCCGACCTGCCGGTCCGGGCCGCGCTGGCGGCGACGGTCGACGCGCTGCGCGACGCCGGCAGCGCGGTGCTCGTGGCCCCGCCCGGCTCGGGCAAGACGTCGCTGCTGCCGCTCGCGCTCGCCGACTCGCGGGACGGTCGGATCGTCGTCGCCGAGCCACGTCGCATCGCCACCCGCGCCGCCGCCGTGCGGCTGGCCGGGTTGCTCGGCGAGCGCCCGGGCGACCGGGTCGGCTACGCGATGCGCGGCGAGCGGGTCGGTGGCGCGGACGTGCGGGTCGAGGTCGTGACGACCGGGCTGCTGGTGCGGCGCCTGCAGCGCGACCCCGACCTGCCCGGGGTCGCGGCCGTCGTGCTCGACGAGTGCCACGAGCGGCACCTCGACGCCGACCTGCTCCTCGCGTTCTGCGTGGACGTGCGGGCCGCGCTGCGCCCGGACCTCGCGCTCGTGGCCACGTCGGCGACGCCGGACACCGACGCGCTCGGTCGCGTGCTCGGCGCGCCGGTCGTCACGACGACCGCGGTGGGCCACCCGGTGGACGTCGTCTGGGCGCCCCCACCCCGGCCACTGCCGCTGCTGCCCGGCTCCCGCGTCGACCCACGCCTGCTCGACCATGTGGCGCAGGTGACCCGCCGTGCCCTCGCCGAGGGTGACGGCGACGTGCTGGTGTTCGTGCCCGGCGAGCGGGAGATCGCGGCGGTCGGCGCCGCGCTCGCGGGCGCGGCCGCGGAAGTCCGGCCGCTGTACGGCCGGCAGACCCGCGCGGAGCAGGACCTCGCGCTGACGCCCGGGCCGCGGCGGCGAGTCGTCGTGACCACGGCGGTTGCCGAGAGCTCGCTGACCGTCGCCGGCGTCCGGGCGGTCGTCGACGCGGGGCTGTCGCGCGAGCCGCGCACGGACCAGGCCCGTGGGCTCGGCGCGCTCGTCACCACGAGGGTGTCGCGGGCATCGGCCGACCAGCGGGCCGGCCGGGCGGGACGGGAGGCGCCGGGCCGCGCCTACCGCTGCTGGTCGGCCGACGAGCACGGGCACCTCGCCGCGCACGCGCTGCCCGAGATCGCCACCGCCGACCTCGCCGGTTTCGCGCTCGCGGCTGCGGCGTGGGGAACCCCCCGCGGCGCCGGCCTGGCCCTGCTCGACCCTCCCCCGGACGCCGCGCTCGAGGCCGCGACCACCCTGCTGCGACGCCTCGACGCGACCGACGCCGACGGCCGCATCACCGCACGCGGGCGGCGGATGGCCGCGGTCGGCGCGCACCCCCGACTGGCCCGGGCCGTCCTCGACGGCGCCGACCTCGTCGGCGGCGACCGGGCGCGGGAGGTGGTGGCGCTGCTGTCCGACGACTCGCTCACCGGCCGCGACGACGACCTCGCCGCCCGGTACCGGGCCCTGCGCGACGGCCGGGACCGCGCCACCGCGCACCGATGGCGGCAGGAGGCCGATCGGCTCGGCCGCGGCGGGCCGGCCCGGACCCCGATGCCCGACGACCTCGCCGTCGGCACCGTCGTCGGTCTCGCCTACCCCGACCGGATCGCGCGCGCCCGGGGTGCGGACGCGGTGACGTACCGGATGGCCGGCGGCACCGGCGCCCGGGTCGGCGAGTCGTCGGGCCTGCGCCGCACGCCGTGGCTCGCCGTCGCCGTGGCCGACCGGCCGCCCGGCCACGCCGACGCGCGGGTGCGCGCGGCGGCCCCGATCGACGAGCCCACGGCCCGCGCGGTCGCCGCCGACCTCGTCACCACCGTCGACGAGATCGAGTGGTCCGACGGCGCGCTCGTCGCGCGTCGGGTGGAACGCCTCGGCGCGATCGAGCTGGCGTCCACGGCGCTCCGCGACCCCGACCCGCTGCAGGTGCGGGCCGACGTGCGCGACGGGCTGCGGGCACAGGGGCTGTCCGCGCTGACCTGGACGGACGGCGCGGGCGACCTCCGCTCGCGCCTCGCCTTCCTGCACGCGGTGCTCGGCGAGCCGTGGCCCGACGTCGCCGACGCCGCCCTGCTCGCGAGGTTGGACGACTGGGTGGATCTCGGCGACGTGCGGCGCACCGCCGACCTGCACCGCATCGACGTCGCCGCCGCCCTGCGGCGCCTGCTGCCGTGGCCCGCGGCGACCAGGTTGGCCGAGCTCGCCCCGGACCGGCTGCGCGTGCCCTCGGGCTCCCACGTCCGGGTCGCCTACGACGGTGGCGACCCGCCGGTGATCGCGGTGAAGCTGCAGGAGACGTTCGGCTGGACGCAGGCGCCGGCGCTCGCGGACGGCCGGGCCCCGGTCGTCGTGCACCTGCTCTCCCCCGCGGGCCGGCCGGTCGCCGTCACCGGTGACCTCGCGTCGTTCTGGCGGCAGGGCTACCCGCAGGTGCGCGCCGAGCTGCGGGCGCGATACCCGAAGCACCCGTGGCCCGAGGATCCGCTCGCCGCCGAACCGACCGCGCGCACCACCCACCGCCGCCCGGGTCACGCGTCCAGTTGACCGGCGGATGCCGAACGGGTGAACGCTCGCCGACGTCGGCCGCGTCGACTTGCCCGGGGGCCGTCCTCCTTGGCAACGTCCGCGCGTGACCGCGATCCGGCCCGTCGCAGCCGCCCGTCCCGAAGCCCCGGCCGCCACCCCACCCCGCCGCACCCCGGCGCGGGTCCGGCGCGACCTCGAGGGCCTGCGGGCCGTCGCCGTCCTCGGCGTCGTCGCGTTCCACGTCCACCCGTCCTGGCTGCCCGGCGGCTTCGCGGGCGTGGACGTCTTCTTCGTCCTCAGCGGGTTCCTCATCACCGGCCTGCTGCTGGCCGAGCTGCGCACGACCGGGCGCATCGACCTGCGGGCGTTCTGGGGGCGCCGCGCGCGGCGGCTGCTGCCGGCGTCGGCGCTCGTCGCCGTGCTGACGATGCTCGCCTCGCTACTGCTCGTCGACTCCATCGACGCGGCGCGGTTCGCCGAGGACGGCGTCTGGGTGGCGCTGTTCAGCGTCAACTGGCACTACGCCGACGAGCGGACGAGCTACTTCGCCGACAACGGCGCGACCCCGTTCACCCACTACTGGTCGCTCGGCCTGGAGGAGCAGTTCTACCTGGTCTGGCCGGTGCTGCTGCTCGGCCTGGGCCTGCTCGTCGCGCGCCGCCGGACGCGCGCGGTGGGGGTGCTCGCCGCCGCCGTGGCCGGTGGCTCCTTCGTGCTCGCCGTGTCGCTCACCACCACCTCGCAGCCCTACGCGTACTTCGCCACGTACTCGCGGGTCTGGCAGCTGGCGCTCGGGGCGCTGCTCGCCGTCGCCGCGACGCGCCTGACACCGCCCCGTCGCGCCGCGCTGGCCGCGCGCTGGGCGGGAACCGCCGCGGTGGTCGGCTTCTACCTGCTCGCCGCGCCGGACGCCGACAGCTACTACCCCGGCTGGTACGCACTGGTCCCCACGCTCGGCGCCGCGCTCGTCATCGCCGGCGGCCTGCCCGGCCCGGCCGCCGCCCGCGCGGCGCGCGACCCGCTGCTCACAGCGCTGTGTTCCCGGCCGGCGCAGCTCCTCGGTCGCTATTCCTACGGCTGGTACCTGTGGCACTGGCCGCCCCTCGTGCTCGTGCCGCTCTGGCACGGTCACCCGCTGTCGGCCCGCTCGGCCGTGGCGCTCGCACTGCTCTCGCTGCTGCTCGCCGCCGTCGGCTACCACCTCGTCGAACACCCGGTGCGGGCGACGCCGCGGCTCGTCGCACACCGCGGCCGGTCGCTCGCCCTCGGTGCCGTCCTCGTCGTCGTCGGCGCGAGCGTGGCCGTGGCGGTCGGTGCCGCGGCCGACCACCGCACCGACACCGCGCGGGTCACCGACGCGTCCGGTCGCGTCCTCGTCCCGCAGCCGGGCACGGCCGCTGCCGAGATCCCGCAGCCGACGCGGGACGGCTGCGAGGTGGGCATGCGCGCGAACGCGCTGTCCGGCGAGTGCCGCTACCTGCCCGACCGCGGTCGCGGCGACGTCGTGCTGGTCGGCGACTCGCACGCCGCGCAGTGGTTCGGCGCCGTGCGCGACGTCGCACGCTCCCGCGACTGGGGCCTGCGCGTCTGGACGCGCGCGTCGTGCCCGCTGGCCGAGGTCACCAAGATGATCGACGGCGCCCCGTCGGCCTCGTGCAACCGGTGGCGCGACGACGTCATGCGCCGCCTCGTCGCCGCCCGCCCGAGCCTCGTCGTCGTGGCGGGCTACGTCAGCAAGATCCCGTCGCTCTACGACCCACGGACGCGCGGTCTCGTCGGCGGCAACGGCGCCCGGGCCCTCTACGAGACCGGTCTCGTCCGGCAGCTGCAGCGTCTGCGCGGAGCCGGCAGCCGGGTGCTGGTCATCCGCGACAACCCGTCGTTCGACGAGCGCGTGCCCACGTGCGTGCTGAGCCACGCGCGAAAGCTGAGTAAATGCGCGGAGACGCGCAAACACGCGTTGCGCAGCGCGTCGGACCTGCACGCCGCGCGACGCGTACCCGGCGTCGACGTGCTGGACCTGACCACCACGTACTGTCCGGGCGGCCACTGCCCGGCGACGCTCGACGGCACCCTCGCCTACCGCGACGACAACCACCTGACCCTCGAGATGATCGACCGGCTCCGGCCGGCTCTGCGCGGGGCGCTCACGCGGGCGATGGCCTGACACCGCGTGGGGGCGACGGCGGCGGACGGCCTCACAGCTGTCCGTGGTTGGGCGGCAGCACCCCGTCGAGCAGGTAGGCGCCCACGTGGTGGTACTTCCAGTCGACGGGGTCGTGCGCCGAGTGCGTGCGCGCGTTGCGCCAGTGCCGGCCGAGGTCGTACTTCTCGTCGGTGGCCGAGGCACCCGACAGCGAGAACAGCTCGGACGACACCTCGACGGCGACCTCGGACGCGAACGCCTTGGCCTGCGCCACCGCGACCGAGCCGCGGGCCGCGTCGTCGGCGGACGTCGGCGTCAACCCGATCCCCTCCAGCGTGGCGGCCGCGCGGGCCACGAGCGACTCGGCCGCGGCCACCCTCGTGGCCATGACGCCGAAGCGGTGGACGACGTGTGGGTCGTCGGCGGCCCGGGTCGCCCAGCCCCGCTGCGCCGCCTCGAAGAACGGCCGCGCCTTCTCGGTGACGAACCACCGGGCGTCGCGCAGCACGCCGGCGGCGATGCCGGCCTCGATCGAGGCGTGGTAGAGCTGGGCGCGGGCACCGAGCTGCTGCGGCCCCTCGAAGCAGCGCCAGTACGGCAGCACGAGCTCCGGGTCGACGGCGACGTCCGCGAGCAGGACGCTGCCCGACACGGTCGCCCGCTGCCCCAGGGTGTCCCAGTCGGTGTCGAGCGTGACGCCCGCCGCCTCGCGTTCCACGAACGCGACGACCAGCCGGTCGTTCTCGTCCAGGGCCGAGACCGCGATCCAGTGCGCGGTGAGCGCACCGGTCGCGTAGTACTTGCGGCCGGACAGCCTGCCCGCGGTGAGCCGCGTCCGCAGCGCCTGGGCGTCGCCGCCGCCGCGTTCGGCGAGCGCGTTCGCGATCCGCCGCCCGGCCAGCACCTCGGCCGCCAGCCGGCGCCGCGCACCCTCGGCCGCGTACGCGATGAGCACGTCGAGGAACAGGTAGTGACCCTGCGGCGCCTGCGCGATCGCCGGATCGACCGCGGCGACCGTGCGGCACACCTGCGAGAGCACGGCAGGCCCGAGCCCCGCGCCACCGTCGGCGACCGGCAGCGTGATCGCGAGCAGCCCGGACGCGTCGTAGGCCGCGAGCTCGGCGACGGGTACGCGCGCGGCGCCGGCACGATCGCGGGTCACCACACCGTCGGCGATGCCCGCCGCGTAGGCCTCGGCGGCCGCCACGGCGGCGGCGGCGTCGCGCAGCACGGGCGGCGGACCCACGGTCACCGGCGCCGCTTCGCGCGTCGTCATGCGTCCACCGTGACCGGCGCGACCGGGTTCGGGTCCGTCGCCAGCAGACCGCGGCGGCGCAGCACCGGCAGCAGCCCCTCGCCGACGCGGTACGCCTCCTCCAGGTGCGGATAGCCCGAGAGGACGAACTCCTCGAGCCCCAGTGCGTGGTACTCCGCGATGCGGTCGGCGACCTCCTCGTGGCTGCCGACCAGCGCGGTACCGGCGCCCCCACGGACGAGACCCACGCCGGCCCAGAGATTCGGATAGACCTCGAGCCCGTCCGTGCGGCCGTGATGCAGCGCGACCATGCGGGCCTGCCCGACGGACTGCGAGGCCCGCTGCACCCGCTGGGCCCGCTCGATCTGCTCGGGGGTGAGCCCGTCGACCAGACGCTGCGCCTCGCCCCACGCCTCGGCCGCGGTGTCGCGGGTGATCACGTGCAACCGGATGCCCAAGCGGATGCGGCGCCCGGCCGCGCGGCGCCGCACCGCGGCGATCTTCTCCGCCACCTGCGCGGGCGGTTCGCCCCAGGTCAGGTAGACGTCGGCGTGACGCGCGGCGACGTCGATCGCCTCCGGCGACGAACCGCCGAGGTAGATGTCGGGACGGACGGCGTGCGGCACGATCCGCGCGTCCCGGACGTCGACGTGGCGGCCCCGGAAGGTGACCGGCTCGCCCGTCCACAGTTCGTGGAAGACGTGCAGCTCCTCGTCGGCGCGGGCGTAGCGCTCGGCCTTGGTCAGGTGATCGCCGAAGCGTTGCTGCTCGACGTCGTCGCCGCCGGTCACGACGTTGAGCAGCAGCCGACCGCCGGTCAGGCGCTGATAGGTGGCCGCCATCTGCGCCGTCAGGGTCGGTGAGACCAGGCCGGGACGGAACGCGACGAGGAAGCGGAACGTGTCGGTGGCCTGCGCGAGCGCCGAGGTCACCACCCAGGCGTCCTCGCACCAGCTCGACGTCGGTGTCAGGGCGCCCACGAAGCCGTTGGCCTCTGCCGCGCGGGCCACCTGCTGCAGGTAGGCCAGGCTGGGCGCGCGTTCGCTGCTGCCCTGCTCGACGCGTGTGCCCTCCGCCCCCACCGCGTTGCCCAGGCTGAGGTCGGACCGGGAGTCGCCGTTCGTCGGCAGGAACCAGTGCGCGATGACCGCCACGGCCGCCGCCTCAGCCGACCCGCGCCGGCGGCGCGGGACGCGTCGAGGACAGCGTGCCGTTGACGAGGTACTCGCCGACGAGGCGTGCCTTGTAGATCGACGGGTTGTGCGACGAGACCGTGCGGGCGTTGCGCCAGTGCCGGTCCAGGGCCAGGGCGGTGTCGAGCGCGCCGGCGCTGCCCGCGTCGAAGAGCAGCCAGCCGGCCTCCCCCGCCAGTCTGGAGTTCACGACCTGGGTGGCGGCCGACTCGACGACGGCCCGCTCCAGCGCGGCATCGCGCGACTCGCCGACGGCCGCGAGGTAGGCGTCGAGAGCGGCGCCGAGCGCGAGCACCGTGGCGCGCGTGGTGAGCGCGCGGCTCGCGACCTCGCCGACGACGGCCAGCACCTGCGGGTCGTGTCTCGGCTCCGGCGCGGCGGCGAGGGGGTAGCTGCGTCGACGTCCCTTCACCAGGGCGGCCAGGTCGTCGGCGGCGCGCCGGGTGATGCCGGCCTGGGTCGCGGAGTGCACGAACTGGTAGAACGCGCCGAGGAACTCCGGCAGCGCCGGGTCGGTGTGCGGCAGCACCAGGTCGGCACGCACCGGCACCGCGTCGAACCTCGCGGTGCCGCTGGCGGTGAGTCGCTGCCCGAAGCCGGACCAGTCGTCGACGACGGTGACGCCCGGGTCGTGACGCCGCACGACCACCTCGACGAAGCCGTCGCCGTCGGGCACCAGCACGTTGATCCAGTCCGCGAACAGGCTGCCGGTCGTGTAGTACTTGACGCCCGAGAGCCGGAGCCCGGCGCCCTCGTCGTGCAGCCACACCCCGTCGGTCAGTGCCGGTGGACCGTCACCGGCGCGTTGCGCCGCCGCCGCTCCCGGCGACGACGCGGCGGGCCCGAAGAACTCGCCGCGGCCCGCCGCGGTGAGCAGCTCGGCGGTCACCGGGTCGTCGCCGCGCTGCAGCAGGAACTCCACGAACCCCAGGTGCCCGCGCACGATCTGGGCCAGGTTGGAGTCGGCGGTCGCGACCTCCACCAGCAGGGCGCCGAGATCGGCGACGTGCCCCTCCGCGCCGCCGAAGCGGCGCGGCACGCGCACCCGACCGATGCCGGTGGCGAGCAGGTCGGCCACCAGCTCGGCGAAGACCTCGGCGACGACGGGATCGCCGGCGCCGTGTTCGCGCTCGCGGGCGACGGCGTCGGTGCGGGCACGCTGCGCGAAGGCCCGGACGGCGGCCTGCACCTCGGTCAGGGCGGACGGTTCGCTCATCGGTGCGACGACACCGCCTCGCGCAGCGCGGCGTACTCGAGCCGCGGCAGCGACTCCAGCAACGTGCGGGTGTAGGGCTGCTGCGGGTCCGTGAAGATCTGGTCCGCGGTGCCCTGCTCGACGGCGAAGCCGTTCTCCATGACGAGGACGCGGTCGCTCATGTGGTGGATGACTCCCAGGTCGTGCGAGATGAACAGGTAGCTGACGTCGAGCTGGCGCTGCAGGTCGGCGAGGAGGTCGAGGATCTGCGCCTGCACCGACACGTCCAGCGCCGACACCGCCTCGTCGAGGACGATCACCTCGGGGTTCGTCGCGATGGCGCGCGCGATGGCGACCCGTTGCCGCTGCCCGCCCGACAGCCGCAGCGGCCACGCGTCGAGGTGCTCCTCCCCCAGCCCGACGGCCCGCAGCAGGTCGACGGCGCGCCCACGCGCCCGGCCGGCGTGCACCGGATCGCCGAGCTCGATCGCGTCGGTGAGGATGCGCGAGACGCGCCAGCGCGGGTCGAACGAGCTGAGCGGGTCCTGGTACACCACCGAGATCCGCCGTCGCGCCGCCCGGCGCTGCGCGGGCGTGGCCGCGCTCCACGGTCGGCCGAGGAAGCTGACGTCGCCGCTGTCGGGCGTCTCCAGCGACAACGCGATGCGCGCGAGCGTGCTCTTTCCCGACCCGGACTCCCCGACCATGCCGAGGGTCTCGCCGCGGTCGAGACGGAACGACACCCCGTTGACCACCGTCCGCCGCACCTTGTCCGGGCCCACGAAGCTCTTCACGACGTCGCGCCCCTCGAGCAGCACCGCGCCGTCGTCCGACCCCGCGTCGCGGCTCGCGGGGAACAGTTCGCGGGCCGACACCTGCGCGGTGCCGGACAACCGGGTGCCCTTCGTGTGCTCGCTCGGTACGGCGTCGATCAGCTGCTGCGTGTACGCGTGCTGCGGGTCGCGCAACACCGTCGTGGCGGGCCCGGACTCGACGATCCGGCCGCCCTGCATGACCAGGATGTGATCGGCGAGCTTGGCCACGACCGCCAGGTCGTGGCTGATGAGCACGACACTGGTGCCGTCGGCGAGCATCCGCTTGAGGACGTCGAGCACCTGCGCCTGCACCGTCACGTCGAGGGCGGTGGTGGGCTCGTCGGCGATCACGATCTCGGGGTCGAGCGCGATGGCCGACGCGATCAGCGCGCGCTGCCGCAGGCCACCGGACAGCTCGCCCGGACGCTGCCGGGCCCGCATCGCGGGCTCGGGCACCCCGACGCGGCCGAGGAGCTCCAGCACCCGCCGGCCGCGGGTCGACCGGTTGCCCTGCCGGTGCAGCCGCAGCGCCTCGGCGACCTCCTTGCCCACCGGGCGCAGCGGGTCCAGCGACACGAGCGCGTCCTGCAGGATGTAGCCGATGCGCCGGCCGCGCACCCGACGCCACCAGGAGTCCGAGCGTCCGAGCAGCGTCTCGCCGTGCAGTGCGAGGGTCGTGGCCGAGACGTCGGCGGTGTCCCCCGCCAGGCCGAGGACGGTGCGCGCGGTGACGCTCTTGCCCGAGCCGGACTCGCCGACGAGCGCGACGCACTGACCGGCGAGCAGCTCGAAGCCGACGTCCTTCACGACGTGGTGACGGCCGCCGCGGCCGTCCGCGAACGACACGTCGAGGCCCTCGACCTCGAGCACGCGCTCGCCGAGGACGGCGCCCTCACGGTTGCGGGCGCCCTTCGGGGTCACGGTCGTCACAGCCGACCTCCTTCCACCACGTCCTGCAGGTGCCGGCCGATCAGCGTGAACGACAGGGCGACGAGGACGATGGCGATGCCGGGGAAGATCTCGAGCCACCACGCCACGGTGATGTTGGCGCGGCCGTCGCTGAGCAGCAGGCCCCACTCCGGCGACGGCGGCGCGACGCCGAGACCGAGGAACGACAGGCCCGAGGCCCACACGATGGACGTCCCGATGCCGAGGGCGACGAGCGCGACGAGCGGCCGGAAGGCGTTCGGGGCGATGTGCTGGACGAGGATCGTGCGCCGCGAGTGCCCGAGCGCGCGGGCCGCCTCGACATACGCGGAGCCCTTCACGCTGAGCGTCTGGGCCCGGATGAGCCGGGCGTACCCCGGGGCGGTGCTGATGCCGACCGCCACGATGAGGCTGGTGGCGGACGGGCCGAGCAGCGCGACGAACAGCAGTCCGAGCAGCAGGGTGGGGAACGCGAGCAGCACCTCGAGGACGCGGTTCACCGGCTGCGCGAGCCATCGCGGACCGAGCCCCGACGCGAAGCCGAGCACGACCGCGACGGCGAGGCCGAGAGCCATGACGCCGAGCCCGATCAGCAGCGAGGGGCGGGTGCCGTAGACGATGCGGCTGTACACGTCACGGCCGACCGCGTCGGTGCCGAGCCAATGGCTCCCCGACGGCGCCTGCAGCGTGCTGAGGATGTCGGCGTGGCTCGGGTCGTGCGTCGCGAGCAGCGCCGGCCACACGATCGCCAGCACGAAGAACAGCACGACCAGGCCGGAGCCGATCACCGACGCCGGGACGCGCGCGGGCCGACCCCGGCGGCGCACCGGGCGGGCGAGCAGCTCGGTCGTGGGGACGCTCACAGCGCGCCCCGCAGCCGAGGGTCGACGAGCGCGTAGACGACGTCCACGAGCAGGTTGATCACCACGTAGAGCAGGCTGATCAGGATCACGATCCCCGACACCACGGCGAAGTCCTTCTGGCTGACCGCCGTGACCAGGACGGCCCCGAGACCGGGGCGGGCGTACACCGTCTCGACCAGCACCGCACCCGAGAGCAGCGAACCCATGGCCCACCCCGACAGCGTGATGCCGGGGATCAGGGCGTGACGCAACACGTGCCGCGCCCGCACCGCGAGGTCGCTCATCCCCCGGGCCCGGGCCGAGACGGCGAACGGCTCGCGGATCGCCCGGTCGAACTCCGAACGCGTCGCCTGCCCGAGGAAGCCGGCGAGCGGGATCGCCAGGGTGGCGACGGGCAGCACCGTCCCGGTGAGCGACGTGCCGCCGATGACCGGGAACCAGCCCAGCTGCGCCGCGAAGACGATGAGCAGCAGGATGCCGACCCAGTACTGCGGCAGCCCGGCCGAGATCGTCTCCACCGCCGAGCCGAGCGAGCGCAGCCGCACGCTGCGCCCGGCGGTCAGCAGCGTCCACCCGACGGTGAGCAGCCACGCCAGTACGAGCGCGGCCAGCGCGAGCGTGAACGTCGGCGCGATCTGCTCGCCGATGATCGTCGAGACCGGCCGGTCGGACTGGTAGGAGATCCCGAGGTCGCCGTGCAGCAGGTCGCCGAGGTAGCGGACGTACTGCACGACGACCGACCGGTCGAACCCGAACTCGTGGTTGATCGGCGCGAGCTCGGCGGCGGAGCGCGGGATCTGTTGCCCGGACCGCACGTTGAGCAGGATCGTCGCGCGGTCGCCGGGCAGGACGGCGAGCACGACGAAGGTCACCGTGACCGTGCCCCACAGCACGAAGACCGCCGACGCCAGCTTGGACGCCACGAGACGCACACCGAGTCGGCCGGAGCGCCCGACGGGGGCGTCCCCCGCGGGCAACGCCTCCGTCAGCGTCGGCTTGTCGATGACGGACATGTCAGGACACGAAGTAGGCGTCGTTGAAGTTGAGCAGCCCGTTGCTGTTCTGGTCCTGCCAGACACCCTTGAGCTTCGGCGAGATCGCGACGTTGTAGGTCTGGTCGTACACGCCGACCGCGATCGCCTGGTCGGTGAACCACTGCTGCAGCTGCGCGTACTCCTGCTTGCGCTTCGCCGGGTCCGTCTCGATCTGCGCCGCCTTGATGCGCGCCTCGATGGCCGGGTCGTCGAAGAACGACGTGTTGTTGCCGTTCGCCACCCCGCCCTGCTTGGCCGCGAAGTTGATGTCGAGGATGTTGGGTGCGCCCCAGACCCAGTAGCCGAAGCTCAGCTCCTTGTCCGTCGGCGCGGACTTCGCGCCCGAGAAGAGCTGCGTCTGCGTGAGCGGGATGAGCTGCAGGTCGAAGCCCACGGCCTTGACCTGGTCCTGGATGGCCTGCAGCACCGCCGAGCCCTCGGCCGTCACGATCGACCCGTTGCCGTACGGCAGTCGGATGGTCAGCGCCTGCCCGTTCTTCGTCCGGACGCCGTCACCGTTGCGCGTCGTCCACCCCGCCTGGTCGAGCAGCTGGTTGGCCTTGGCGACGTCGAAGGGGTAGGCGCTGTCGACGTCGTGGTAGCCCACCGTCGAGCTCGCGAGCGCGCCGTTGCCCTCGAACGGCACCGACCCCTTGAACACCGCCTCGACGGTCTTCTGCCGGTCGGACGCGTAGAGGAACGCCTGCCGCACCCGCTTGTCGGTGAACGGCCCGCGCTGCACGTTGAACGAGAAGCCCTGCGGGCGGCCGCCGGCCACGAAGTTGAGCACCTGGTAGCTCTTCTTCGCGGTCTGCCACTGCACCGCCGGCACGTCGTAGACGACGTCGGCCTGCCCGGTCGTCAGCGCGGTCCATCGAGTCGTCGCGTCGGGGACGAACTTCCAGCGCAGCTCCTTCTCGTACGCCGGGCCGTTGTGATGGGCGTTCGCCGGAGCGGAGTCGTACTTGTCGTTGCGGGCGAAGACGATCTCGTTGCCGACCTTCCACTCCTTGACGATCCACGGCCCGGACCCGACGGGCTGGTGGCAGTTCTGCGCCGTGGAGCGCGTCGCGAGCGCGGTCGGCGACTGCAGGCCGTAGTGGCCGTTGGACAGTTCTTGGAAGATCTCCGGATTGCGCTGCGACAGGTGCAGCGCCACGGTGTAGGCACCCGTCGCGGTGGCGCCGGTCAGGTAGGTGAAGCTGTGCCAGCTGATGCCCTTGGCCCAGTTCGCGTAGTTCGCCACGACGGCCTTGGCGTCGAAGCGCGTGCCGTCGGTGAAGCGGACGTCCTTGCGGAGCTGGAAGGTGACCGTCTTCCCGTCACGCGACGTGCTCCACGAGGTGGCGAGCCACGGGACGATCGTGCCGTCGTCGTAGCTGACGAGCGAGTCGAAGACCTGCCGCGACAGGTACGCCTGCTGCACCCAACCGCCCCAGAGGCACGGCGGCTCCTGCTCGTGCGCGTACGTGATGGTCTGGTTCAGCAGGCGTTTCCCGCTGCCGGACGCGGTGCCGGACGATCCCCCGTCGCAGCCGGTGAGGGCCAGCCCCGCGAACGCGAGCGTCGCCACCAGTGCTGCCAGCTTCCTTCTCACTTCGTCTCCTCGATTGTGCACGTGCCGATTGCCGGCGGGGTCGTTCAGGTCAGGGCGGGCGCGAGGCCGAGGGCGCGGCCGTGATGGGTCACCGGCAGCCGGTCGCCCTGGCCGAACAGCTTCTGCCGCAGCGTCCCCTCGGCGTACTCGGTCTGCGCGAGGCCGCGGGCCTGCAGGACGGGCACCACGTGGTCGACCCACTCGCCCCACCAGCCGAGCGTGGTGATGGGGACGACGTTGAAGCCGTCCACCCCCGCCTCGACCCAGCCCTGGACGTGGTCGGCGATCTGCTCGGGCGTGCCGGCGAACCGACCCGGCAGCAACGCGTGCTCGAGCAGGTACTCGCGCCAGGTGAGCTCGCGGCCACGGCCGAGGTCGGCATCGACGATGGCCCGGAAGATCGAGCGGACGTGATCGCCGAGCGCAACGCGGTCGCGCAGTTCGGTGAGGGGCGTCTCGGGGTCGATCGAGGTGAAGTCGATGCCCGAACCGCCGCTGTAGAAGCCGATCAGGCCGTCGAAGTCGATGTTGTCGTGCAGGTGCTGCTGCTTGCGACGCGCCTCCTCCTCGGTCGAGCCGATCACCGTGGACAGCTGCACGAGCGTCTTGAGGCTGCCGGGTGCGCGCCCGGCCGCGCGAGCCTGCTCCTGCAGCTCGCGCACGTCCTTGCGGGCGGCCTCCGGGGTGACCGAGGGCAGGAAGGTGACCTCGGCGTTGCGCACCGCGAACTCGCGGCCCGCCGTCGAGTTGCCGGCCTGGAACAGCACCGGCGTCCGCTGCGGCGACGGCTCGACGATGTGGGGGCCCTGCACCTTGTACCGGGGCCCGACGTGGTCGATGGTGTGGATCTTGTCCGGGTCGAACAGCGTCCCGCTGGCGGCGTCGGCGACGACGGCGCCGTCCTCCCAGGAGTGCTCCCAGAGCTTGTAGGTGACGTCGAGGTACTCCTGCGCCCACTCGTAGCGCTCGTCGTGCGAGGTGATGCCGTTGTGGCCGAAGTTGCGGAAGCCGTTGCTCAGGTAGGACGTCACGATGTTCCAGCCCACCCGGCCGTGCGTGTAGTGGTCCAGCGAGGACAGCTTGCGGGCGAACGAGAACGGGTGGTCCTGGATGATGTTGCTGGTGATCGCGAGCCCGAGGTGCTCGGTGACGTAGCCGAGCGCCGAGACGATGGCCGCCGGGTCGTTCTCGGGGAACTGCGAGCCCGCGCGGATCGTGCCGGTGCCGTCGCCGTACTCGAGGTCGTAGACGCCGACGACGTCGGCGATGAACAGCGAGTCGAACCGGCCGCGTTCCAGAGTCCTGACGACGTCGATGTAGGGGTCGAGGTCCTTGTAGCCGAGCTGGATGCGCCCCTCGTCGGTGCGCCAGTAGCCGTGGCTGTGGTGGTTCGGGGTCAGGTGGAGAAAGCCGTTGTAGATCGGCGGACGGGGCATGACGGACGGACTTCCTTCGACACGGTGGCGGGGTCGTCGCTCGCGCACCCGACACGGGCGTCGCGAGATAAGTCGACCATGGCGATAGGAAACCTAGGCTATGCGGGCCGGGCCCGCAGTGCCGCTTGTCACTCGCGTCGACGGAATACCGGTGGGGGTGATCGCGAAAGCCGCGCACCCCTGCCGCTCCACCCAGCCGGCACCTCGGCGCGGTGAGGAAGGATCACGACGGTGCGAACAGAGCAGCTCGAATACCTCGCGGCCGTGACGAGGTACGGCTCACTGCGCCGCGCCAGCGACGAGCTGCACGTGTCGCAGTCCGCGCTGAGCGCGGCGATCCGCAGTCTCGAGCACGAGCTCGGCGTGCCACTGCTCGAGCGTCGTCGCGCGGGGGCGAAGGTGAGCCGCGAGGGCGGCGACATCCTGCCCATCGTCACCGAGATCCTCGGCGGGGTCGCCGAGCTGCGGGCGGCCGCGAGCGCGGCGAGCCGGGCCAGCCGCACCATCCGCGTCGGCACGGTGCACGCCGGCACCTCGGCGCTGCTGGTGCCCGCGGTGCGCTCCTTCGCCACCGAGCAGCCGACGACGACCGTCGACGTCGCGACGATGTTCCAGTCACGCATCCACGAGCGGCTGCTCGAGGGGCGGTTGGAGATCGGCCTGGTGAACATGTTCCCCGGCGACGACGTGCCCACCGGACTCACGCCCACGCCACTGCTGCTCGGACGGCCGGCCGTGTGCTGCCGCACCGACGACCCGCTGGCGGCCAAGTCCGAGATCACCGCGGCCGACCTGCGCGAGCGCCCGTTCGTCAGCTCGCGCCCCGGGTATTTGATGCACCGGCTCGCGCAGCGCCTCTTCGGTGACGACCACCCCGTCGAGAGCTTCCGCGCCGACGGCGCCGAGATGGTGAAGCTGCTGGTGGCGAACGGCGTGGGGCCCTCGCTGCTGCCCGACTACAGCATCCACGGCGACCCGCTCGTCGAGGCCGGCGTCATCACCGCCCGACCGTTGGCCGGCGCGCTGCCGCGCGTGGCGATGCTGCTGCTGCGCCGCACGCTGCACCGGGTGCCGGCCAGCATCGCCGCGTTCGAGCGGACGATCGTGCGCATCGCGCAGGAGCATCCGCAGAGCGACGTCGGCGCATGACCGGTCCGTTCCTCGTCGCCCACCGCACGGACACGGCATCCCGTGCCCGGTCGAGCGTCGCGGCCGGCGCGCGCTACCTCGAGGTCGACGTGCGGCTCGTGGCCGGGCAGGCGGTGGTCACCCACTTCCGCCCGGTCGCGTGGGCCGGCGGGCGCTGGGAGCGCGACAACGCCCGGGTCCGCCGGCGTCGCACGCCGTCGCCCGACCTGCCCGTCGCGGAGCTGCTGGACGCCGCCGGAACGGCGGCGGTCCTGTTCGATCCGAAGGATCGCGACCCCACCGCCCGGGTCCGGCTCGTCGCGGCCCTCGCCGGCCTGGTGCCCGACCCGGCCGCGCACGTCGTGAGCACCCGCGACCCGGTCGACCTCGCCCGCTTCGCCGACGCGGGCTTTCGGACCTGGCGGACCCTCGACACCGCGCGCCAGGTGATCGCGGCCGGTCGCGCTCCCCTCGCCGCCGACGGCGTGACCGTGCGCCACCGCGCCCTGACCGGGAACAGCGTGCGCGCACTGCACGTTGTTACGGACACCGTCGTCGGGTGGACCGTCAACAGCGCCGTGCGGGCGCGGGAGCTCGTCGCCATGGGTGTCGACGGCATCACCACGGATCGCGTGACAACGGTGGCCGACGTTCTATAGTGATCGCTATGAAACCGGGGGGACGTCTCGCGCACCTCCGGTTCCCGCCGTGGTTGCGCGAGATCCTGCTCGTGCTCGGCGTCTTCGCCGTCTATGACCTGACCCGCGGCCTGAGCCGCGGCTCGATCGCCGCCGCCGTCGACCGCGGCAACGCCATCCTGCACGGCGAGCGGGTGCTGCACCTCGCCCCCGAGCAGTGGCTCGACGGCGAGCTGCACCAGCTGACACCGCTCGCCGTCGGCGCCGCCTATTACTACTCCACCCTGCACTTCGTCGTCACACCCGCCGTGCTCGTCTGGCTCTACCGCAGTCACCGGCCGCACTACGCGTCGGCGCGCACGTGGCTCGCGATCGCCTCCCTCGTCGCCCTGCTCGGCTTCTGCCTGCTGCCCGTCGCGCCGCCCCGGTTGCTGCCCGGCGCCGGCATCCACGACGTCGTCGCCGAGGTGCACCGCTGGGGGTGGTGGAGCGACAACTCGGCCGCGCCGCGGGGCCTCGCCGGGCTGACGAACGAGTACGCGGCCATGCCGTCGCTGCACGCCGGGTGGGCGCTGTGGTGCGGCTGGCTGATGCTGCGGCACGCCCGGCACCGCGCGGTGCGGATCGCGGGCGTGCTGTACCCGGTCGTCACCACGCTCGTGATCCTCGGCACCGGCAACCACTACCTGCTCGACGCCGTCGTCGGGCTGGCCCTGGTGGCGCTCGTCGGCGCGGGCAACGGCCTCGTCCGGCGGCGGGTGGCGGCGGCGCGTGCCGCGACCGGTCCCGTCCGCTTCGCGACCCGGCGCTGCCACGCCGTTCGTCCGGTGGCCGGCCGCGCCACCAGGGCGCCGGCCCATCCCCGCGTCCACCGCGCCGAGCTGTAGCGTCGATGGTGTCGGGAAACGTGCCGGAGGTTCGGATGCCCGGTGGCCGGCCGCGCGGCTTCGACCAGGACACCGCCCTCGAGGCGGCGATGCAGCTGTTCTGGGCGAAGGGCTACGAGGCGACCGGCGTCGCCGAGCTGACCGAGGCCATGGGCATCACCCCGCCGAGCCTCTACGCCGCCTTCGGCAACAAGGAGGAGCTCTTCCGCCGGGCGGTCGACCGCTACGTCACCGGCCCCGCGAGCCACCTCGCCGTCGCGTTGGACCAGCCGACGGCACGCGCCGTCGCCGAGCACCTCCTGCGCGGCATGGTCGCGCTCGCGGCGGGCGTCGGCACGCCCACCGGGTGCATGACGGTGCAGGGGGCGCTCCCGGCGTCCGACCGCAACCGGGCCGCGCACGAGCACCTCGCGGCCCGACGCCGTCAGGGTGAGGCCATGCTCGCCGAGCGACTCGGCCGCGCCGCCCCCGCCGAGCTGCCCGGCGGCCAGGACGCGACCGCCGTCGCCCGCTACCTGTTCGCGGTGCGCTTCGGGCTGGCCGTGCAGGCGGCCGGCGGGGCGAGCGCCGCCGAGCTGCAGGAGGTCGTCGACGTCGTGCTCGCGCAATGGCCGTCCTGCGACGCCCTGACGAACGGCGGCTGACGCGTCGCGTCCGGAGCGCTCAAGTCCGGTCCGGACGCGTCGATGATCATCGCGATGAGCACCATCGGCAGCACGCCAGCGGTATGCGCCTCCCGCACCATCGCGGTGAGGTGCCGCTGATGCACGCCATGGACCGGCTGGCCGCGGTCGTCGCCCTGCAGTCCGCCGTCGCCGAGGTGCCCGCCGGCGACCTGGACCGGCTGCTGCAGCTCGTCGCCGACCACTCGCTCGCCGCGTTCCCCCGCGCCCGCGGCGCCGTCGTGGCGACGACGGCCGACGGCCGGCTCCACGCGCACGCCGTCGCGGGGTCGTCGGCCACGGTAGCGGGCGCCGCCATCGACGAGTCGGGGTCGCTGACCGGACGCGCCATGGCCGAACGCACCACCCTGCTGTCGCGCGACACCGCCTCCGATCCGCGCATCGACCGCGCGATCGCCACCGCCGCCGACATGGCCTCGGCGGTGGCGGCGCCCCTCGTCGCCGGCGACCGGGTGGTCGGCGCCGTCACCCTGAGCAGCGACCTCGTCAACGCGTTCGGCCGGGCCGACGCCGACCAGCTCTGCCTGTTCGCGCAGGCGCTCGGCGGGGTGCTGCGCCACTGGTCGGACAGCGCCCGCAACGCCGAGCTGCTGGCCGACACCCGGCGCGCGCTCGCCGTGGTCGAGGAGAGCGAGGCCCGCTTCCGGGCCACCTTCGACGGCAGTCCGCTCGGCATGGCCGTGATCCGGGCCGACGCCGAGCAGGGGTGGCCGGTGGTGCGGGTGAACCCGGCCATGTCGACGCTGTTCGGTCACCCGGCCACGACCCTGCTCGGCATGTCGCTGGACGGGCTCATCGGCGTGCCCGCGAGCTCCGACGTGCCGTCGAGCGGCCTGTACGACCTCGTCGTGCACCACCGCCCGGTGACCCTCGAACGGCTGTTCCGCCGCGCGGACGGGCGTCAGGTGTGGACGACCTGGCGGGTCGTGCCGATGACGAACGGGCCGGACGACGAGCTGCATCTGCTCGCGCAGATCACCGACGTCACCGCGCGTCGCCGCGCCGAGCAGCGCGCGCGGCGCCAGGCACGCCTGCTCGACCTCATCCCCGAGCCGGTCATCGTCCGGTCGCTCGACGGCACGATCCGGTTCTGGAACGACGGCGCCGTCGCGACCTACGGCTTCCGGGCACAGGATGCGATCGGGCGCCGCACCCACGACCTGCTGCACACCGAGTTCGTCGGCGTGACGCTGCCCGAGCTGGAGGACCGGCTCGCGAGCGCCGGCAGTTGGCGCGGTCAGCTCGAGCATCGCCACGCGGACGGCCGCACCCTGCGCATGACGTCCCAGCACGTCCTCGACAGCCACGGTGACGGCGAGCCGGTGATCCTCGAGATCAACGTCGACGTGACCGAGCGGGTCGAGGCCGAACGGGCCCTCGCGGCCAGCGAGGCCAAGTTCCGCTCGCAGTTCCGGCATTCCACGGTCGGGCAGCTGATCCGCCGGGTGGACGGCACGATCGAGGACGTCAACCCCGCCCTGGCCCGGATGCTCGGCTACCGGGCCGAGGAGCTGGTGGGCGCGTCGGTCGACCTGCTGCTCGCGCCGGCGATCGCGGAGCTACGCCGCGCCACCCTGACGCGGTTGCTGAACGGCGAGGACGACGCGACCACCACCGAGGGCGTGCTCGTGCGCAAGGACGGCAGCCTGCTCGACGTCGAGGCGAACATGTCGGTGGCCCGCGGCCCGGACGGCAGCGTGCAGCAGGTCATCGGCATCTACCAGGACATCACCGCCCGCAAGATCGCCGAGGACACCCTGCACCACCGGGCCCTGCACGACTCGCTGACCGGACTCGCCAATCGCGCGCTGCTCGGCGAGCGGTTGTCCCGCGCGCTGGGCGAGGCCCCGGGCTCGGGCCGCACCGTGGGCCTGCTCTTCCTCGACCTGGACGGCTTCAAGGCCGTCAACGACGGCTTCGGCCACGACACCGGCGACGCGCTGCTCGTCGAGGTCGCGCGACGTCTCGACGGCGTCGTCCGCGCAGGGGACACGGTGGCCCGGCTCGGCGGCGACGAGTTCGTCGTGCTCTGCCCGGACCTCGAGGCTCCGGAGCAGCTGCACATCGTCGCGCAGCGCGCGCTGGACCGGGTCGCCGCGCCGTACGTGGTGGGTGGCGCGTGCATCACCACCGTCTCGGCCAGCATCGGCATGAGCCTGCCCGGGCACGCCACCGACCCCCACCAGGCGCTGGCCGACGCCGACCGGGCGATGTACCAGGTCAAGAAGTCCGGCAAGAACCGGATCGGCATGCTCGCCGAGCCGGCTCCCGCGCCGGGTGGTGCGGGGCAGCGGCTCAGCGCCTGAGCCGTCCGAGCCGGACGGTCGGGCCGCCGTCAGCCGCGGTCGAGGCGCGCGAGCTGGTCGTCGCCGAGCCGCAGGTCGGCGGCCGCGGCGGAGTCGGCGATCGACTGCGGTCGTTTCGCGCCGGGGATGGGGACGACGACCGGCGCCTGCGCGAGCTCCCAGGCGAGCGCCACCTGCTGCGCGCTCACCCCGAGCTCACCGGCGACCTCGGCGAAGGCCGGGTGCGCCTCGGCGAGCCCCTTCGCGTCGGTGAGGCCGCCGAGGGGGCTCCACGGCAGGAAGGCCAGCCCGAGCTCGTCGCACACCTCGATCTCGGGACGACTGCTGCGAAACGCCGGCGAGAACTGGTTCTGCACGCTGACCAGCGCGTCACCGAGGATCTCGTGCGCCTGACGGATCTGCTGCGGGTCGGCGTTGGACAGCCCGACCATCGCGACGCGACCGGACTCGTACACCTCCTTCAGCGCACCGAGCGTCACGGCGTAGTCGACGGCCGGATCGGGGCGGTGGTGCTGCCAGAGCGCGATCTGCTCGACGTCGAGCCGCCGCAGGCTGGCGTCGACCGCGGCGTGCAGGTGCTCCGGTGAGCCGGCCAGTGCCCAGCCACCGCCGTCGGTGCGGACGTGCCCGGCCTTGGTGGCCAGGAGCACCCGGTCGCGCACGCCGAGCTCGTCGAGCAGTCCCGCGACGAGCGTCTCGTTCGCGCCCTGGGCCCGCTCGCCCAACTCGTCGCCGGGGCCGTAGGCGTCCGCGGTGTCGAAGAGCGTCACGCCCGCGTCGAGGGCGGCCCGGACGGTGTCGAGCAGCTGCTCGCGCGGCTGCGCGCCGGTCTGGTCGAAGGTCATCAGCCCGAGGCCGATCGCCCCCACCTCGTGCCGCCCGACGGTGTCGTTGCCCAGAGAACGTGTCTGCATGCGTCGAGGGTGCCCCGAACCGCCCCCGGCGATCACCCACGCGCATCAGGACGCGATGACGCGCAACTGCAGCATGGCGACGAACCTGGCATCGGCGTCGGCGAGGTCGATGCCGCCGACCTCGCCGAGCCGGCGCAGCCGGTACCGGAACGTGTTGGGGTGCACGTGCACCGCGGCCGACGCCGCCACGACGTCGCCGAACGCGTCCAGCCAGGCGCGCAGCGTGTCGACGAGGCTGGAGCCGTGCTCGGCGTCGTAGGCGAGCAGCCGGGCGACGGATCCGGTGGGCCGGTCGCCCCGCGCGTTCACCATGTCGCGCAGCTCGATGAGCAGTGACTCGACGTGGACGTCGGCCAGCCGCGCGGCCGCGCTCGCTCCCGAGCGGCTGCCGCGCTCGCGCAGCGCCCGCAGGGCGCGGTCGGCGCAGCTCTTGGCGTAGGCGAGCCCGACGACGTCCTCGGCGACCGGGCCCACGCCGACCACCGCGTGCACCTTCCTGCCGACCCGCTCGAGGAAGTCGCCCGCGATCTGCACGGCCCGCTCCTCGGCCAGCGTCCCGTCGCCGTGACGCACCGGCACGAGGCCGTAGGACACGCCGGCGATGAGGGCGACGGCGGCCCGCGGGTGGAAGGCGCTCAGGTGCATCGCGAACGCGTCGCTGATGCGCTGCCGCTCGTTGGCCAGCGCGGCGTCGGCGCTCATCACGTCGCTGCCGTCGCCGGTGCCGTCCGCCTCGGGCTGGACGACCGAGAGCGCCAGCACGACCACGGGCTGGTCGACGAGGCCGAGGCGGCGTAGCGCGCCCGGTGCGCCGCTGCCGCCCTCGAGCGCGGTACCGAGCAGGTCGGCACGCAACCGTCGCTCGACGTCGGCCCCGGCCCGGACCCGCAGCATGTGCAGGGCGACGAGCTTGGCGGCGTCCTGGAGCGCGGTCGCGCGATCCTCGGTCAGCGGCTCGCGCACCGCCGCCCAGATCGAACCCAGCAGCTCGCTGCCCGCGCGGACGCCGGCGGCGACCCGCGGCACCGAGAAGCCGCCGTCGCCCATCGGCACCGGGTCGACGTGCACCGGCCGGTCGCTGCGCGCCAGGTCGCGGAACACGCCGCGTTCGACGAGCACGCGCAGGTAGCGCTCGGGCACCTGCCGGCCCAGGATGGTCTCGACGCGTGACGAGTCGGCCTCGTCCTGCCGACCGGAGAACGCGAGCACCCGCGAACCGCGGTCCTCGATCGTCACCGGTGCGTCCAGCAGGGCCGCGACGGCGTTGGCGAGCGCGAAGAGGTCCCCGGCGGGCAGCCCGCCCAACGACTCCGCGTCGTCGACGCCGACGTCCCCCTCGGCCACCAGCACCCGCAGCATCGCCGCGAGCTGCGTCCAGGACGCGCCGCGGGCGAGCTCGAGCAGGGCGACGCCGGCCTCGCGGGCCGCCGTCATCACCTCGGCGGTGGCGACGAGGGGCGCGCGCAGGACCACGCCGACCGCGCCCTGCTCCCCCACCTGCCGGACGAGGCGCACCACGTCGTCGCCGGTGCCGACGCCGACCGCGAGCACCAGTGAACGTGGCGGCAGCGCGGTGTCGTCGAGGGGATCGTGGATGGTGATGCCGCCGAGCTCCGCGGCGTCGTCCGGATCGCCGTGGACGAGCGTGAGCAGCGTGCCCCCGAGGTCGTGCAGCACCCGGGCGAGGCTGGTGCGGGCGAGAGCGGGCACGGACGCGAGCACCACCTGACAGTAGGGCGGGTGTCGTCGAGCCTAGTTCATCCGCCGCCACCAACCGGGACCGCGAATTGGTACGCGCCGACGACCTCGGGCGGCCCGCGGTGCACTTGACTGGCGGGGTGCTGATCCTGCGAGGGGGCCGGGTGATCGACCCCGGCTCGGACTTCGACGCCGTGGCCGACGTGACGATCGACGGCGCGACCGTGACGGCGGTGGGGCCGGCGACGGCCGGGCCGGGCGACACCGTCGTCGACGTGGCCGGGTACGTCGTGGGGCCCGGGTTCGTCGACCTGCACAGCCACGTGCACTCGGTGGCCGGCCAACGGCTGCAGGCCATGGACGGCGTCACCACCGCGCTCGACCTGGAGGCCGGGCTCATGCCCGTCGAGCGGGCCTACGACGAGGCGGCCCGCGCCGGCCGGCCACTGCACTACGGCTTCTCGGCGTCGTGGGCGGCGGCGCGGGCGCAGGTGCTGCTCGGTGACGAGCCCGACGCGTCGATCTGGACCACGCTCGCCCTGCTCGGCCGCACGGACTGGCAGCGTTCGTCGTCGGTCGCCGAGCGGGAGCGCTGGCTCGGCCTGCTCGAGCGCGAGCTGGCCGGCGGCGCGCTCGGCATCGGCATCCTGCAGGGGTACGCGCCGCGCACCGACCCGGCGGAGTTCACCGCGGTGGCGGCACTGGCCGCCCGCGCCGGCGCCCCCACGTTCACGCACGTGCGGGAGCTCGTCGAGGCCGACCCCACCACTCCCGTCGACGGGTCGCACGAGATCGTGCGCGCGGCCGCGGAGACCGGCGCGGCCATGCACCACTGCCACGTCAACAGCACGTCGCGCCGGCACGTCGAGCGCGTCCTCGCGCTGCTCGACGACGCCCGCGCGGCCGGGTCGCGGGTCAGCGTCGAGTGCTACCCCTACGGTGCGGGCGCGACCGCGATCGGCGCCGCCTTCCTCGCTCCGGAACGGCTGCCGGCGTGGGGGCTGCAGCCGTCGGACCTGGTCGTCGTCGAGACCGGCGAGCGCGTCGCGGACGAGGCGCGGCTGCGCGCGTTGCGCCGGGACCAGCCGGAGATCGAGTGCCTGGTCGAGTTCCTCGACGAGGACGACCCGGCCGACCTCGCCCACCTGGAGCGCGCGCTCGCCTACCCCGACGCCATCGTGGCCAGCGACGCCGGTCCGGTGCTGTGGGCCGATGCGCGCGACACCCGGGCCTGGCCGCTGCCGCCCGGCGGCCGCACCCACCCCCGGACCGCCGGCACCTACGCCCGGTCGCTGCGGGTGATGGTGCGCGAGACGGGTACGTGGAGCTGGCCCGACGCCTTCCGGCGCTGCTCCTACCTGCCCGCCCGGCTGCTCGACGAGGTCGCGCCGGCGGCCCGCACCAAGGGCGTGCTCCGCGCCGGCGGCGACGCCGACGTCGTGGTGCTCGACCCCGACGCCGTCACCGACACCGCGACGTACGCCGACGGCGCCCGGCCCTCCCGCGGCGTGCGGCACCTGCTGGTCGCCGGCACCTTCGTCGTCCGCGACGGCGAGCTGCAGCCCGACGCGTACCCCGGCCGCGGCCTGCGCGGCGTGCCCCGCTGAGCGCGCCGGCGGGTCAGCAGGGCAGCCAGGTGGTCGACGTCGTGACCTCGGCGAGCCGCTCGGGAACCGGGACGACGCCGATGCCGGGCCCGCGCGGCACCGCGAGGTGGCCGTCGGCGAGCACGAACGGCTCGGTGACGTCGGTGCGGTAGTAGCGGTCCGAGGCCGAGGTGTCGCCGGGCAGCGTGAAGCCCGGCAGCGCGGCGAGGGCGACGTTGGCCGCGCGCCCGAGCCCCGTCTCGAGCATGCCGCCGCACCACACCGCCACGCCGTGCGCACGGCAGACGTCGTGGATGCGCCGTGCCTCGAGGTACCCGCCGACCCGCCCGGGCTTGATGTTGACGATCCGGCAGGCGCCGAGCGCGATCGCGGCCGCGGCCGAACGGGCCGAGGTGATGGACTCGTCCAGGCAGACGGGGGTGCGGACGAGGCGGGCGAGCTCGGCGTGGCCGAGCACGTCGTCCTCGTCGAGCGGCTGCTCGATCAGCAGCAGGTCGAACGGGTCGAGCAGGGCCAGGTGCCGGGCGTCGTCGAGGGTGTAGGCGGTGTTGGCGTCGACCTGCAGCGCCACGTCGTCACCGAAGCGCTCCCGGACGGCACGCACCGGCTCGACGTCCCAGCCCGGTTCGATCTTGAGCTTGATGCGCAGGTAGCCGGCGTCCAGGTACCCGGCGACCGCGTCGAGCAGCTGCGGTATCGAGTCCATGATGCCGACGGACACCCCGGCCGGCACGGCGTCGCGCACCGCGCCCAGCTCGCGGGCGAGCGGCCGGCCGAGCGCGCGCAGCTCGGCGTCCAGCAGCGCCGTCTCGAGCGCCGCCTTGGCCATCGGATGCCCCTTGAACCGGGCGAGCAGCGGCCCGACGCGCTGCGCGTCGAGCTCCGGCGCGGCGGCGAGGGCCGGGACCAGGAAGCGGGTGAGGACGTCCGCGGCGGCGTCGACGTACTCCGGTGAGTAGGCCGGGTCCGCCATCGCGACGCACTCGCCCCACCCCTCGGCGTCGTCGGTCACCGCGCGGACGAGCAGCACGTCGCGGTCGGTCTGCGTGCCGAACGACGTCCGGAACGGTGCGACGAGCGGCAGCGCGATGCGCCGCAGCTCCACCCCGACGAGCTTCACGATGCGGTCCCTTCTCCCGACGCCGCGGCGGATCCGCGACGCACGACGTACCACCCGGCGCGGTCGAAGCCCGCGACGTGCGCGCCGTCGGCCAGCAGCACGCCCAGCGTGTCGCGCAGCGCCTGCCGCCACCGTCGGGCGACCGCGGGCGACGCCGCGCGCAGGGCCTCGACGTCCGCGGGCACGGCGACGAGCAGGGTGTCGCCGTCGAGGGACCCGACGACCGGCTCGCCGCCCTCGGACACCGCGAGCGCCGTGACGACCCCCTGCCGCCGCATCGTGCCGACGTCGACCGGCGCCGGCCGGCCCTCACCCGCCCGGCGTGCGGCGGGCGACGTGAGGTGCCAGTGCACGAGGAGGCGGTCGGTGTCGTCGTCGCTGTTCAGCGCGTCGCGCATCGGACCGTAGAAGTTCGGCAGGTACTCGACCGGCCGGGCCCCCAGCTTCACCAGGTTGAAGTAGGCGTTGCGACCCACGAGCGGGTCGAAGGTCCATCCCACGACCGAGACGCCGTGCGCCAGCGCCCACGCCCGCTGGTGCAGCTTCAACGCGAAGCCGACGCTGCGGGCACGGGCGTCGGGCGACACCCCGGCGATGTGGCTGTGCAACGCGTCATGCGACGGCGCGGCGAAGAAGCCGACGCACGCGCCGACCAGCGTCTCGCCGTCGAACGCGGCGGCGACGTAGTTGCCCGCCTTGCCGAAGGCACGCATCAGCTCGGTCGTCACCGGCGGGTGCTTGCCCGGTTGCCAGATGGCCTCGAACAGTCGGTCGACGGCGTCGAGCTCGGCCAGGCTGCCGACCTGGCGCACGCGGACGCCGGACGCGCGTGCCGCGGCATCGGCGACGCGGATCGCGTCGGCGAGCGCGGCGTCGGCCGGGACCGACGGCAGGGCGGGCCGAGCCGTCACGGTCGGTGCGTCGTCGAGATCGGTCATGCGCTTCATCCTGATCACGTGCTCGGCGCCGGTCATGGTCGCGGCCCACGAGTTCGTGCCGTCGCGCTGGTCGGGGCGGACGGGACGCCGGTCACCCCCGGCTCGGCCGACGGGTCGGTGGGCGGGTCCGTGTGCGGGTTGGTGGGCGGGTCGGCGAGCAGATCGGCGACGAGCGCGCTCAGCAGCGCGGTGCGGGGAGCGAGCTCGGCGACGAGGACGTGCTCGTCGTCGGCGTGCGCGCCCCCGCCGGCCGCGCCCAGCCCGTCGAGCGTCGGCACGCCCAGCGCGGCGGTGATGTTGCCGTCCGACGCGCCGCCCACCGCGACGCGGCGCAGCGGCGGCGAGCCGAGCGCGTCGGCGAGCCGCGCCGCGCGGTCGAACAGCGCCGTCGAGACCCCGGCCTCGAGCGGCACGCGATTGGGTCCCCCGTCCACCACGACGGTGGTGCCGGGCGTGCGGGCCGGCAATCCGCGGATCGCGGCGTCCACCCGCTGCTGCTCGGCCGCGCTCGGGACGCGGACGTCGACGCGGACCTCGCCGAGGGCCGGGACGGTGTTGGTCGTCGTGCCCGCGGCGAGGAGCGTCGGCGTCACCGTCGTCCCGGCCACGGGATCGGCGAGCTCGGTGATCGCGAGCACCTGGTGGGCGAGCTCGACGGTGGCGTTGGCGCCGTCCTGCGGCGCGAGCCCCGCGTGGGCCGCCCGACCGTGCACCCGCACCGTGTAGAGCGAGACGCCCTTGCGTTCGGTCTTCAGTGCGCCGTCGTCGGCCGCCGCCTCCAGGACGAGCACGGCGCGGGCCCCGCGCGCCTCGTCCTCGATCAGCCCGCGCGAGGTCGGCGAGCCGACCTCCTCGTCACCGGTGACGAGGATCGTGACGCCGTCACGCTCGGGCAGCGCCGCCACCGCGTGGAAGGCCATCACCAGCCCGGCCTTCATGTCGAAGCAGCCGGGCCCGCGCAGCACCCCGTCGTGCGTGGTGCTCGGATGACGCTCCAGGGTGCCGAGCGGCCACACCGTGTCGTGGTGCCCGAGCAGCAGCACGCGGGTCGCCGCGTTCCCGAGGCGCCAGACGAGGTGCGCGCACCCGTCGCGCTCGACGCGGATCGGGGCGGCGCCGAGCACGGCCGTCCCGACCTCGGCCACGACGTCGGCGCTGCGCGTCACCGCGGCCGGGTCGGCCGACGGCGACTCGCACCCCACGAGCGTGCCGATGTCGGCGACGATCGCGTCGGTCACGGCGCGGAATCGCTCGACCAGCTCGGGGGACGGCAGCACACCCACGTCAACCCACCTGCCCCGTCGGGACCGAGCGGCGCGTGAACTCGGGCACCGCTGCCAGCAGCTCGCGCGTGTACTCGTGCTGCGGATCGGCGAGCAGCTCGGCGGCCGGCCCGAACTCCACCACGCGACCGAGGTACATGACGGCGATGTGGCTCGCGACGTACCGCACGACGGCGAGATTGTGCGCGATGAACAGCATCGTCGTCCCCAGCTCCTGCTGCAGCGTGCGGACGAGGTTCAGGATCGTGCCCTGCACCGAGACGTCGAGGGCCGACGTGATCTCGTCGGCGACGAGGACGTCCGGGCGCGCGGCGAGCGCCCTGGCGATCGCCACCCGCTGCCGCTGGCCGCCGGAGAGCTGGGCGGGGTAGGCGTCGACGTGCTCGGCGAGCAGGCCCACGTGCTCGAGGGTCTCGACCACGGTGGCGCGCCGCTGCGCGCTCGTGCCGGTCCCGATCGCCTCGGCCACCGAGCGACCGATCGTCATGCGCGGGTCGAGGGAGGCGTACGGGTCCTGGAACACCAGCTGCAGCGGACGCGGGCCGCGACGGGGAACCGGTCTCCCGTCGAGCAGGATGCGCCCGGCGGTGACCGGCGTGAGCCCGACCGCGGCGCGGGCGAGCGTCGACTTGCCCGACCCGGACTCGCCGACCAGGCCCACGACTCCGCCGTCGGGCACCACGAGATCGACCGCGTCGACCGCCGTGTGCGCGTGTCGGCCGGTGCCGTAGCGCACGGTCACCGCCTCGAAGCGCAGCTCGCCGCTCACGAGCGCTCCTCCCCCGCGTGCCAGCAGGCGACCCGTCGCCCGGGGCCGGCGGCGACGAGCGCCGGATCGTCGCGGCGGCAGCGGTCGTCGGCGAGCGGGCACCGGGGCGCGAAGGCGCAGCCGGGCGGCAGGTCCGCCGGGTCGGCCGGGCGGCCGGGGATGGCCGGCAGCGGTCGGTCGAGCGGCGTGGTCATGTCCGGCACGGCGGCGACCAGTGCGCGGGTGTAGGGGTGCAGCCCGCCACCGCCCAGCTCGTCGGCCGGCAGCTCCTCGACGATGCGCCCGGCGTACATGACGAGCACGCGGTCGCAGACCTGCGCGATCACGCTGACGTCGTGACTGATGAGCAGCAGCGCGGCGTCCTGCTCGCGCCGGATCGAGGCGAGCAGGTCGAGCACCTGCTGCTGCACGGTGACGTCGAGCGCGGTCGTCGGCTCGTCGGCGACGATGAGGGCGGGGCGGCCCATCAGCCCCAGGCCGATCATCGCGCGCTGTCGCATGCCCCCGCTGAACTCGTGCGGCAACTGCCGCGCCCGCCGTTCGGGTGCGGGGATGCGCACCGCGCGCAGCCGGTCGACCGCACGCTCACGGGCGGTGCGGCGCGAGGCGCCGTGGTGCGCCCGGGCCAGCTCGGCGAGCTGCGCGCCGACCCGCTGCGTCGGGTTGAACGAGGTCGCCGGGTCCTGGAAGACCAGGGCGAACTTCGTCCCGAGCAGGGTGCGGTGTGCGCGTGGGCCGCCGCGCAGGTCGGTGCCCAGGAAGCGCAGCCGGCCCGCCCCGACGCGCAGCGGGTGCTCGACGAGCTGCGCGACGGCGAGCGCGGTGAGCGACTTGCCCGAGCCGGACTCGCCGACGACGCCGACCGCGTCGGCCGGGCCGATGGTGAAGCCGACGCCGCGCACGAGCTCGACCGGGCCGTCGACACCCGGCCGGGTGACACGTAGGTCGGCGACGTCGAGGACGGCGTTCTCGTCGGGTGCCGAGCCGTCGTCGGCTGCGCCGGCGTCGGCCGGCCGGCCGGCACCGGCGGCGCCTCGCCTGCTCCGACCGGACGTCCGGCCGAGCGTCGTCGGCGCGCCGATGGCCGTCGCCACCGCCTCGCCGAAGAGGTTGAACGCCAACCCGGTGACCAGGACGGCGGCACCGGGCAGCAGGGCCTGCCCCGGGTTCTCGTAGATGCGGTCGAGCCCGTCCTTGAGCAGCCGTCCCCAGTCGTAGTCGGGCGGCTGCACGCCGAGGCCGAGGAAGGACAGGCCGGCGAAGGACAGCAGCGCCGAGCCCGCGCCGATGGTGGCGTTGACGACGAGCGGACCGGCCACGTTGGGCAGCATGTGCCGTCCCAGCACCCGCAGCCGGCCGACCCCGGCGACCCGCGCCGCCGCCACGAAGTCGCGCTCCGCCACCGCCGCGAGCAGGGTCTGCACGAGTCGGGCGTACGCGGGGACGCCGGCCACGCCGATGGCGAGCACCGCACCCTTCACGCCCACCCCGAAGACGACGGCGAAGAAGAGCGCGACGAGCAGCGGCGGGAACGCCACCGCGACGTTGACGACGGCGTCGCATACCCGCCCGGCACGGCGGCCGACCAGCGCCGGCAGGCTGCCGAGCAACAGCCCCCCGCCGACGGTGATCGCGGTGGCCAGCAGCGCCAGCGCGACCGACAACCGGGTGCCGACCAGCGTGCGGTAGAACAGGTCGCGGCCGAGGTTGTCGGTGCCGATCAGGTGGCTGCCGGACGCGCCCTCGAGCATGTGCGAGACGTCGACGGCGTCGGCCCGCCCGCTCCACGCCAGCGGCGCCACGACCGCGAGCACCAGCACCGCGAGCAGGATGACCGCCGCCGTGGCGCCGACCGGGGTACGGAAGGCGCGCCACCATCGCGCGCGCGGCCGCGCCCGTCGCGACGCCGCGCGGCCGGGCTCCGGTTCCGCGGGCTCGAGCCGGACGGGCTGCGGTTGCGCGAGCTGCGGTTGGGAGATCGTCATCAGCTGTCCCGGATGGTGGAGCGGGGGTCGAGCAGCGCGAGGGCGACGTCCACCACGGTGTTCACCAGCAGCACGCCGAGGCCGTAGACGAGCACGATGCCCTGCACGAGCGGGTAGTCCTTGTTCAGGATCGACTCCACGATCGTCTGCCCGATGCCGTGCCAGTTGAAGACGCTCTCGACGAGCACGGTGCCGGCCACCATCGCGCTGAGCAGCAACCCCGCCAGCGTCAGCGATGCGGTCAGCGCGTTGGGCAGCGCGTGGCGCAGGTAGACCCGCGCCCGCGACAGCCGCTTGGCCCGCGCGGTGCGGACGTAGTCGGCGCCCAGCACGCCGACCATCTCCACGCGCACGATGCGCGCGAGGATGGCCGCCGGCCCGACGGCGAGCGAGATCACGGGCAGCACGTACGAGCTCGCGCCCACACGTTCGCCGACCGGCAGCCAGCCCAACCGAATGCCGAAGACGTAGACGAGCACGACCCCGAGGACGAAGTCGGGGATGCTCGCGACGACGACGCTGCCCGTGGTGAACGCGAGCTCGGTCCGCCGGCGGCGGCCGTGACCCGTCAGCACGCCCGCGACGACGCCGATCGGCACGGCGAGGACGACGGCCAGCAGGAAGGCCAGCACCGCGAGTGCGAGCGTCGCGCCCAACCGGTCGCCGATCACCTGCGAGACCGGCAGGCCCTTGCCCGTCGACGTCCCCATCCGGCCGTGCAGCAGCCCGTTCAGGTAGCGGCCGTACTGCACCGCCAGCGGTTCGTCGAGGCCGAGCTGGTGCCGGCGGGCCCGGACCAGCGCCGCCGGCGCGGTCGGCCCGAGCGCGGCGCGGACCGGGTCGCCCGGCACCAGATGGATCATCGCGAACGACGCGGTGACGAGCACCCACACCGAGGCGACGAGCCGCACTGTGCGCCGGAGCGCGAACCGCACCCACGGGTTGTCGCGCACCCGGTCGGCCGGCTCGGCGGCCGGGGTCGCCACCGCGGTCACGTCGACCGCCCGCCGCCGGTCAACTCGCGCGCATCCTGATGCTGGTCGGCACCAGCACGCCGGGCGTCTCGAAGGTCGCCTTGCTGCCGTAGGTCTTGAGCACCTGATCGGCGAAGGGCACCGCGTCGGCGTTGCGGACGAGGTTCGCCTCGGCCGCGAGCCACGCCGCGCACCCCCGCTGGCCCTGCTGCTTGGAGGCCTGCGCGACGCCGGCCTGGTACGCCTTGTTCTGGATGTGCGCGAAGTTGGTGCCGTCCGGCGGCACGGCGCCGGACAGGAAGGGCACGAGCTGGTCGGGGCTGCTGACGTTCACCGCGAGCCACGCGACGTCCCAGTCACCACTGCCGAAGATGGTCTGCGACAGCGCCGCGGAGTCCTGCGACTTGAACGTGATCGCGGCGCCGAGCTGCTTCCACGTCTGCTGCGCGAGCTCGGCCGCCGACGAGCCGGCCGAGCCGAGGGCTGCGTTGATCAGGAACGTCAGCTGCAGCTTTTTCCCGCCCTTGCTGCGGACCCCGCCCGCGCCGGCCCGCCATCCCGCGGCGTCCAGCGCGCGCTTGGCGGCGGCCAGGTCGTGCTTGGGCAGGGCGGCCGCGACCGAGTTGCCCCGGCATGCCACCGGCGGGTTCGCGGCGAACACGGTGCCCGGGGTGCCGCGGCCGGAGGTGACGACCTTGGCCAGCTCGGCGAGGTCGACGGCCTGCGTGAGGGCCTTGCGCACGGCGGGGTCCGCTCCGGGGCGCGAGCCGCCCTGGTTGAACCACATCTCGCCGGCGACGCTGCTGGTCTTGGTGCTGAACAGCCCGGCGCGGTCGAGCCGCTGGGAGTCCGGGCCGGCGATCGCCGCCGCGTTCAGTCCACCCGAGGTGAGCAGGTTCGCCGCCGTGCTCTCGTTGGCGACGACCTTGGCGACGATCTTCGCCGGGATCCCCGCCGTGGCGGTGGTGGCCCCGGCCGGCCCCCAGCGGTACCCCTTGCGCACGGCGTAGGTGTACTGGTCACCGCTCGCGGAGGTGAGCTGGAACGGGCCGGTACCGCTGGTCTTGCGGGCGAGCAGGCCGCGGTTCTTCATGCCCGCGGCGCACACGATCGGCAGGTTGGCCAGGCCTTCGAGCAGGAACGGTGCCTGCTGCGGCGTGGTGAGGGTGACCGTGCCCGTCCCGGTCGCCTTCGCCGTCGCCCCGGCGGGGATGTAGGTGCCGGCCAGCGGGCTCTTGTTCTTGGGATTCGCGACGTAGGTCAGGTTCGCCGCGACGTCGGCGGCGGTGAGCGGCGTGCCGTCGGCACACGTGACGCCCCGGGTCAGCGTGAACGTCGCGGTGGCGCCGGCGACCTGCCACTTCGCGGCGAGCCCGGAGCTGATCTTGCCGTCGTTGCCGAGGTGCACCAGCGGGTCGTAGGCGAACTGCGCCAGTTGGATGTTGCCGTTGACGACGCTCGCCTGCGGGTCCAGGTTGCCGGGGTCGGCGGTGAGTGCGTAGGCGAACGTCGCGCCGGAGACGACCTTGCCGCCGCCCTTGCTGCTGTCGGCCGGGCGCGAGGTCGACCCGCAGCCGGCAAGCACCGCACCCGCGAGCCCGACGGCGACCGCGGTGACGAGGGCGCGTCTCATCGCGCGGGCTCCGGCGTCGCGTCCGCCGACACCCACGGCAGCGCCCGGCCGATGTGCAGGTACGCCACGTGCCCACGTCCGTCGTCGCCGACGAAGACGTGCGGCAGGTGCATGCCGCGATCGGGCTCGAGTGGGATGAACGTGTCGTTCTCGAAGTGGACGAGCTCGCGCCGCTCCGGTTCCTCGCCCATCTCGGCGAAGATGCCCTTGGGGATCTGGTCGAGCCAGATGCGGCCCTCGTCGTCCTCGCTGACGACCACGTCGGCGACCTGGATGGAGTAGGTGCCCACGTAGCGCGACATGTCGACGCGCTTCGGCTCGGCGGGCGGCACGGTCAGCGGGGGCAGCTCGACGCCCGCGAGGTCGGCCAGGATCTTGCCGACGACGTCGCGGTAGAGCGCGTGCGAGTCGCCGCCGTTGCACAGCAGCGCCACCGCGACGTCGCTGTCCGGGGAGATGCGCAGGAAGCCGGCCTGCCCGATGGTGTTGCCGTCGTGGCCGATCACGGTGCCGCCGTCGAGGTCGAAGATCTCCCAGCCGAGCCCCCAGGCGTTGCCCAGGACCTTGAAGCCGGGCAGCTCGACCTGCCGCTGCGTCATCGCCGCCACGGTGTCGGCCGCCAGCACCTGCGTGCCGTCCGCGGCCGCGCCCTGCGACAGGTGCATCCGGGCGAAGGCCACGAGGTCGCGGGGGCGCATGCTCAGCATCGCGCCGGCCGGGCCGTTGGAGCGCGGCAGCGCCCAGACCGGCGCGACCTGCTGCGGGGCGTCGGGCGAGAGCTTCACGTGACCGATCGCGGCGCGGTAGCGGATGGCGTCGTACGGTCCGGTGGCCGCGTGCTCGAGCCCGAGCGGCGCGAAGAGGTACTCGCGCAGACACTCGTCGTACGTCTTGCCGCGCAGCACCTCGACGAGGCGGCCGAGCACGCAGTACCCGGCGTTGTTGTACGAGAACCGCTCGCCCGGCGCGAACAGCTGCGGCACGTCGGTCAGCTGCGTCACGAACTTCTCGACGCAGTCGTCGCCCGGGCCGGTGTCGGTGAAGATGTCGCCCTCGAAGCCGCCGGTGTGGCTGAGCAGCTGGCGCACCGTGACGCGGCGGGCGGCCTCGGCGTCGGCGAGGCCCAGGTCGGGCACGTACGTGACGACCGGGGCGTCGACGTCGACCAGGCCCTCGTCGGCCAGCTGCAGCACGAGGGAGGCCGTCCAGACCTTGGTGATCGAGCCGATCTGGAACACCGAGTCCGGGGTGGCCTCGACACCGGTGTCGGTGTTGAGGACGCCCGCGGCGTGATCCACGACGTCGTCGCCGACGGCCACGGCGACGGCGGCGCCGGGGACGTCGTGCTTCGACAACAGGGCGGGGAGTTCGTCGTCGAGCCAGGCACTGACCTCGCTGAGGTTCGTCATCGCCTGAACGTAGGAGCGTGTCGCCGCCCGGTGTTCGTCGCGCACGACAAGACCCGCGGGGACGATGTGTCGACCCGCACCAAGCGCGGGCCGGGCGCCTCAGTGCTGTCGGGCGCGGCAGGGGCGCAGCCGTTCCTTGGACGCGGCGAGCAGGACGGCGACACCGACGAGCACGGCGCCGGCGCCGACGGCCGCGGTCGCCGTCACCTGACCGGCTCCGGTGTCGGCCAGCCCGGCGCCCTGCGCGACGGCCGAGGCGGACGCGACGAGGGGCGCGGCGCCCTCGGACGAGCGGGCCGACGTCGTGCCGGGGTCGACGGTCGTGGTGGCCGCCGCCGCGGTCGTGGTGGTCGTCGTCGCGGTCGTGGTGGTCGTCGTCGTGCTCGTCGGCGTCGGGGCCGTGGCGGTGGTCGGGGCAACCGACACGGTGGCCGTCGGGACGGCGGTGGTCGTCGGGTCGGTGGGGGCCGTCGTCGTCGGGGAGGGCGTCGGCGTGCTCGTCGAGGCGAGCACCAGCCGGATCGTGCTCTCCTTCTGGATGTTGTAGTCCGACAGCGTGCGGCCGTCCTCGAGCTCCTTGCCCATGAACACCAGCGTCTGCTGCTCGGGTGGGAAGCCCGCCTGGTCCTGGATCTTGGCCTTGACGTTCTCGATCGAGTCGCTGGGCTCGACGTCCAGCGTGATGGTCGCGCTGCTGGGCAGCTGGACGAAGATCTGCATGCGCTCGCTCCTGCGCACGGTCGGCGCACGTCTGTCGTGGGGTTCGTGCGGACCATCGGCAGGTCGGCGCGGTACCTGAACGCGCTCTGCCGGGTTGGCCCCACGCGAGCGCGGTCGATCGATCGTCGTGACCGCGCTCGCATGGGGCCAGCGGGCGCGGCGTAGGCGCTGGGGTCAGGACGACGCGTCGAGCCGGAGCGTCGCGGCTGCGGCCTCGTCGCCGGTCATGCGGTCGACGGTCGCCGCGCCGTACTGCCCGTACTTCACGCGGTACGCGGCGTCGATCCGCGCGCGCAGGCCGCCGTCGTCCCGGCCGACGTCGGTGACGATGGCGTCCCGCTCCACGCCGGGCACCCGGACGTGCGCGCGTCCCGAACGCAGCACGTGACCGAACCAGCCGGTGTCGCGCCGGTGCCACGTGCGCACGTAGGCGGTCCGGTCGATCTGGACCACCCAGACCGGCAGCGGCCTCGCGAGCGTGCCATCGGCCCGCAACGCGGCGAGGTGCAGTTCCTCGGCCCGGGCGAGCCTCGCGAGCTCCTCCGTCGACCACGCCACCGACCCACCGCCTTTCCCCCGCCCTCGCGTCCAGGATGTCAGCCGTCCGTGGCGGAACCGCGGATCAGACCGCCGCCGTGCGACGCTGCCCGGATGGGCGTCGTCCGTGTCTCCTGCGATCGATGGCTGGGGCTGGGTGCGAAGTACGTGGCGTCAGTGGACGGCCGGGAGGTCGGGCGGCTCGGTCGCCGCGTCGAGACGGTGTCGGCGTCGGTCGACGTCGGGTCGCATCGCGTGACGGTCGAGTACGCCGGCAACCGCACCGCTCCCGTCGACGTAAACGTCACGGCCGGCACGGAGGTGCGCCTCGAACTCGTCTTCGCGTCACGCCGGCCCCGTCAGGCCAGGGCCCAGCTTCACCCGGGCACGAGGGCAGAGCTCTGAGCCGGGGTTGTCCACAGGCTGCGTTCGACGATCGTCGGGTGTCGGTCCCGACAGTAGAATCGAACGTATGAGCAGCGTTGTCGACGACCTGGTGCCGGTCGATCTGGCGCGCTGCGACGACGACGTCCTGCTCGCGTCGTGGCGGGAGCTGGAGCGCACGCGCAACCGGCTGGCGGCGATGGAGCACCGGTTGATCGCCGAGGTCGAGCGGCGGGGGTTGCCGTTCACCTATGGGGCGCGGAACACGGCGGCGTTCGTGCGGGCGTTGCTGCGGGTGCATCCGCGCGAGGCCGTGGCGCGGGTGCGGGCGTCGGCTGCGGCCGCGCCGATCACCACGTTGACCGGTGAGGTCGTGCCGGCGCCGTTCCCGGTCGTGGCGGCGGCGCAGGCGGCCGGCACCATCTCACCCCGGCACGCGCAGGTGATCGTCGCCGCGGTGCAGCGGCTGCCCGACGTGGTGCAGGTCGAGCACGGCGCCCGCGTCGAGGCCGACCTCGTCGGGTACGCGACGCAGTTCGATCCGTACCAACTCGGCACGCTGGCGCTGCGGGTGACGACGCTGCTCGATCAGGACGGCGCCCTGGCCGACGTCGCCTACCGCGAGCGGCACCGGGACCTGACGATCCGGCAACGCCCCGACGGGTCCGCCAGCATCAGCGGGGAGGCCACCGCCGAGCTCGCCGAACGGCTGCTCACCGTCCTCGACGCGCTCGCCGCACCCAAGCCTTCTATCGACGGCACGAAGGACCCGCGCACCGCCGGCCAACGCCGCCACGACGGCCTGCTCGACGCACTCGACCTCGTCCAACGCGCCGAACTACTCCCGTCGGTGGCCGGGATCAGCGCCACCGTCCTGCTCACCACCACCGCGGCCAACTGGTCCAGCGGTGACGGCGTGACGACGACCGGGCACGGCGCGCTCCTGCCCACCCGCGAAGCGGTCCGCATCGCCGGCGGCGACGCCCGCACCATGACCATCCAGCTCGACGACCAGGGCGCCGTCGTGACTCACACCGACGCGCGCAGACTGTTCACCGAGACCCAGCGGCTCGCCCTGATCGCCCGCGACGGCGGCTGCACCTTCCCCGGCTGCGACACCCCACCCGCCTGGACCCAAGCCCACCACGTGACCGACCACGCCCGAGGCGGCCCCACCACCATCGCCAACGGCACCCTCGTCTGCGGCCACCACCACCGACAACACCAGAGACAAGGCTGGCGATCCGTCATCAACGACGGCCGCCCCGCCTGGCTCCCCCCACCCTGGCTCGACCCCCAGCAACGCCCCCGCACCAACCCCCACGTCAGCCCCGGCTGACGATCCGAGCGCGGGGTCTTCGCAGAACGCTCGTTCTGCTGGACAAGTCAGTCGATCCGTCCAAGCCGAACGTTCGTTTTGCTATTACGCTGACCCGGTGCCCAAGGTCAGCCAGCAGTACCGCGACGCGCGGCGGGCGCAGATCCTCGACGCCGCGAAACGCTGCTTCCTGCGCCACGGGTTCCGCGGGACGTCGATGCAGCAGCTGTTCGCCGAGGCGGGGCTCTCCTCCGGCGCGTTCTACGGCTACTTCGCCAGCAAGGAGGACGTCGTCCTCGCCGTCGCCGAGGAGAACCTGCTCGACGTCGCCAGCCTGCTGCGCCGGCTCGCCGCCCACACCGATCGCGCCGGACTCGGCGACGCGGTCGCGGCGGTGCTCACGCTCGTCCGCGACAAGCATCGCCGCGGTGACGTCGGATCCCTCGCCGTGCTCGTGTGGGCCGAGGCCCTGCGCGACCCGCGCATCGCCGAGCGGCAACGGGCCGCGCTCGCCCGCATGCGCGCCGACCTCGCCGAGGTCGTCCGGCGGCGCTCGGCCGACACCACGGCGGGCGCCGATCCCGACGTGGTCGCCGGCCTGGTGACGAGCGTCGTCTCGGGCTACCTGCTGCAGCTGGCGGTGTTCGGCGAGGACGCCGTCGTCGGGATCCCCGAGGCGGTCCGCACGCTCTGGGCGGCCTGAGCCGTCGCCGCCGGAACGGCCGGACGGGGGCAGGGAGGATGGTCACGGACTCGGCTGCACCGGCAGCCGGGCGGAAAGGAGGAGCGCGTGGACGATCCGAGGACGCCACACCGGTCCGCGGCCGCGGCCACCGGCCGCGCGGCAGCCGACTCGACCGGCCGCGACCGGCCGATGCAGCAGCGTGCCGCGCGCACCCGCGCTCGGTTGCTCGCAGCGGCGGCCGAGGTGTTCGACGAGGTCGGCTACCTCGCGGCGACCCTCGACGAGATCGTGTCCCGGGCGGGCGTGGCCAAGGGCGCGCTGTACTTCCATTTCGGCTCCAAGGGCGAGCTGGCCGCGGCCGTGGTGACCGCCCACCACACCGCCTGGGCGGCGCTGGCCCAGGACGCCGCGGCGGGTGCGCCCGACGCCTTGACCGGGCTGGACCGGATGATCGACGGCGTCACGCAGCTGTTCGTCGCCAGCCCCGTCACCCGCGCGGCCACGCGGCTGGCCAACGAGCACCACGTCATCGACACGCCGGTCGCGGAGCCCTTCGTCGGGTGGATCGGCCGCGTGACGGAGACGCTGCGCGCGGGCAAGCGGGACGGTTCGGTCGCCGCTCACGTCGTGTGCGCGCCGGCCGCGCGCTCGATCGTCGCGTCGTACTACGGGGTGCAGGCCGTGTCGTTCCGACTGACGCGCGGCAGCGACCTGCCGGCCCGCGTCACCGAGTGGTGGGCGATGCTGCGCCCGACCGTCGCCGCGCAGCCCGCGTCAGCATGACTGCGCCTGCCCGGCGACCCAGGCGGTCCGGGCCTGCGACTCGAGCGTCGCGCGCATCCGCGTCAGCAGCGGCGCGAAGTCGCCCCCACGGCTGATCAGCTCGCCGATGCGGTCCGTGTTCGGATCGGTGCGGGCGATCCCGCACTCGAGGGCCAGCACGACGAACGCGGCGCCGGCCGAGTCCATCTGCTCCCGTCCACCCTGTGCGGCCCGCGCCACCGCCGCGACGAGTCGCTCGGCGTGGCCGGGGTCGACGTCGGTGTAGCGGGTGCGGCCGAAGCGCGTCACCCGCCGCAGCACCCCCGCGGCGACGAGATCGTCGAGCACCAGGTGCAGGGTCGGCTGCCCGCGCTGCAGCAGGACCTCGAGGGGCGGAGTGGGCCGCGAGATCAGCGCCTCGACGAGGCGCCGCGCTGCCGGCATGCGGGTCCATGCGCTGCCCGGGACGAACGCGTCGGCCGTGCCGTGCACGACGTCGGTGCGCAGCAGGTCGACGATGAGCGCGGCGCGGGCCGCACGGGCCACCGCCGCGTGGTTGCCGATCCGGCCGCGGCCACGGTGCAGGACCGCGCGCAGCAGATCGCTGCACACACTGTTGGTCCAGGTGAACTCGACGGCCGGCCGGTTCGGGTAGGACCCGCCGCCGCCCCATCGCGTCGTGGCCGGCGCCGCGAGGTAGGGCACGGCCTGGCCGGGCGGCAGGGCGATGCCCGCGCCGTGGCCGGCCGCCACCGGGTACGGGGCCGCCGGGCGGGGCGCTCCCGGGGCCGGGACCGGCGCGGTGCCGTAACGCGCCCAGCGCGACACGAGAACGGTGGCCTGCAACATCGCCTGCACCAGCACCGGCAGCACCAGGCTGCCGGTGCTCAGATAGAGGCCGGCGGTGAACAGGCCCAGCGCGGCGACGAAGGTGACGGAGCGGGGGCCGTGGCGCACCGCCGCCAGGGCGTACACCGCCGACACGAGCACGACCCCGAGCACGGGGGCGAGCCCGGCCGGGCCGACGAGCACACCGAGCAGCAGGCCGCGGAACAGCAGTTCCTGCTGCAGCGGCACCAGCACGACGGCGATGACGACCAGCGACCAGGTGAGTGGCTGCGTCTGCGCCCATGCCACCCGCGCCGACGACGCCCGCGACGGCTGCGACGCCTGCGGTCGCGGCGCCGTCGACCCGACCGCCGTGCTGCGGGTGCGCAGCAGCAGCCGTCCCAGCCCGATGCCGAGCGGGAAGGCGGCCACGAGCGCCACCGTGGCGACGAGACCGGTGTGGGACGGCGTCCGGATGCCGATCGCGCTCGCCCGCAACCGCGAATCGGCCGCGACCGCGCCGAGGACGAGTCCCAACGTGACCACCTGACCGATACCCACCGCGGGCGCGGTCACGGGTCGTCTCGACGCGGCGTCGCGATGACCCGCGAGCGCCAGGCCGAGCTGGTAGAACGGCGTCCAGCCGACCAGCACCACCAGGAACCGGAGCGAGAGCAGCACGATCGCCATCGCTCCGAAGCGTGGTTCGATCCACTCGAAGGTCACGACCCGCTCCCCGTACGCCGCGCCGGGTGCGTCACGCACGGACCACCCTCGACCCGCCTCGCGGACGGGCCGCATCGAATCTAGCAGAGAACAAACCGACCAGTCGGTTATGGTTCGGAGTGACGGGCGAGGTCAGCCGGCGACCACGCGGGTGACGACGGCGGCGGCCGGTACGTCCGCCACGAGGGCCGAGGTGTCGACGTAACCGCGCCACCAACGTCGCAGCCAGCGCCGAGCGGTCATCGTCGGTCCCACTCCTCGGCCAGCAGCGCGAAGGAGCGGACGCGGTCGGCGTGCCCGTGCGTGATGGTGGTGACGAGCAGCTCGTCGGCGCCGGTGGCGTCGCGCAGCCGTTCCAGCTGGTCGGCGACCTGGGAGGCGGTGCCGACGAACTGCGTCTCGATGCGGTCGGTGACGAGGTCGCGGTCGGCGTCGGTCCAGCCGTGCCGGCGCGCCTCGTCCGGCGTGGGGAACCGGATCGCACCCTCACCGCTGCGGATGCTGCGCACCCACAGCGCGTACCCGGTCGCGAGCTCGCGGGCGGTCGCCTCGTCCGGGCCGACCACGACGTCGGCCGACACCGTGACGTAGGGGCGGTCGAGCTCGGTCGAGGGACGGAACGCCGCGCGGTACCCGTCCACCGCCTCGAGCACGCTGCCGGGGCTCACGTGGTAGTTCGCGCCGAAGCGCAGGCCCCGCTCCCCCGCCACCGTCGCACTCTCGCCGCCGCTGCTGCCGAGGACCCACACCTGCACCGCCGCGTGCTCGCCCGGGACGACGTGCGCCTCCTGCCCGTCCTTGACGTAGCGGCCCGCGAGCAGGTCCAGGATGTCGCCGACCTGTTCGGTGTAGTTCTGCGGCGTCGCGTCGGGCTGGGTGAGCAGCGTCTTCTGCAGCACG